>DAOLCO010000002.1:57879-222825 GCA_035327825.1 Oligoflexia bacterium | reverse complement strand
CTCCAACTCCAACCCCTACTCCAACTCCAACTCCAACCCCTACTCCTACTCCAACCCCTACTCCTACTCCTACTTCAACTCCTACCCCTACTCCTAATGAAAGCGCCTTACCCGAAAAGCCTGTTAATCTTAGAGTTAGAATGTCTCATGAATAAACCGGGCCGGTATAATGATGAAGTCTAGATGAAGTTATTTTTTCGAAATTATGCAATTCCTTAACCAAAAGATTCTGCCAAAATTGCCTATTACAAGTTATTCAGACACAATAACTCATTTGGCTGCTTAGCCTGCATTATTCATCATCATCCTACTGCAAACAGCTATTGTCTGATGAATAATGCAGGCTAATTTCTGCCAGTTGAATAACTTTAATCTTGACTCAGTGCATCGTCTATTTTATTTCCCAAATCGGCGTTTATAAAAAATTAACACTACCTACAATCTATTGAAAAAACTTTCATATAAACTAACACTTCTTATTCTTTTTCCCCTTAGTGTTCATTTAACAAGAACCCTGTTCTTAAATTTAACTTCCACCCTGGAATTTGGACATTACGGAACTGTTGATTTTTCTCAGTACTGGAGCGCGCTTAATATTTGGCTTTCAGGAAATAATCCCTACGATGCAGAGCAAATGTTTCAAATGCAAAAAAGTGCTGGATCAGATATCGAATACCCGATTTTGATGTGGAATCCTCCCTGGCTTCTTTTTATTCTAGAATTTTTAATATGGGGCGATTTCGAAACTGCGGCATATGTCTGGCTATTAACAAGCATCACTATTTATAGTGCTTCAGTACTTTTAATATCCAATCATTATAAAGCAGGTCCTGGGGCAACATTTTTAATGCTTGCTGCAAGCTCTGTTTTTATACCAATACATACATCTTTAATGTTTGGGCAACTAGGGGCAATTTTGCTCTTTGGAACTACATTATATTTTATTGGAATTATGAAAAATAATGCTTTTCTTGAGGGCGCAGGGCTTTTCTTATTAAGCACCAAGCCACATTTGCTTTATCTTCTTATTCTGGCTCGTTTTTTTCTTCTTGCAAAACAGCGAGAATTTATAAAAGCAGCTATTTCTCTTGCTCCTTCAATTTTTATTATTGGAATGTTCTGCATACTTAGCCCAACTACAATAAGTGAATGGCTGTACGCTCTGACATCTACCGAAAAAAATCCTGCAGGTGGAATAGAGGACTGGATAGTTGCTTCATTTACGGGCTTTATTAGGAATATTTCATTTTTGATTTCTGGTAACAGCATTCCATGGATTATGATTCTTATTCCGTCTTTAGGTATAATAGTTGTTACCTATCTTGTATTCACTGACAGAATATCAAAAAACCCTGAGAGATATTTTCCTTTGTTAACAACAGCATCTCTATTCTTTAACCCTTATGGCTGGATATCTGATTCGACCTGCCTTCTGCTTATTCCACTTTTGCTGATTGTAAAATCACCAACAAATAAAACTCTAAAAACAACTCTTTATCTGGTTTTACTACAGTTATGTATTCTTCCCTTAGTCGCCCTCTTTGCAGATCAGCAGCATTGGCTTTTCTGGTATCCATTAGCTGTCTATTTCTTCTGGATTTTTTTAACTGGCTACTTACAAAAATGCTCTATTGCCTGATTCTTGTCTACTTTATATATTTCATATTCCCTGTTTTTGCTTGTCCAAACCAGACTTGAATATAAAAGAGTAGGTTCAGGAAGTTCTTTCTGCAACCTGGTTTCAAGTATAATATAATCAAATTCATATTTTCTAATAAGATCACAAGAAGATACCTCTGATTGAAGAGAAGCTGTTTTCTGACATAATTCTACCCTTGCTGCCTGCACAGAAATCCACTGTAAAAAGAATAAATACTTAGGCTCTGTTTCGATTTTATCTATGCATTTTCTTATTAAACTTTTGGTTCCTGTATAGATAAGACCCAGCAACATTTCTCTCTCTATGATTTCACTATCTGATACAGTTGCGCTGGGAGTAAATATGGCTTCATAAAGCAGATAATTCTCTGTAATTGCCGCAACTGCATTTAGTTCCCATAGTTGATCAAATTCACTTGCTTTTTCGTTAAATGGGTTTTTATGAGATAAGAATACTAAAACTTTATTTTTAATTTCAGTTGATTTTAAAAAGCCTACAAGCTCAGTGCTATCATTTGTAAATTCATTATTATTAGTGTGATTTTTGTTTAAATTATATAATGTTGCACCAAGCAAAAGAAAATAGAACACGACAAATACATATCTAATAATAAAACTATTTCTAAAACCAAGAATAAGAATCGAAAATAAAGTAGCTGTAGCGATAGGCCGATAATACATCATTAAAATATATACACCACAAAGAGTAAATCCTGCTAAAGGCTGCAAGTTTAAAACAATCAATTCTGAGATCAGCGTAGCAATCAAAATCAGATTCAGTGAGTACAAATCCTTTCTTCTATTGACCCGTCGAATAAATAAAAAGGTAAATATTGCTATGATTAAAAACAAAAGCCATTCAACCGGTGAGTACCAAACTTGAGAGTATATATTTTCATATACTTTATAAAGCGGCTCTTTAATTGAACTATGAATAATAATATAAATTCCGGGCATCGATACAATTAACGATGTAACTGAGAACACAAATATCCTTCTTAGTGTATCCTTTAGATATCCGGTACGCACCTCGAATGACAGCAAAGATTCTAATATGATTAACACTCCAATCAAAACCCCCGCTCCTATCCAACCAAGAACATATATATAAATAAAAAGTCCGTGCAAAATTCCTGTCAAAATCAACGATCTTAATGAACCCGAACGACTTTTATGCCATGCATATAAACAAACAATAATCCATATTACACTGATCTGCGATTCAAGACCCTCAAGAATCGGAAGACAACTATGAGACATAAATGGCAAAGTTGCAGATTTATCCGGAAGAGCCGAATGAAGAGAAAAATAATTCTCAAAACTAAACACCCAAGGACTTGAAAGAAATAAGATTGTAACAATTTCAGCTCTTATAAATGAAAAGCCTGGAATAAGACAATTTAGAAAATACACAAACAGAAGATAGCCTACTATTGAGAAAAATATATCTAATACAATATTCAGCTCAAGTATTGAAAGATTCAGGGACTTTGCAAATCTACCTGCAACAAGGTGAGTTAAAGTTTGATCAGGACGATGAGAAAGAATCAATTCTTTGATGTCGGTATAATTTGCATGCTCCTTGTAAACCGAGTTCATAGGCAAACTATCTGCTATAAAATACGCTTGCCTTAAATACACAGTTTCATCTGAATCGCTAAATAATTTAGGCGAATTACCTTCGCTTATAATAAACTCCCAAATATATGGCGCGTTAATTACAAGGGAGAACAGGACGGCACGAAATATAAATAATATCCCCCGTATTTTCAAATATCTCATTTTTGATTGTTTATGCATTTTGGAAATATACTTGTTTTATTTTTTATGTAAATCTCATAATGAGTTCAATCACTGTATATACTCGGCCTGAGCTCGTCGCAGGCTGGATCGCTTAACGGCTCACATACCCCAATTTGATTTTCCATACGGAAAATCAAATCACGAGGGGCATATTGCTTTCCTAATTGTCAAAGTAGATATTAGCTCGCGTATAAAAATGGGCCGAACAAGTCGACCCGGTAATACCTTTGCTGGAAGAATGTCTGTTCGGAAGCTAGAGCAAGCAGTAAGTGCACTGGCCCAACCATATCCTTACAACAGGCCTTGACTTCCTGGAGCGCTATATCCAGGACTTTTTTTACTCTTGGGGTGTTTGGAAGTTTTCCAATTGAGGCCCTTTCTTCTCCTGCTTGAACTAACTTTTGCAACTCAAGCCTGATTTTCCTTGGGTGAACATCAAGCTGCAAGAAAATATTCCAAGCAATACCTTGAAAACTATTAAGCAGTCCAAACAAAATATGCTCGGTGCCAATGTAATCATGGTTTAACTTTTGAGCCTCCTGGTTTGCAAACTGCATGACTTCCTTGGCTTCTTCCGAAAACCTCTTATACACGTTTCTTCTCCTCAGAAACGAGTTACTGTCAGTGCCTGGAGTCAAACTCTAGCGCACCACGGGCAAAGGGATTAATCGAGTCATACCCTAACCTACCTGCCCTGCGAGCCATTTGACGAAAGGCAATGAGACAGTAACTGGTCTCAGGTGGGAATACTCTGTAATTAGCCTTTCCAAGTAAATTTGCCCATTACTTTGAAGCCATATCACCTTCATTTATGCAGCTACTTAAATTGTCAGAAGTACAAATATCAAGGCCCGTATAAATTGGATCTGGTATATCAGCTACTTCTTTATTAATTATTTTATAAAGAACTCGTATAGACTTTGCTCCCATTTCAAATGGACGTTGCCCTACTAATCCCTGAGTATAACCCTCAGCCAGAAGTTCAATCTGCATATCAAGCGTATCTGCTGCAAGAAGAACAAGCTGATTGGAATCTATACGCATTTTTTGATTTTTTAAAGCCTGCTTGTATCCACGTTTAGCAACTTGTGGCCATGCGCCAAGAGCAACAAAAGCCGAAAGCTCCGGGTAAGCACCCAAAGTATCTTCAAGCTGTCTTACTGCAATCTGCTCACTTGCATCACAATACATTGGAGATCCAGGTACTTGTTTCCATTTACGGGAATGTACACTGTTAACATCTAAATCAAAGTTTTCAAGATGTGATAAAAACCCTTCTAATCTTTCCTTGAGATTTTCGGCCGGTGGTTCACCAGCCTGTATTAATAACAAACCACCCTCAGGACGAATTTCATTAAGCATTCGCGCGAGTTCTACTCCAATAGAGAAATTATTACTGCCAATATAGGTATATCTTAAATACCTGTCCTCTGCCCGAAGATCAGAATCAAATGTTACAATTGGTACCTTTTTTGTGTTTGACTGTCTAAGAGCCCTGCCTATAGCTGCAGAAGATATTGGGGCAATCGCAATTCCATCCACCCCGATACTAAGCATATCCTCGAGTATTCTAACCTGCTCACGAACATCAAATGATCTTGGGGGCTCATATCTGCACGAAACACCCTCTAGGCTTTTAGCAGCAAAGATACAACCTCTTTTTGTTCGCTCAAAAAATGCATGAGTAAACTTGGGAATTACGACAAATACTTTTTCACTCTTTTTATCGCTTGCCTGCACCCAGGAAGAATCAATAAATAATATAATCCAAGCGCAAAAGAGTATGCTTGGGGAAAGAAAAGTCAGAGCAACCTTGCTTAAACAATGCATTATACCATACTCAGGCTTTTTCCCGATTAAACAACCTCTCAACACCAATTGCACCAAGCAGAACAATTCCGACAACCATTCCTTGCCAAAATGATGGAACCCCCAAGAGTAACAAGCTGTTTCTCACAAGTTCAATCAAAAATGCCCCAACTACAGGAGCCCATGCCACTCCAACTCCACCACTAAGGGAAAAACCGGACAAAACTGTTGCTGCAATTACAGTAAGTTCGTCCCCAGTGCCAAGGCCAGTAGTAGCAGATCCAAGCCAGGCAACAGTAAGCACTCCGCTGATCCCGGCTGCTGTAGCACTGACAACATACGCAGTTGTTTTAACACTCAAAATTGAAACTCCTGCCGCTTTGCATGCAGATTCATTACTTCCAATTGCATATAGATAAACTCCAATTACAAGATTGCGAAGCACAAATAAACTTAAAAGAGCAAGAAATATGGCAATCCACGTACTTAGGGATAAACCAAGAATTTTTTCAGATCCAAGAAGAAGAAACGTTTCTTCATCAGGACCAAAGGAATAAATCATCGAGTTTCCTGAAACAACAAGGCATAAACTTCGGGTAATGCTTAGCATACCCAAAGTCACAATAAACGGAGATAGCCTGAACCGCGAAATAAGAACTCCATTAATAAGCCCACATGTCATGGCGACCAGAAGTGCTGCTACAATTGAAAAATATATTGAATATCCGCCCGAAAGAAGAAGTCCAGCAGTAATTGCACTAAGCCCCATTACCGAACCAACACTTAAATCAATACCTCCTGTCAAAATAACCCAGCTTTGACCCAATGCCATTATTGCAACAAACGATGAGTTTCTGGAGATATTATGGAGATTATCATAAGCAAGAAAACCAGGGCGAATAAAACTCATTACAAAACATAATGAAACGATAAATATTAGAACCCAGAAAAGTTGAGAATTTTTAGAGATTGTCATATAGCTCCGGTTATAAGACCAGTGAGTTCATTAGCAGTTAGCTTGTCAATCTCCTGATCAGCAACCTTAGTTCCTCTTCGCATTACTATTACACGGTCACATACAGAAAACACATCGTCAATTCTATGTGTAATGAGCAAAACTGCCTTGCCCTCATCCCTTAGTCTCTTCATAAGGGAAAGTACTTCTTCTATTTGTCTAACGCTGATAGCAGCAAGGGGTTCGTCCATAATAACAAGACGAGCATTTGACAGAAGAGTTCTCGCAATTGCAACAGCCTGTCTTTGACCACCGGACATAGTCTGTACAAGCTGTGAAGCACTTGAATCAGACTGTAAAATTTCAAGAAGACTTTCAGATCTTTCTTTCATTTTTTCTTTTTTTAAAGGCGCCCACAAGCTGTCAAAGTATCTCATCTCCCTTCCGAGGAATATGTTCTCGGATGCATTTAGGTTACCACACAGGGCCAAGTCCTGGTGAACCATTTCTATCCCCATTTCTCTTGCAGTAGCTGGAGATTCAATTTGAATGAGCTCTCCGTCACAGAAAATAGATCCCGAAGAAGGCTCAAGAACTCCGCTTAACATCTTGACCAAGGTGGATTTTCCTGCTCCATTATCTCCAACAAGGCCGACTACCTGACTGGAATAAATATCAAATGAAACTTCGCTAACAGCAGAAATTCCATCAAAGTTTTTTGTTAATTTGCTTATTGAAATTAGTGGTCGAGATTTAACCATAAATTAATTTATAACAGTTTCCTTACCAGCTTCGGCTTACAACCATACAATAAAGTAGCCACTGAAACAATCTGTTGTCTCAGTGGCATTGGTTTCATATTCAGAACCTTTTTAGCCTGGGGGAATCTTCCAGGAAAAACCTTGTAGCGTCTTGATATCTGATATGTAGCCACTTCCACCAAGCGCTAGAAGAACGAGAGCTGCTGCTTTTTCTCTTGCTGATTCTGCAGAAAACCCCGTTCCACAAAACGAAGAAACACCGAGTTGCTGTCTTAACTTTCTTCTAAATCCAAGCTTTGCAACAAATCCAGCAATTACGCCACGATAGAATGTGGTTTTATAACTTATATCAATCCTCTCTCCACGTGCTTTAACAGCCCTAAGCAGAGTAACATATGGATGAGATATCTGGGATGTTGCAATCTCGATAGTAAACAATCTTTCACAAACTCGTCTCAACTCAGGGAGTCCATACAAGTGATCACCACTTCCAGCATCAAGCGCAATTGCGTATAAGATTGATTCGACTGTATCAGCCAAAGTCTTTTTTCGATACTCAAGAAGTCCCGTTTCATTAAAGAATCTTGGAATCTGAAGTCTAAGTGCAAGATGTGCAAGATTGTCATTGCAGGTAATAATCGACTCTCTTACTGTAAGCTCTCCTGCACTAATCCCTGGATATTTACTGAAGAGAATGCTTTGAACAACTACTTTCAAAGCACCATCTCCCAGTTTTTCATTTCTCTCAAACTGTAATCTGTTTTTTCTGCTTAGCCTGTCAGAATCAAGCAGTCCTACAGAATGATGATGAAGACTTTCTTCCAGTAGACTTACATCTCGAAAAGAATAATGCAGTCTACTTTCAAGCGCTCGCATACCCTGATAAAAACGATCTCTGGAAACAGACATGCTAAACTCCTGATAAAACCTTTTAAAACTTCTACTTTCAAAGAGCCTAGAAGTTTTCCAAACACAAATCAAGATTAACCCCACAAAAAAACCATTTATTGAAAATTTCTATTTGAATAATTTTTAATATTAATTTGTTCTATTATATATTATTGGCTAATAATACATGAATACGGCTTTAAACTGCTTCTATTTCAAGGAGAACAACATCATGGCCTCTGCCCTACTTTCCATTAATACTTACCAACGTGGTGATCGAGTTATTGTTCAGTACTACAGCTTGAATAAAAACTCGGAAGATTGCACCTGCCCGGAATGTGGCTGGCAAGGATCCTTAAGAACAGATAGCTCACGAGAAATCTCATGCATCGAAGTCCTGTGCCCGCGCTGCAGTTCCGCTCTTGCCATGATATCCTCAAGATTGCCAAATGATTACTCAGGAATCCGCTTCATTTAACATTAGGTCAATCCAGAACCTTTAATACTATGATTTACTTGCCCCAGCTTTTCCTTTTGTATGAGAGTAGGTACAAACTACAACAGAGGCTCCAGGAGTTTTTCCAGGTTGAGGATTTATGTCTTTGTCATATTCCGCAAGAAAGTTTCTAACTTTCTGATGGAATCTGCCACCTTCAGACAGAATCCACTGCTTAATGTCATTCAAATCCTCGTGATATATATTGTCATAAACAGTTCTGCCATGAAGATTCTTAATGCTTACATCTGTTAACAGGTTCTCTTCGACAGCTCTAATCAGTAGATCCGCATCTTCGGCCATCATATCAAAACCAACTCCCTTATCTTCAGTTGAAACATGATGTCGCTCTTTAAGGCGCACGCCTCTGGGACTCTTCTCAATCAGGTCAAGCCTTAGCAGCTCGGACAAAACAGAAGCAGGATGAATATCTGTACTGACTTCCGCCACTAACTTGTGAAACTCTGTATCATCAGAACCACAGGTAAGCACTCTCGGCTTGCCACTACTAGTTAAGTACTTAGAACTTTGCTCCCATAGCGCAATTACCCGACTTACCATACTTAAATGCTTTATACCCGAATCACTACCCTCGCAAACACGCCTTACCTCAGGTCGACGTATCCCTGTCATTGCACTTATTCTGCTTGCATTTGGTTTAATACCCTGACTACTTATCTCTTCAATTGACAACTCTACGAATTCTGTCTTTGCAATTTCTGCAAACTCCTGAAAAGTAAGGCCTCGACGAATCGCAAACGCAATAACTTTGCGAAGCACCCGAGAAACATAACTGAAGCTATCAGATTCCATACATTATAATTATGGATAATACACCCATTTCTGATACCATATCACGAGTAAAAATATATTTCAAGGGCATTTCTTTACTCCCGCAAACAACTAATGTTTTAATAACCCAATAATTTCAGCATATTAGAAAATATACCGCATCTAAAGATAATTAGTGAAGCATAACACATATAAAAGCTGATACATGGGTGTTATGTCCATTTACAATATAGGTTCAAAAAGCCAAATGAATGTCATAAAAAAAGTTAAAATCTGGCTGCTCGCCACACTAAAGCTTCTGGCAAGCAGCATTGCAATGCTAACAGTTGCTTTAATCACATGGTTGCTTTGCTCATACCATAATAAAGATACCCTAATGGATGACTTGTCAAAGTTCGACTACCAAACAGCAGTTAAATTGTTTGCTCAAGTAATTATCGTAGTAGTTTTATCCCTGGTCGTAGTTTATCTTGGACTTTGTATTCGCTCATTTGTATTAGCAAGCAGATCTCGAAAACTTGAAAAAATTGTAAAGAAGGCACGCAAACAAGTTTACGATCTTGAAAAATATGTATTCCAAAACTACTTTTTTATGAACGCAGACGCAGTGAGGGCGGTAGCTCCCGCAAGACTTTTACTGTGCTCACTTGAACAAAAACTGGATGAACTTAAAGCTCTGAATGAATCCTCACCACTTGCCGATACTAATGCTAATGATGAGGTTCTAGTAAGTAAAAATGCTCTTAATTCCATCCTGTTTAGTGAAACATTCACTAAAGTTCCATCCTCAATTGAAATTGAGCAGTGTGAAAAACTTATCATGGAAACCCTTTCTTCGATAGAGCGCACAATAAGTCAGTGCCACATAAAATACAGAAACAAATCTCGTCCGCGGGAACGAAAACGTTCTGTAGCCTAGATTATAAAAGAAAATCATAAGGCACAGAATGAATGGTGAGTATTTGATATTATTACATAAAAATTAATATCAAGCAGGATAATAACAATGCCGATAAGGCTTAGCAGCATGTAGGAAATGTAAAGGTTAAAGCAGTTATGAAAATTAATACAAATGTTTTGTTGATAATACTTTTGACATCAGGTTTTTCAACTGGATGTTCACAGCTTGGCGACATGAGCTCGCTTAACTCTCTGTCAAATAATTTACCAGTAAATGTTCCCGGAGGAGGATCAGTCCTTGGCAAAGTTGATATTTCCAAAGCAGCCGAAGCTGCTATTGACCTTGGGAAGGCAGCAACTCTAAGTGACGAAGAGGTTAAGCAAATGGCGATGAGCTATGCAAAACACTCCGACACCAAGAGACGACTGGCACCTCCTTCAAGTTCTTACGCAAAAAGACTTTCCAAACTGACCCGTGATCATGTTCAGGAAGATGGATTAAAATTGAATTACAAAGTTTATCTCGATCCAAATATTAATGCATTTGCAGTAGCTGACGGATCTATCAGGGTATATAGCGGCCTTATGGATATGATGAACGATGATGAGCTACTTTTCATCATCGGACACGAAATCGGACACGTTAAACATGGTCATTCCGCAAGCAGAATCAAAATGGCAAACGCTACTTCAGGACTACGAAAAGGTGTTGCAAGTACTTCTTCTGTGGCGGGCGCTCTGGCAGATGAAGAATTTATCGGAGGAATGATTGAAAAGGTTATTAACAGCCAATACTCACAGTCCAATGAAACTGAAGCTGATGAGTATGGAGTAGCTTTCATGAGAAAAAACGGATATAAAGTTGAAGCGGCTATAACCTCATTCAACAAGCTTGCAGCACTGGATGGAAAAAGCAACTTTATTGATGGTCTTTTTGCAAGCCACCCGACTTCTGATGACCGGGCGCAGCCTCTTGCAAAACTAATAGGAAAAGACAGCTCTGTTCAGATAGCTTCAGGAACTAAAAATTCCGGTTCAAATAATGAAAAAAGTGCTGTCTCTGAGCCCAATAACTCCACCCATGCAGGTCTTTCGCCTGAATCAAAAAATACAGGAAGCCGTAATTACGACACAGGAGAATATAAATCACAGTCTGAAGGGTCTTCGTTTAGCGCCACTTCAAGTTCAGGCTACGCGGATCAGAGGGGGCCTCAACAAGGCTGGTATGTTCAGGTTATCGCAAGTTCATCAAGAGATGGAGCTAATCAAATGAAAAGTACTCTTGAAAAATATGGTTTCAGCTCTGATGAGCAGGAAGCAATAGTTCGTGGTACAAAATATCATAGAGTTCTTGTCGGACCATATGCCTCAAAACAACAGGCATTGCAGGGTAGTCAAAAATTACAGGGCAAAGCAACACTTGATGAGGCTCCTTTTATAAGATACCTGAATTAGTATGATCTATTGCTAACGGAAAAAGTCTTCCACCATGTTTGGTAAAATCTGGATTAGATTTCGTTCAGATTACCGAACACAAATGGAAGACTTTTTTTTCTCAGCAAGATATACAAGTACTCATATGAAAAGTTCCCAAGTAAGGCGACACTCTCAGTTCCGATTAAAGCCAAATCAGGTATCTGCCGACTTATAAAACAGATCTCTTTAAACAGATGACAGATATCGCATCAAAGTGCCTCAAATTATTTAGTAAATTATGTCCAAATCTATCAAAGACATGCTAGGTCCCTTCAGTAAGGATAAAGATTCTTTTGAATTAATGGAAAACCACTTCAATATGTCAAAGTTTTTTTCAGAACTTGGAGATCTTGTTTCACAAACCTCAATGGACGAGGAAATAATTTCCAAAATATGTGGTCTTGCAAGTACCCTTCCTCGTCTTTCTGGCCTTGCTCTATTTATTGTATCAGAAAACTCTTTTTCGGATGACAAACCTAAGTGCATCTTCCAGATAAATGGAGAAAAAATTCCTGCTCCAGTTTCAAAACGCACTCTCTCTGGAACACTTCATGCCGTTAACAGGGATGAGCTTGAAAAAATAATTCGCTATTCCTACCGATCGATTCCGGGTTTAACCAAATCAGAAGGATGGCTTGCCGTAGATTCCATAGGCGCACTTCCTGAAAATGAGGCTGCTGCTCTTGATGCCACTGCCCTAGCTTTAGGAATTGCACTTTCAAGAAATGTTGTAACAAAGCGAACTGAGGCAATAAATCAAAGGATTGACGTATTTCAGGCACTTACCAAACTAAGTTCATCAAACGCATCCACTTCCAGAATCTTTGAGGTACTAGCAAAAGATGCTGGATTTAGAACTGGAGCAAGTGCTGCGGTAACTTTTCAACTAGACACTGATGGTGAAACCCTGCATCTAAAAGGAGCGTTTGGCCTCAATCCGGCAAAACTTCCCAGGTCAATTGCTGCAACGGATTCTTCAATTGCACGTTCCATAACTCTTGGTACAGTAATTTCAATTCCAGACATGGCAAACTCCAGAGATGAATCATTAAAGTTTCTGGTAGAGGTGGGAATGCAATCAGCTCATATTGCACCATTATCACTTCGCGAAGATAACTTTGGAGCTCTTATAATATTATATAAGTCAACTACAATTCTTTCTCAGGACCGAATGCAGCTGCTTCTTGATCTCGTTCAAGGTGGAGCAATTGCTCTTGCGGGGAGTCTTGCTCGTGATGCTCTTTCAAATTATACCCACAGGCTGGAACAACTTGTTGAAGAAAGGACTTCTGATCTTGCTGTACAAACTGCTAGAGCAGACGAAGCAAGCCACGCAAAAAGCCAATTCGTGGCCAATATGAGCCACGAACTGAGAACTCCTCTTACTGCAATTGTTGGGTTCTCAAGCGTTCTTAAAGAAGAACTTTTCGGACCCCTAAATCCGGAGCAGAATGATGCAATTGCATCAATTGTTCGAGCTACCGAACACCTTAAAGACCTGATTAATGATGTACTGGATATGGCTCGAGTTGAATCAGGGAAAGAGGAAGCAAAGCCTGCAGAAGTGAACTTAAAAGATGTGATTTCGCAAATACAAAAGCTTATGATGCAAACCGCCGCCGGAAAAAATATTTCCATAAGCAGCCCAAAATTCTCATCGACAGATGATCCCTTTATAGCCTGGGCTGACAGCCGACACATACGGCAAATACTTATTAACATTCTTTCAAATGCGGTAAAATACACTCCACCTGGTGGTCAAATTTCCATATCACTTGAGAAAATCGCGGATAAGTTCAAAATATCCATCAAAGACTCTGGCGTTGGAATTCCCACAGCTGACCGTTCAAAAGTTTTCCAGGAATTCTCCAGACTTGAAGATAGCTATGCCATGCAACAAATTGGAACCGGTCTTGGACTGAATTTAACGAAGAAGCTAGTTGAGCTAAACGGAGGAACAATAGACTTCGAAAGCGAAGTTGGTGCGGGTACAACTTTTTCGTTTTTGGTGCCAGTTTTCACCGACAGGAAAAATGAATTACTGATACTTGAGCCGAAAGAAGATGCTAGAAGGCCCAAAGGGCCAATGAGAAGACTTGATGGACTATCAACCCTAATACTCGAAGACGACCAGGCAACAAGAGAGCTTCTTGGAATGCTTCTCAGGCAAGTCGGCGCCGAACCTGTACTTACCGAATCTACTGTAGAAGCTAAAAGAATCATTACTGAGACCCACTTTGATGTTGCACTGATTGATTTGGCGCTTAGAGGAGAATCAGGTGCAGAAATGATAAGTTTTCTTAGAAAAGAATTTCCCGATATGCCAATTATAGTTGTAAGTGGATGTGTTTTTGATAACGACAAACAAATGGCACATGAAAAAGGAGCAAATTTGTTTATCCAGAAACCTTTTGATCCTCACGAACTTATACAAAATATAAGAGAAGAAACGATAGAACATACCCTTACTAAACTATGAGCTCTTCAACCGATTCAATTCTACTAAGATTACAAGCGGCTCTTGATGCTGATGGAGATTTTCCAACCAGAGCCAAGGTAATTACAGAGATTAAAAGACTGACAGAAGATCCAAATACACCAGTAGACAGACTGGTTGATGTTATCTTGAGCGAGCCTTCCCTTGCCACAAGAATTTTGCATATTGTAAACTCTGTTTACTATGATCGCGGAATGCCAATCGAGACACTGTCCCAGGCAGTCGTTCATCTCGGACTTCGAAGTATATATAATCTTTGTGCAAACTTTGTACTTATGCAAAGATTTACACCACTGGTTAAACAGGGTGGGGCATTCTACCGCACTTTCCTCCTTTCAATGGCAGCATCAAATCTTGCTTCAATGCTGGATGGATATGGCAAAAATGACAAGAAGGAAGAAGAAGAAGGCTATCTTTGTGGCAGTCTTTTTACTATCGGTCCAGTTCTGCTAGGTTATTACTTCCCTAAACTATTTACAGATGCAGCCAAACGTGCTGAGAGAAAAAGAATCGGACTATACCAGAGTATAGAAGAACTACTCGGAGTTCCAGCTGTTGGCATCAGTTTAGGAGTGGTAGATAGCCTTTCGATTCCTGCATTTTACAAAGACATTCTCATGGAAGCATTCACATTATATGTTCAGCGTGAAGCTCCCTCCATAATCACTTCCGAAAGACCATCCTCTCGTTCAGTAACAACTGCGATGCTTATAAGCGAATGCATACTTGAAGAACATGATCCATTACTGCTAAAAAAACAGATTGACGATATCGCAATTTCATTCAAATATGACATTGATTTTGTTTTTAGAAATTTATCAAGAATTCCGTTCGTATTAGAACAACAAGCTGAACTTCTTGGTCTTGACTCTGTTGATTTGCCGACTGCATTTATTGATCTTATCTCTGAGGACAAAAGCAGAACAGTTAAGTCACCAGACAAATCAGATTCCGAACTCCATACCCTAACCCCCTACCTTGAACAACTTGAGCAGGCAATAAGAGAGAGCGAAACACTTGCCTCTGTGATTGCTACAGTTATGGAAGCTATAACTTTTGCACTTGAGTTTGACAGGGTTGTCTATATGGAGTCAGATGTTGATCGCACTACTTTATCGGGCAAACTTGGACTTGGTAATACAGTTGATAACCTTGAAGATATTCGCCGGATATTACCAGAAGATTCATATCCCGAGGATCTGGCACTTAAAGCATATTTAAGTGGCAGCGTTGAAACATACGGTGAGCCATTATTTTCTGAGGCCTGGCCCTTTGCTGCAATTCCTGTTGGATATGGAGACAGGGCCCTTGGAGTAATATATGCCGACCTCAATAGCACCAAAGAGAATGAACTGGACAATCTTCCGTTAGACACAGAAAAAACCGTTGCCCTTTCCCTGCTCGCAGACATACTTGACAGGGCGATTCAGAAGAATCGGGTTTAGGTAATTAATCGCTGCAAATTACCTTTTAATGCCCGTAAATCTATGAGCCAAAATCTCTACTTTACTATTTTCATATTTTGAAGCGTATAATACAATCCCAATGTTACCGGGTAAATTAACCGGGTGAGTATTATCCACAGATCGATTTACCATTAATATTTAATAAAACTTATGAATAAAATTAACCCAGCACACCTTCTAACCATTACAAATCTTTGCAAATCACTCTTATTGTCAGCGCTCCTGCTTACTCTCGCCTGCGCTGAAAAAGATAAAGACGAAAATGGCAATGTTCCAAATGCTGATGTAAATCTTGAAATTGAAACTACATCAGACAGTAGAGGACAGGCCGGTATTTCGTTTTTATCGGGTGAAGGAATAAGCAAACTGGCAGTTACAGCAATTACAGATAACGATACCGATATAAGATTTACAAGAGTTTCGGGAGGACCCAACAACTATTTAAACCCGAGAGGCGTAGCTTTGTCATTATCATCTGAATTCTTTAAATACTCATCAACTGTTTCGGCTCCATCAAGAATTGCGGATCCATCCATCAGCGAGGGCATGAGATTTGATGTTGGTGTTCAGTTACGAGGAGGTCGAGGCAATTTGAATGGCAAAAAAGTCACTTTTGTTATTACCTCCAGAAAAGATAATAACATGGAGTCAGGTCAACTACCTTTAAACATTTTCTATGTAGGAGGAGTTGGTAGGGAACAATCTACTAAAGACGCTGTTTCAAGGGCCCTGCAGGAAGCAAGATCTATCTTTTCCCGTGCGGCCGGAATTTCATTAAGAATCGAAGAAACAGAAATTGCCGGTCCGAACATTATTCCACAACCATTCGAGGGAGACGCACTGTATCTTCGAGGATCAGAAAGTGTAGCAAGTCCTGCAATTAATGTATTCATTGGAGGAGATATTCAGGGCGGCACCGCTGGCGAACTCCTGGGACTCGCTGCAGGAATACCCGGGCCACCAGTTCCCTCAAGAAAAAGTGGGGTTGCAATCAGCATATTCAGCGCAGCGGGCGCTGATGGTCGATTTGACAATGAAGATATCCGGCTACTTGGAGAAACCATTGCCCATGAGAGTGCTCACCACATGGGGTTATTTCATCCAGTCGATTTTTCTGGCGCAAGCGTTACTGGCACAGACCCTCTGGCCGACACAGACGAGTGCTCGTTCTTTACCCAATGCGCTTCAAATGACACCCTGATTCGTAACCTCATGTTTCCAAACCCGGTAAGTGGTCCAGATGGAAACTTTTTGCCACAAAACAACCTGACTACGGAGCAAAGAGGAGTAGTGAATAGATATGTAGCTGTAGACTAGGAGATTCTTTAAAAAAAATAAGAAAGATCCTGCTTCGAATCTTAATTTATCTCATATATTTTGACGGATCATGCATTCAGTCATACAATGACGGGTTCAGTGTAGAAAAATTTAAACCAGAGGAAATTTAATTGCTATCCGACATCGCCTCATTGATTAGCTCTGACAACAGTATTCTACTTCACTGGATTATTTTTATTTCTCTTATTCTTGGTGGTTTTGGTTTACCCATTCCTGAAGACCTGCCCTTAATAGTAGCAGGAGTAGTGGCTGCTAATGGCGCAGTACCACTTATCTCAATATCTATCGTTTGCTACCTAGGGGTACTACTCGCAGATTTACTTATATATGGGGTTGGTTACCGCTTTGGACCAAAACTTCTTGACTATGGCACCCGATCTCCTTTTCTTCCCTCAGTCACTCCAGAACGAATGGAAAGGGTAAGAAATGGGTTAAGACGAAGAAGATTCCTTTATATTTTTCTTGGCAGACACCTTTTTCCACTTAGAAGCGTGACATTTCTAACCGCTGGAGCCCTGAGAATTCCCTTTCTTGAGTTTTTAATAAGCGATCTCATTGCTGCACTTATCAGTGTTACACTGATGATCGGACTTGGTTACATTCTCGGAGAAACAATAACCCCCGAAATACTGGAAAAACTCGGAAAAGATATTCATTTGTATGGAGTCATCGCAACTATGATAGTTGTCTGCGCATTTTCAGTAAGATACTGGCACAAAAGAAAAAAAAGGAGAGGACTATCAGATTCGAAAGAAACTGGAACAGTCAGACATAATAAGCAGGATCAAGAATCCGTCTAATACATCTGCACCCAATAACCAATTAAATAGTTCAAACCTAATGAAGCTGAACGGTTACTCTGGCAGATATTATTGAAGTCAGAACCTTTCCCAAGGCCTCTCTAAGTGAAGCCGCTCTTGCCTCAACGAGACCTTCATTTACACGAATAATCGCTTCATACTCAAGAAGCTCGGTAACACCAGCATGAAAAATTAGTCCGCTACGTGCTTCAATCTGACTGACAAGTTGCTCAACCGTCGGAAGCCAAACAAAGGATTGTCTTAGCTCATTTGGGGTAAGTCCACCCGGATCAACAAGTATAGATACGTTTCTATCATTACCACGAAGGGAAATCTCATCGCCAATTTCGGGATGCCATACAAGACCCTTTTGATCGAGCTCCAGTGAGATATCTATGTAATCTATACTAGCCATAGCACATACCTGATGCAACAGAACCAGTTTATTCTATATTCTGAAATCGTCAACTACAAGCACCACCTTAACAGTTCTGATCCTACCCGTTTAAACTCTTCTTGCAAGATATTTTTTCCAATACCCTCTTATAAGATGAAGAAAGCACTCTTCAGGAAACATGATTTGGATATGAAAACAGAATTTTTTTGCAAAAAAACACAAAAGGCAAGTCAATCTTGCATGTTATTCTAAAAAAACTAGATCAGAATGAATTTTCATTCAGTTACAGAATTGCCTTCAGTTACATGAAACAGTGTAAGGGAATCTCCTGTTATGACATAATGGGAATCAGGATTATTTAATAGAAATGCATTCCCGGCCTGAAAATAATAACGCTCATTCTCAAGGGAAATATACCCATTTCCAGCAGTAACAACAATGATCTGCGGGGAACCATTGTCAGGGAATTCATAACCAGTCTGATTGCCCTCTATAGATGTGACAACAAACGGAAGCCCTTTATGTTTAAAAGTAAGCACTCCATTACATTTAATGATAGGATTAATTTTAGGATTTATTTCATCCAATACAAATAAACGTGAGAAATTTTCACTATCTACATACTTACCAGTAAGACCACCACGAACCACATTATCAGAGCACTTCATGCATTCAAAAAGCTCGCCATAAACGTAAGCATGGGGCACACCAGGAGGAATATAGATTGCTTCGCCTTTGCTATAATGAAAGAGATTAAGAAAATATAAAATTACCATACCAGGATCGAGTCTCAACAAATAGTTATAAGCTTGATAAGCAATTTCATCATACTCATCTTTACGAATTTCAAGAAAGGAACTGCTTGCAAATACGTTAATAGCTTCTTCTGATAGATCAAGTATCTCCCTTATAAGCTCACGAAGAGTATTCTCTTGTATATCACTAGAGGAGATAACTTGAGTCTTAATTAAACCGGCCTGCCTTAAAGAACGAAATCCAGGGTGGTTTAAAAAAACAAAAGCGCAATCCCTCAAAGTTCTAAAACCACAAAGCAAGGTTAATTCACCAAGAGCAATCCCCATTTCAGGCTTTGAGGAGATATCTGGATATTCTTTTGAATTTAGCTTATTCAAAACTTTCGCCTGTTCTGAATCAGGGTGAAGTTGAATAGATAAAATATTATCAACTGAAAGAATTTTAGCCAGATATGGAAGGGAATCATTACCTGATCCTCCGGCCATTAGAATCTCAGGTAATGGCACAAGACAAGATGAACCATTCAAAGATGACTTTAATACTTTAGAGGTTCCATTTGGGTGAATTCCAAACCAGAGCTCTGCCAATAAATCATTTTTAGAGCAGGTTGCATCTTTTACTCTAGCGTTTTTAGAATCCAGAAACTTGCTAATAAGAGAATTGCCAGATGTTCTTCCCCAGGAAAATGACTTTGGCACTCCATATAGCTGAAAGACTTTCAGAAACCACCTCGTTATCAGTCAGAGGCAAATCAAATACCTCCTGTCGTTATCGTTAGTTTGAGCCTTGACGATAAGAACCACTTTTTAGCATCTCATCCTGAAGAGACTTTGCATCTTCATTATCAGGATCAATAGCTAATGCAGCCTGGATACATCTTCTTGCATCCGAAAAGCGTCTGGTATTGTAATAATCTCTCGCAAGCCATGTCCATACCTCAGGACTTGATGGGCACTGGCGGGTAAGCACAAGGTATTTTTTTATCCTTTCACTTACTAATTCTGTTTTTAGGGCATCTACTACAGCTCGCTCTGATCCAGGACAGTTTTTTTCAAGAGAAAGGATTGGTGATGGCTTCTCCTCTTGCTTGCTGACTTCTCTTTTCGAAAGTCTTGGATCACTTCTACCAGATTGAGCAGCAGAGGAGTCGCCCGCTAATGCTTCCCTCTCATCAGGAAGCCCCCGTCCAATAGCAGATTGGGTTGCAGTAGAAGCATTGGCAGTGGAGGATAAAGAAACCTGCTTTGGAACTGTATGGGTGCGAGGCATAATACCAGAAGCAGATGGCAGTGTATTTACGCCATCTCCTGTTGATTTAGCCCAGGCAGGGGCGCCACCGGAAAACGCGCCACGTTGCCCAAGCGCTGCTGTCTCGGAACTACCTGGCACAACAAAACGACAGGATGCGATCATTAGAAAAATCACAAGCACAAAAACAGTTTGTAAAACTGCTGTCGCCCTAAATGTCATCAAATGAAAATTTCGCATTAAATCACCGTAAAGTTAACAAAAAGCAAAGCAATAAAAAACATAAACAAATTTAAAGGACTACATTACATCAAGTGAACCTGAAAAAGCCCACTACGCACTAAACTGCATTATATTGCAGCAATAAAAATAATGATAGTTAAAATAATGTTTTAACGAAAAAAGAGGCGGCTAAAAAGGCTCTTTGATGACTTCTCTCCCTTTCCAGCAGCTCGACCTGCCCCTACATAACCATAGTAACCATAATATCCGTAATGTCTTAAGGAATCTGAACACTCATTTAGAACAACTCCAAGAAGTCCATGGTTCTTAAGCATATCACTGGCCTCACTAACCAACTGTTTTTCAGTTCTCCAGGCACGAGCAACCAGGATTGTCCCGGAAGCTAACTGGGCCAAAGAAAGCACCTCAGAACACATTAGCACAGGAGGACAATCAATAATAATATGCCGATAACGCTTTTTTAGCTCAGCTAGCAATAAAGAAAGTCCTGGTGACTCAATAGTTCTGGTCGAATCAACTACTGGTGACCCGGCACAAATAATATCAAGTCCAGGCTCTACCTGACGAATTACCGATTCAAGTGTTTTACCTGCCACAAGCAAATCGCTTAAACCCGGTGTACTGGACTCTCCGTAAAAACGATGGACATTAGGTTTTCTAAGATCGCAGTCGACCAGAATAGTTCTTCCATTTGGATCCGTACTAAATGCCCTCGAAAGGTTAACGGATACCATACTCTTGCCTTCAGATGGCACTGCACTGGTAATAGCAAGCAAGTCAGTTTTATCCTGCGTCAGATTCTGCCTTTCAAGGTGAGCTCTTAGCATTCTAAACCGTTCTGCAGCTTCCAGATCCTGAATAGAACCTCCGGCAATCAGAACACCTCCCTCAGAAAGATTTCTTGAGATATTTCTTGAATTGTTGGATAAACTTTTGCCTAGACCTTCCAGACCGGCAACAGGACGAACCGAATCTCCGTACATCAAATCGGTGCCAGAAACGGCTTTAACCGATTCTTTAAACGCACCTTTGTCACCGGCAACACCACCCTGAAGTACGGATATATTACCGCTTTCAGTTACTTTCTTTTTGCCAATAAATTTCATCCAAACACCTAAATGATCAAATAAAAATAATTATCAAAACCACACCAAATACAAACGTAACAACAGAAGTTAAAAATGAGGTAGAAAATGCCCTCCTCGACGCGATAGCAACCGCAGGAGTCTCAATAGGTGGTATTACACCAAGCACGGGCAATCCAAGTACTGATTCAGCCTCTTTCCGGAACTTAAAAGCTGTATTAAGGAAAAAGAAAGCAACAGGAATCAAGGTAAAAACAGCAAGACCAGTAACAACACCTCCAAGTGCTATTAAAAGTCGTGGTGGTCCTGCTGGCATTTCCGGCTTCGCAGGTGACTCTATTGTTTTAAACCTGTTTCCTCTTTGGCTTTCGATCAAACTGGACTGCAAACTCGCCTGTTCACGATCAAGCATTAGCTTATCATAGATACTCTTTTGCATTGCATAATCTCGCTCTATTTCTATCAGTTCCTGTTCTTTAACCGGAATTGAATCAATTTCAGAACCAAGCTTGTCAATAGATGCTTGAAGTTGCGAACTCTCTCCTCGAAGTACCTCAGTTTGAACCTGCAGTTCGCTAATCTCCCGTCTTATCATCCGGGACTCACGGGTATTTCCAAAACCCATTCCTCCAGAGGATGATGAAGTGCTTTTAACTCCACGCTCTTCTAGTAATTTTATTCGATTCTGCAAGGCAATTACATCTGGATGTTTACTTGAGTAACGACTCTGAAGAATAGCAAGGGCCTGTTTTTGTTGTTGAAGACTTGCTTCCGGATCAACATTCAAGTCTACAGCCGAACCTCCGGTATGTGTAGCAGTGGCAGGATCTCTTATTGTCATTTGAAGCTCCTGCTCAAGGTATCTTACACGTGCCACATTTGCAGCAATCATCTGTGAATTTGCAGACAATTTTGCCTGAGCGTCTCGCTGTTCCATAATTGCACGCTCTCTTCGCTCGGGAAGCTTTCCAGCATTTTTCCTGACATAGTCCTGTCTCTTTTGTTCAATTCTTTCGAGTTTCTGTTGAGCTTCCTTGAGGCGAGTGCTTATAAACTCTTCTGTACCCCTTGTTTCGCTTCTCTGGTCAATAAGACTTTCCTGAACAAAAACATTAAGTAGTTCATCTGCCACCCTGTAGGACTTGTCTCTATCAGAATGTGAAAAACTAACCCTGAAAGTAGGAGCGGCATGTTCCCCACTCCTTCCTAAAACAGATTGCAGTGTTTGAATTTGGTAAGCGCTTTGAAACCTTTTGAGTGCTTTTTCCTGACCCGTAAGCCCTTGATACTGAGGGTAAAGATCAAATTTCTGAATAATAGACAATAGTCTGGGACGAGAAACCAGTTCTTGGATCAAGGCATCAAATTTTTCTGTAACCTGCCTCTGTTCACGTTGACCGACAAGAGAAGTATTTATCTGCTGAGGTTGAATATAAATGGTAAAGCTTGAAGAATAATAACTGGGGAGCTTCACAGCTACACCAAGAGCAAGAACACAAACCACAAGAGCAGGGGGAAAAGAAAGCATCCAGTAACGGCCAAAAGCAACCTTTAAGTGGTTTATGGTATCAAAAATTCCAAGTTGGTTTTGCTCTGAATAGTCCATTTGTTCTTTCTAAAAAAATTATGGTGGGAAATTTGTAGGCACCGTTAAGTTTTCTAATAATCAGTTAAATTTTCTAAAACACCGTCAGGGTAGCTAATAATTTAAATATATTAATCTTTTCAATATTTAATGTCGTGAAACACTATCTTCAATTTCGACCGATTAGGGCGACAATATTAGCCCAAATAATTCATTTTAGAACATAATAACTATGACAGAGAAAAACATCCTGAAAAAACAAGCAAGAAACCAGACCCAAAGTTCCTATTAGTTCTGTAATTACAGCGTATTATCTTGAGCTAAATAACACATTTTTTGTGGGAATCAAAACTCTAGCATTCTTCGCTTTTAGCTTTCCTTCTGTTTTACTATACAAGCAGTTACAGGTAGCCTGCTACATGTTAACATATTAATTAGATGGGAGTTTTCATGTTCCTCTTCCAGATACTCCCATATCCTGCTTTAATATGAAGCCCAAAGTACCGAATGTTTACTATAAAATTTAAGGTCAGCAATATAACTTATGACAAAGATTTCATTCACATCAAGAATCAACCCTTGTAACACCAGAATTGGGGGTTATATGAATTTTTATTTTTTTTGGCTTGTCGTTTGCCTAACACTTTCAACTTTCGTTTTTTCATCTTGCTCATCCGGAGATGCAAATGAAAAGTTTGAAAGAAAAATCGCTTCAGCACAAAAATTCGTAAAAGAGAACAAACTTCAGGAAGCAAGGATTGAACTTCAAACCGCAATTGACCTTAAACCTGCCGATGCCGAAGGATACTATCAGCTTGCTGAAGTCATGATACGTCTTGGTGATTTCAGCCGGGCCCTTGAAAACTATAATTCAGCAATTAATTACAATCCTAACCACACGGATGCACGCATTCACCTTGCTTCTCTTCAACTCGTAGCAAAGCAATATGAAATGGCTGAAAGCAACCTGGAATCTGCCCTTGCTATTGAGCCAACCAATAACAACGCACTTGTAATTAAAGCAAACCTGACTGCAAATGGACCAAGAAAAAATATTGAAGAGGCCAGAAAAATCTTAAAAAGTGTTATTGAAAGAACTCCTGACTTCGTTCCCGCCCTTGGCAGTCTTGGTCACCTTGAACTGTCAGCTGGAAATCCATCCATGGCTGAAGAATATTTTATTTCTGCCACAAAAATCGAACCCGGAAATCAGGCAATTCAAATGGCCCTTGCCGACCTTTATGCCAGGCAGGGTCGCCTTGACGAGGCCCAGGAAGCGCTTGGTCAGCTTGTCAGTGACAACCCTGAACAGACTGGCTTTAAGTATGTACTGGGTGAATTTTTTCTGAGAAGAGGCCTTAACGATAATGCCCTTGAACAGTTTGAGGAAATTCTTTCTCAAGATCCACTTAAACATGAAGCTCGTGACAGACTTTACGATATGTACCTGTCAAGACAAGATACCGACAAGGCAAAAAAACTTACTCAGGATCTTGAAAATAAAGAGCCCAATAATCCTCTTCTTAACTACTTTAAGGGACGAGATGCTGAACTAGAAGGAAATCTGAATCAGGCACTTGAGTACTATCTTAAAGGTATTTCAGCCGTAGGTACTTTTGCTCCAACATTTCGACGGGCAGGAATCCTTGAGCTTGCAGTTGGAAAAACAAGAGAAGGCATGGAACATTTAACTCAAGCTATTGCAATCGATCCTAATGATGTAGGTGCACGGCTAACACTTGGTAAAACCGCCCTGTTGCAAGGGGACATTGCTGGATCAAAGAGCCACATAGAAACAATACTCAGAATGTATCCAAAACAACTTGGAGCCAATGTTGTAAGAGCAGATATTGCACTTCTTGAAAACGAACTATCCACTGCTGAGAAAGTGTACAACTTTCTGGTTGAAAACTATCCAAATACTCCAATTGGATATTACAAACTTGGTCTTTTGGAGGAGCGTCGAGAGAATTACAGCAAGGCCCTTAACCACTACGACAAAACTCTGTCTTTTGATCAGGGAGCTTTAAGCCCCGGAAGACGAATGGTTCTGACAATGCATAAGCTCGGTAAAAGCTCAACCGAAATGATAACCAAACTAACATCACTGAAAGATGCGAGTAAAAATCATAAAGCTGACTATGAGGTTCTGATAGGCTCAGTTTTAATTGCAGACGTATCTGTTCCCAATCGCCTTCAGAGAGCAAGAGAACATTTCCAAAAAGCCCTTGAACTTAATCCCAATTTGATTGGTGCTTATTTTGCTCTGGGAGGAATTGATGCATTATCCGGTGATCTTGATGCTGCAACTGAAAGTTACGAAAAGTTATTAAAACAGAATCCAAATCACATACCCACCAGAATGTTGCTTGCCCTCACTCTTGAGCAACAGTCTAAATATCAGGAAGCAACCGAGCATTACAGAAAAATTCTTGAAATAAATCCCCGCTTTGGTCCAGCAGCAAATAACCTTGCATATCTGTTGACAGAAGAAATCAAGGGAAGCGATCTGAACGAGGCCCTTAGGCTTGCTGAAATTGCCAAAGAAGAGCTTCCCAGAGAAAGTAGCGTTGCCGATACTCTGGCATGGGTTCATTATAAAAAAGGCAACCCAAGAGCTGCTTTACCATTACTAAATGAAGCAATACGTGCTTCAAAAGAAAATGAACCTTCTGCTCCAATTAATCCGGAAATTCTCTACCATCTCGCTATTGTACAAAAAGAACTAGGCGACAAGGAAGATGCAAAGAGCTCAATTGCTCTTGCAATTGAGCGTGCAGGAGAAAGTCATCCTAAAATTGCCGAGATGAGAAAGTTCGCGGGGAGTATTAAATAAAGTCTGTTTAACCGGAGAAAACTGCCTTTATACATGCTAAACTCAATAGAGAGATCAATATGAAATTAATTTCACTTATAATAGTATTTTACCTTGCTATGACTTCAATCCTCGGATGCTTTGGAGGAAACACAAGTCCCCTTGAAGAACTGGTTCAGAGAAAAGATGCTAATGCTGCATATATTGTAAAAGCCGGCGATATCTTAATGGTTCAAGTTTGGGGAGAACCCAGAATTTCCGGTGAGGTCATAGTAAGACAAGATGGTCGATTCTCTAACCCCCTTGTAAGCGACATACCTGCAGAGGGGAAAACCTTAACCCAGATTGCATCAGACCTTGCTGATCGTTTACAGGAATTCATACCAGCAGCTTCGGTTAACATATCACTTACTCAGTCTGCTCCAATTGTTTACTATTTGTCCGGGCAGTTTTTAAAACCAGGAGAGTATCGTACCGATAAACAAATTACCCTGCTTCAGGCAATAGCAACAGGTGGAGGGTTTGCACCCTTTGCAGATGAAAGTAATATTATTCTGGTACGTAAGGGTGAATCAGGAGAAAAGCGTTATCGCTTTGATTACGGAAGACTTGTAAACGGTGATCAACCAAACCCTGATCTTAGATCGGGTGATGTTATCTCTATAAGGTAGCAAGTCCAAGAATCACAACTCCAAGAACTGCCAGCATCACACCTGCATATTCCAATCGGCTCATGTTCTCTTTCAAAACGTAAACTCCGAAGATACTTGCCACAACGGGCGAGCTTCCTGCTATTGCGGTAACTACTCCGGGATGACCTGAGCCAATAGCCTTATAAAATGAAAGTGATCCCGTAATTGCCAGTAAACCACCTATAATACCACTCCATAGTGAAGATCTTGATATGTTTCTTTTTGGAATTCTTGAAAATAATATATGCAGCTCCGCACCCATAAAACTTCCAGTCTGAACGCAAAATGTATGTGCAATAAACCCGATAAAAGAATTTGGGATCTGAACAGCAGTAAAAAAGATGCCCCACAAAAAACATGCTGCAAGTGATAACAAAATTGATTTTCTGAAGTCTGGCGACTTTTTATAAACTTCCAGTCCAGACATTTTTCCCAATGAAAGTAGCGCTATCCCTCCTATCGTAATGAATATTCCAAACCATTGAGGGGAACTTAATGATAAACCCATAAACTGAACCCCAAGAAAGGACACAACAACAGGAAAGGAGTTACCGATAGCCTGAACAACACCAACTGAACCAATTCTTAGCGCCTGACAAAAGCAGTAAAATGGAAGATAGCCAAAAATTCCGAGCGATAATGAGACCAGATACCACCTGGCTTCCTGATTAAACAAATCCCCGGAAAGACCATAAAAAATAATCATAAATGAAATCATTACAATTTGTCGGGACCTGATCGCCCGGGCAGAACCCATCATAAGACTTGGCCTTTTCATAAGACCATTTGAAACACCCCAACAGATCATTGTAACAACAGCGAGATAAAGACTAAGTGAATTCTGTGGGTACATCAAAAATCCAATATGATTTTGAAAAACATTATTAAGCTTTTGCAGGGTTGCCCTAAATCACTGATACATTATAATGAAACACTAAACTGAACTAATCCTTTTTAGATAATTTACATAAAAGGAACCTCCTATAATGGCCGGACATGATGAAGTCTTCTGGAATGAACAATCAAGATCAAAAACACGAATTGATGTATTAATGCGACCATTTCGGTTGTTTCTCGGATTTGAGGCCTCTGGAGGAATCCTTCTGATTCTTGCCACCTTGATAGCTCTTATATGGTCTAATTCTCCATACGCCAATTATTATTTTGAGCTTTGGGATACCAAATTCACTATAGGGTTTGCTGGAAAATTTATTGATAAACCATTATTGATCTGGATCAACGATGGATTAATGGCCGTTTTCTTTTTTGTTGTAGGCCTTGAAATCAAGAGGGAATTTCTTGTCGGAGATCTATCTTCTCCAAGGAGAGCGGCTTTACCCATAGCAGGTGCAATAGGCGGAATGATTCTTCCAGCTGCTATTTATTATGCTTTTAGCGCTGGTACTGCAGCCGAGGGAGGCTGGGGGGTTCCCATGGCTACTGATATCGCTTTCGCTCTTGGCATTCTTACTCTACTTGGGAACAGGGTTCCAGTTGGATTAAAGATTTTCCTTGCAGCTCTTGCAATTGTAGATGACCTTGGTGCAGTTCTGGTTATTGCCTTTTGGTATACATCAAGCCTTTCAATGGGAAATCTTGCACTTGGTGCCTTCTTTTTCTTTTCTCTTATTTTTTGCAACTACATGGGAGTAAGAAATACTCTTGTTTATGGTATTCTTGGTATAGGCGGATTGTGGCTTGCTTTCTTGCTTTCAGGAGTTCATCCGACCGTGGCAGGAGTGCTTGCCGCTCTCTGTATTCCAGCAAGAACAAGAATCGACACCAATCAATACTTACTAGATAGCGCTGAAGCGCTTGAATATTTTGCCGAAGCAGGCGAATCTGGAGAAAGTGTTCTTACAAACAAGGCTAGGCAGGCTGCTCTTTTCAGGCAGAAACAGTTAAGCGAGGAAGCATCTTCTCCGCTTCAAAGACTTGAAAAAATACTTCATCCCTGGGCAATTTATTTTGTAATGCCAATTTTTGCCCTTTCAAATGCCGGAGTAACAATTACAACTAGCATATCGGAGGTATTTTCCTATCCTTCTGTCCCTGGAATTATCGTAGGTCTTGTTGTAGGAAAACAGGTTGGGGTTTTTGGTTTTTCATGGATTGCGGTCAAACTTGGAATCGCAAGTCTTCCGCAAAATTCATCTTGGTATGGACTATATGGAGTATCCTGCCTTGCAGGTATCGGGTTTACAATGTCGCTATTTATAGCCGGACTTGCTTATTCCGATGCAGGCCTTCTTGCCGCTTCAAAAGTTGCAATTCTTATAGCCTCTCTTTTTATGGGAATTCTGGGATATGCTGTTCTCAAATTTGGAAAAGCAAGGGTTTAGCCTGTTTTAATTTTATTTTCCCCACACATAAACAGTCAAAATGATCTGTTGATAATTTAATAACATGAATATCTTATTTATTGCCAATGATTACAGCCTTCATAACCACCTTCTTGAAAGTCTCATTCGGCAAAATCCTGCAGACAATATAACTATAATAAAAGTATCGCTCGTTTTAAAGGGCAAGGGCCGAATTGACTCGGCATCAAGAATTTTTCCGAAGTTATCAAAAAGGTATCTTTTTCAAAAAACTTTTGAATATCTTCTATTATCTATTATTACTTATCTTCCGAAATTTTATTTTAAGGGAGAAGTCTTTAGAAAACTTTCCCGCATTGCAAAAAAATATAACTGCAATTATTTTGAAACTGATAATATTTTATCAGAAGATAGCCTTCATTTTATAAAAGGACAAAGACCAGATATCATTTTCACTTTATTTCACCAGATTATCAAAAGTGAACTAATCAACATTCCAGAACTTGGTGTTATCAATATTCACCCAGGATTACTTCCTGACACAAAAGGTATTCAACCATATTTCTGGAATCTGATTAGTAATTCAAAATCAAAAAGTGGTGTAACATTTCACTACATAACTGATGAAACCATAGACACTGGCGATATTATTGGAACAGCCGGTTTCGTTCCATGGAAAGGGATTTCAGTTCAACTTAATTATTACTTGACTATTAAATGCGCTGTAGCAGCAATCGGCTTGGTACTCGATAAAATAAAATCAGGTAACATATCTTCAATACCCCAATCAAAAGACGAGGGGCAGTACCATACATGGCCAGACACTAAAAATATGGATAGCTTGTACAATATGGGATATCAACTTATTAGTTTCAGGGATCTGTACGGCATACTCCTTGGCACTTACGATACTTTCAAACCTGAATTTATTCATCTTTGCAGCAAAGAGCATAATTACTAACAACTTTATTTTAAAGCCACTTTGACTCAAAACCTTATCTATATTAGCCTAATCTTAACTGGAACAAGATAAGGTTTTTTTCTCTTTGTTTGGAGGCATCATCATGCCCTTTAGAAACAGTATCCATATTCGCTGGATGATCAGAAGAGATATGCCTTTTGTCCTGGAAATAGAGAAAGGTTCTTTTGAATATCCCTGGAGTGAGGAAGAATTTATTCGCTGCCTTAGGCAACGAACTTGTATCGGCAAGGTGGCAGAGTTAGGAGATTCTGTTCATGGCTTTATGATATACGAGCTCCATAAAGCAAGGCTTCACATTTTAAGCTTTGCTGTTAATCCGGACAAGAGAAGAGAGGGGATTGGAAGTGCTATGATTAATTCCTTAAAGGAAAAAATTTCCCTTCAAAGAAGAGATCGACTTCTTCTTGAAATAAGGGAAACCAACCTGGATGCTCAGTTATTTTTTCAAAGTCAGGGATTCAGAGCGATTAGTATTCTGAAGGATTTTTATGAAGACACAACAGAGGACGCTTATCTAATGCAGTTTTGCGAGACTTCGGTTGTGCGTGACTTGAAAAATTCTAAAAGCGTATAGAAAAGGTTTAAACACACAATTGCCGAGTAAATCTATTTATGATGCTCGGCTTTTCTAAATTTAGTTCGATATTTATATTATCCAGTATTAACACTTATCAGAAATTCTTTTTTCCTGACCAGCTTACCTATGCAAAAAACTGGGGTCTTATTTAAATCAAGAATCTTTTCAAAATCAGTTTTAAATTCAGAATCAACAGAAATAAGTAATCCTCCACTGGTTTGAGGATCACATAATAAAGCTTTTACAATATCAGATACTGGACCGATCTTGTTGTGAATACTTTCAAAATTTCTGTTTGTTCCCCCGGGTATGCATCCTTCTTTAATATAACTTTCAAGAACAGCCTTATCAATAAATGGAACTGATGATAGAGATATGTCCGCACCAAGAGAACTGCCTTCACAAACTTCAGCTAAATGCCCTAAAAGACCAAAACCGGTTACATCTGTCATTGCATTTACAAATGAACAAGAAGCAAGCTTTTCGCCAATTGAATTTAACCTGACCATGGTGTCAATAGCAAAAGAAGAGTGCTCTTCCCGTAACTTCCCTTTCTTTTGGGCCGTGCTAAGAATTCCAACACCAAGGGGCTTTGTAAGATATAACAAGTCCCCTTCTTTGCCAGAATTATTTCTCTTGATTTCACTAATTCTGCATTTACCACTTACTGCAAGTCCAAAAATTGGCTCTGGTGAATCGATACTGTGTCCTCCAGCAAGAGGAATACCAGCTTCATGACAAATCGATTTTCCCCCCTCTAGGACTGCTCTTGCAAATTCAACTGGTATTTTATCAATTGGCCAGGCAAGGATTGCTATTGCCATTAAGGGTGATCCTCCCATTGCATATATATCACTAATTGCGTTTGCAGCCGCAATCTTCCCAAAGGTGAAGGGGTCATCAACAATTGGCATAAAAAAATCTGTTGTACTGATAAGCGCATTTCCATCACCTAAATCCAAAACTGCAGCATCGTCATAATTTTCATTTCCAACAAGCAAAGAAGGAAACTGCCTTTGATCTAAGTTATCAGAGGAATACAAAATAATTTCTGAAAGAACTTTTTTAGATATCTTGCATCCACAACCAGCACCGTGAGAATATTGAGTAAGTTTAATGGTCATTTCAGATTAAAAGCCGAATACATTAGTAAATTAATACACCTATAATACCTTAATGATAGCCCGCAAGTTAACTATGTTTTTTAATATTTACTAAAACTAAATTTCCATCATAAGCATTCAACTTGCAACTATTATTACTTTGCCGTAATCATACTAATCTTGCCTTGTTTTGGAAGTGTCTGATGTCCGGTGGCGTCTGCGGTCTTCAAAACCGTTGTGGGGCCGTAAAGGTCCCAGGTGGGTTCGACTCCCATACACTTCCGCCTTTGTAAGGGATATTTTAATGCGATATTTTAAGGCTATGAAAACTACTTTCTATTCCTAATGAACAAAGCCCGCTTTTTACCATCCATAAGCAGCCTGATTGAAGATGTTACGCTTTCTGACATCAGAGAGTCCATTGGCACTGGTGTCTTTAGTGCACTTTCAAAAAAAGCACTTGAAATCCTAAGATTAGAAATTCAGGGGGAATCCGTAACGGAACAAGATCTGGATCAATCAGTTCAGAAAAGTATTATTCTCTCTAAAGTAAAGAATGAAATACTTAAGCTAAGCAGGATATTACCGCCAGCAACAAAAGAAGCAATTAATGGAACTGGCATACTGCTTCACACTGGCCTTGGCCGCGCCCCACTAGCTAACAACAGCATATTGTCACTGGCAGCAGGATATAATGCCGTTCAAATTGATCGACAAAATGGCACCAGGTCTCTTAGAGAAGAATATATCGAACTATTACTCAGGGAACTTGTATCAGCGGAATCAACAACAGTAGTTAATAACAACGCTGCCGCCACTTTTCTGGTCCTTAAGAGCCTTTTTAAAGGCAAAGAAGTAATAATTAGCAGAGGTCATCTTGTTGAAATTGGCGGATCATATCGCATGCCTGATATTATGTCAGAAAGTGGTTGTATCATGCGAGAAGTTGGGACAACTAATAAAACCCATATTAAGGATTATATTTCAGCAATTAATGAAAATACAGGCGCAATAGTTTTTGTCCATCAATCAAACTTTAAAATACATGGATTTTCCTCAATACCTTCACTGAAAGAAATATGTGAGCTTGGTAAAAGCAGATCGATTCCTGTCTTTGCAGACCTTGGCAGTGGTTCCCTTGTTGATCTAACCAGGTTTGGTCTTCCACATGAACTTTCAATCAAGGAAGTTATCGCCGCAGGAGCAAGCGTTTGCTGTTTTAGCGGAGACAAACTTCTCGGTGGCCCTCAGGCTGGTATTATTTGCGGGAAAAAGCAATTTATTGAGAAAATTCGAAATGACCCATTTAGCAGAATGTTCCGGGTTTGCAAGCTTACACTACGCCTGCTTGAAGATTCTTTGGAATCTTTCATTAACTCAAATTATCTGGACTCTGTTCCACTTTACTCATTACTTAACGTAACCCAAGATGAACTAAAGACAAGGGCGAATAATCTTTGCGAAAAACTGCAGGATAATATCTCCAACTTATCAAAGGAATCAGAATCTTCTTATAAATTCAGCGTTAAAAATACAAACGCTTTTATGGGAGGAGGCTCAAGTGCTGATGCTTCCATAGAATCCTATTCTCTCACTATATCATTTACAGATGAGAAACTTGCGGGTAAAATTGCGGAGGAACTTCGCTTTCAAAGTCCGGGGATTTTCGGCAGAGTCTCAGATGGAAAAGTATTTATCGACTTTAGGGGAGTTTTCAAAACGCAAGACGAGCAGCTTTATGATGGAATAATTAATTGTCTTTCAACCCATAAGTCATGCTAACATCAAATGAAACCAGTATCAAAGAAACACATACAACTCATCCATTAGCAATTATTGTTGGCACTGCTGGTCATGTAGATCATGGCAAAACATCTCTTGTTCGCGCTTTGACTGACTTTGAAACAGACCGTCATCCTGAAGAGCGCGCAAGAGGAATGAGTATAGACTTTGCCGTAGCTCCCCTTACTCTTTCTAGCGGAAATACCGTTGGACTGATAGATGTCCCGGGACATGAAGATTTTATAAAGAACATGGCAGCAGGTGCTTCTGCTATAGATATCCTTATACTTGTTATTGCAGCTGATGATGGTGTCATGCCTCAGACAATTGAGCACCTTCAAATTGCATCACACATGGGAGCAAAGATTGTAGTTCCCGTAATAACTAAAACAGATCTGGTAGATGAAGAAACAAAAAATATAGTTGCTCTTGAGGTGCTTGAATTATTGGAGTCCTTCTCGATACCACACCAGGATCATTTCTTTGTATCGAATACAAGCGATGAAGGCATAGACGAATTAAGAAACTTGCTTGACAATATAATTAATGATTTTTCAATTACAAAACTAAAAGAGAAAAAAGAAGACTCTGGTGCTTTCAGAATGTACATTAGGGCATCATTTTTAATTGAAGGTCATGGACTTGTAGTGACGGGTGTTCCTTCTTCTGGAACTTTAAAAACTGGAGAGGAAGTTGAGCTTTTTAGCACCGCTCATAAGGGCTTAAGTAAATCAGTTCATCAATCAAGGGGACAGGTTAGAGCAATACAAAATTACCGAAGTAAAAAAGAGATAACTCAGGCTCATATAAGTTCTGCAATTAATATCAGAGGAATAGATCAAGAGCATATTACTCGTGGAGTTCTCCTTGCTACTCCAGATGTATTTTCTCCTAGCTCTGAAATAATGCTTCGTTTTATAAACTCTTCAAAATCACTTTCTCTTAAAAGAGGTCGACGTTATCAAATTCATATTGGAACCTATTCCGGAAATGTTACAGTTTATCCACTTGGTGTCATCGAAGTCAAACCCAAGGAAGAAGCAATAATCAGGGCACGTCTACAAAGTCCTCAGGTTTTTCTTGCGGGCGACAGATTCATAATTCGGGATATTAACGAAAAAAGAACCTCTACTATAGGAGGTGGAATAATTATTTCAAGAAAGGCACCTCATTTAAAAAAGAAAGAAAGAGAACAATATTTAACAGACTCAAGGCAAGCTATTCTGGATTTTGTGAAGTACGGCGATGGGTGCAAACTTGAACTTTCTGCGTCAAAACAGATGTTTTTAGGCAAACAGGATATCCTCCATATTACAGGAGGACGCTCACTAGAGAAAAGTACATTCCCTCCTCCAGTAATAGGAGATGACATACTTACCCTAAGTGATAAAGTTTTCTTGAATGCAAATGAAATAAATTCGTTCAAAAAGTATATTACTGGTCTCACAGGTCGTTATCACAAAAACAACCCTCTTCAACCAGGAATGCTGGTTTCACACTTAAGTTCTATCCTTAAAATTGAAAATATTTCCGATAAAGCCATTTCAAATATTTTTTTAAACGACCCTTTGATAGAAGTTAAAAAAAATATTTTATCCCTTAAATCATTCAAACCCGTACTTGAAGAAAAAGAACTTAAAGCTCTTGAAAGTATTAAATCCATGCTAGCTGCTTCAGACTCATTTGCAAAGGGAACTCTGGTTGAAGCTGTTGGTGGAAATAGCAAGACCCTTGATAAGATACTCAAGGTTCTTCATGCATCTGATGAGATTCGAATTATTGGAAATCTTGTTTTTTCCAATAACTTTCTTGAAAAAACAAGACAAAAACTATCTCAAAAATATAATGCTTCAGGAGCAAGATTTACTCTTTCCGAATTTAGAGAACTTAGCGGACTATCAAGAAATTTTGCAGTCCCGGTTCTTGAATTTTTTGACGGAGAAGGATTTACGAAAAAAAGCCCGGATCAGACAAGGGTTGTTGTGAGGTAATAATTAAAGCACCTGTCTTAATACTGACTTCAATTCACTTATCTCCCCTATAATCTCTCGTCTTCCATTACCCCTTATGAGTTGAATGGCTGACTCGGCAGGGCTTATTTCCTGAACAGGTAATCTTCTGACATAAAACTCACAGACCTCTCCAATGGCCGCATCAGTAGAATCAGATGACTCTCCAAAACCACCCGAACTTACTTCAATTGCTGAAATTGAATGAAGATAACTGCAAGTCAGTACATAGGAGACATTCTTGCCACTATTCATTTCAAAACTGACCGATGAGATATTTGATAAAGATATTTTTTTTACTGGCCGAAAGCTTAGAAGAACTTCTTCAGGTAGAGAATATTCATTAGATAATCCATTTCCGCTTTGATTCTTAATACCACTTGTAGAAACAACGGTAACTCCATCATCAGTACCACTGGAAACAACCCCGGTTGGTTTAAGATTTAATGATTTTAAAATCCAGACCGCCATAAGAACAGGCTCATCTGGAATACTTGAGCTATCGTTCAATGGCTTATAGTAAATGTTCACATTAGATAGATTTGAGAGATTTTTTCTCGCCTCTTCAGAATCAAATTGCTCGGAAATAAGGTCGCACCATCTAGCAATTCTTGGGAAGAACAGGGGATAGCAATCAAGCTTTCGAACAACAGATGCTTCAGATTCTTTTGACAAGACAGATTCACTGGAATAATTGTCAAGTAAATCACCGACAGAACCAATAAAAGTATCGCTAATAGAAAGCAGGCTTTCCCTGAGTAATGCCTCTCTTTGATTATCTCCCGGAGTTCCAGTTGTAATAGTTATTGTTTCAATATCCGGAATAAGATTAGAAAGAACCAGATTCTTTACCAATTTTACACTATCGGGAGTAACCCTTATATGTATTTCCTCTGTTTTAACAGGAATACCAGAAGCACCCCTAACAGCTCTTTGGGTAATTGAAGTAGTCAAATCCTCACCAAGAGAATTATTGTAATTCACAATAAAAAATCTTGAAGGATGATTTTCGGCAAGAATCCTTATCAGATCTTCTTCCCCATTATCCCGTGCAAGAATAATCATATTGGAAAGCGTAGCTCTTATTCCACCCTTATTTGGCTTATCAGCCGAAGTTCTATCATGAACCAGGCCATTTTTTCTTAGCTTTTCAAGAGCACTTTCAATACCACCAGGAAGAACATTAATAGTTTGTATGCCGGAACTATCAGCAGGTGGATTTAAAGACTCACTCATAAGCGCCTCCATCCCTGGCCAATCTTTTTCACTAGAAGCTCTTCCGCTGCATTTGGCCCCCAGGAGCCCGCCTCGTAGCCATACACAGGTGGGGGAGATATTCCATGATCTCCCCTCCAGGCCGCAAACACATTCTCCAGCAGGTCCCAGGCCTGCTCTATTTCATCATTGCGGGTAAACAGTGTAGCATCTCCCTTCATTGCATCGAGCAGTAACCGCTCATACGCTTCCGGAGCTTCGATCCCGAATGAACTTCCATAACTAAAATCCATATTAACAGACTGAACCTGAACTTTTGGTCCGGGAGGTTTGGCACTTATTTTAAATGATATCCCTTCATCAGGCTGAATTCTGAAAGAAAGAACGTTGGAACTCCAGCTTCCTGAAGATTGATCTCTGAATAACAAATGAGGCACTTTTTTAAAGTGCACGCTTATTTCAGTTACTCTTTTTGCAACCCTCTTACCGGCACGAACGAAAAATGGTACACCCGCCCATCGCCAATTATCAATTGCAAATTGAAGAGCAACATAGGTCTCTGTTGTAGATGCGGGATCGACACCTGCCTCGGCAAGATACCCCGGAACCTCTTTTCCATCAACGGCACCACTCTGATAACGACCCCTGACAACGCTACCAGAAACTCTGTCTATTGGTATTCGGCGAACAGAACGTAAAACTTTTACCTTCTCATCCCTCACCGCATCAGCTTCAAATGCAACTGGTGGTTCAAGTCCAACCAGACACAAGAGTTGTAACGCATGGTTTTGAACAATATCCCGAAGAATACCAGAGCTGTCAAAATACCCTGCACGACCACCAACTCCAATTGATTCACATACGGAAATTTCGACATGATCAATATATTTGTAATTCCATATTGGTTCGAAAAATCCGTTTGAGAATCTGAACACAAGAAGATTTTGAACTGTTTCTTTTCCAAGATAATGATCGATACGAAATATCTGCTCTTCCTTCATGCAACCAAGTAAACGAGTATTAAGCTCTTTGGCAGTTGCAAGATCATGTCCAAAAGGTTTCTCAACAATTACTCTTGCAGCAACTCCATTAGACTGATCAAGGAGACCAGAAGCAGCAAGATTGTGAGATATTACTTCAAAGTAGTCGGGAGATGTGGCAAGATAAAAAAGTCTGTTTGCCTTCATTCCGCTTTCCATTTCAAGGCTTTCTATCTTCTCTCTCAGTCCAGTATAATGCTCGAGACTGTCAAAGGGACAATTCACATAATGTGTGTGAGTAGATAGCTCGCTCCATACAGACTCATTAATTTCTTTTCGACGTGAAAAATCACGTATTGCCTTTCCCAAACCTTCCCTGAATTTTTCAGCAGGCATGTCTCTTCTAGCAACACCAATTGTATGAAAATTCGCTGGCAATAAACCATCGACTGAAAGATTATAAAGGGCAGGGACAAGTTTACGGTGTGTCAGATCCCCCGTTGCACCAAATATGACAACAATACAAGGACCAACCTGCGCTGATTCAGAAACAGATGAGCGAAAAGGATTTTGCATGAGCGTACTAGTCCCTCTGGATAAAAGCTGGTGTAATTTAATAATCTAATACCAAGACAATATAGCTATATCATGCATCTATGCATTAAAAAGACTCAAAAAAGAAAGAAAAGACCCGTGACAGGAATATTTATTTACCCGTTTCTGATTTTACCACAGCATGACCCCCAAAAGCCTTTCTTAAACCGGCAACAAAACGATCCGAAATGGTATTTGAGCGCTTTGATCGGAATCTCGCAAATAAAGCATTAGAGAGAACGGGAACCGGGATTTTAGCCTGAAGGGCTTCTTCCAGGGCCCAGCGACCTGTTCCTGAATCATCAATAATTCCCTCAAGAGAGTTAAGCTCAGGGTCTTCTTCAAGCATTTTTTCAGCAAGTTCCAGAAGCCATGACCTCACAACCCCCCCTCTATTCCAGACCCGAACCACCTCATCAAGAGGCAATTTGTACGGCCCATGATTAAGAAGATCAACTCCCTCAGCATAAGACTGCATTAAACCATATTCAACCGCATTGTGTACCATTTTAACATAATGCCCTGAACCAACATCGCCCATATAAGAATAACCACCTTCGGCGCTGATCAGCTTAAAAACAGGTTCAATATAATCAAAATCATCTTTTCTTCCTCCAACCATTAAACAAAAACCCATAGCCTGCCCCCAAATACCACCACTGGTTCCAACATCCACAAAATGAATTGGCTTTGATGGATTTTCTTCACAGGTTTTTGCTCGGCGTATGCTATCTCTGAAATTTGAATTACCACCATCAACAATTATATCCCCCGCTGACAAACAGGGTATTAATTCCGATATACAGGAATCAACCGCATCACCAGCTGGAACCATAAGCCAGACAAGCGTTCTATCACTATGACTTTCTACCTTAGAAACAAGGTCTCTGATGCTTGATGCCTTTGAAAATTTGCCTGAAGATAACAAAGCTGAATCGATAGAAAGATCAGGCGAGCGATCATAACCCACTACAGAAATGCCCCCTTGAACCATCCGGGACACCATACCCTGACCCATTCTGCCAAGGCCAACATACCCTATCTTCATTACAGATCCTTAAAATTTATGAAAATACTTTTTTATTTAAGAGCTACTCTCTTGGCCTCTACAGAAGAAAGAAGTGAATCAAAAGACTCTGCAAACTTCTTAACACCATCCACCTGAAGCTCTTCAAGAATTGCAGGTATATCAACACCAAGCTCTACAAGCTGGGATTTAAGCTGATGAGCTTCTGACAAACCTTCCTCAATAGTATTACCCCTGATATTTCCATGATCAAGGGTGGCCTCAAGAGTAACATGAGGCATGGTATTTACTGTATCAGGGCCAATTAATTCTTCAACGTAGATTGTATCTTTTAGAGAAGCACTCTTGGTGCTCGTACTCGCCCAAAGGGGGCGTTGCACGAATGCACCTGCAGCTCTTAAATCAGAAAATGAATCCCCTAGAAAAATTCGCTTGAACTGCTCGTAAGCAAGCTTGCAGTTTGCTATTCCAAATTTACTTTTTAGCTCACCAGCCCGCGGTTCTTTATTTTCAATTACAGCAATTGCCGCATCGACATTTGTATCAACCCGACTAACAAAAAAACTTGCTACTGACCTGACACTACGTACAGGCTTTCCGGCTTTTAATCTGTTTCTCAACGCTTCGCAGTAAGTTTCAGCCACAGAAACATAATTATCAACGGAGAAGAGCAAGGTAACATTTATGTTAATTCCCATTTCAAGACATGCCTTTATAGCAGGAAGACATTCCTTTGTTCCAGGAATTTTAATCATAACATTAGGACGATTCAGGCGAGAGTTTAAAATTTCAGCCTCTTTGATTGTTCCTTCGGCATCCCTGGCAAGAAGAGGTGAAACTTCAAGGCTTACATACCCGTCCAGGGTTTTTGATTCATGATAGATTGGAAGTAAAAGATCAGCAGCCCAGGCTATATCCTGCAAAGCGATTTCGTTAAATAAATCCTGAGTGCTTAAACCCTGATTTGCAAGAGATGCAACCTGACCATCGTAAGAATTACCTTTCTTTAAGGCAGCATCAAAAATTGACGGGTTAGAAGTCATTCCCCGCACGCCATAACTTGAAAGCATCTTGCTTAAACTTCCACTGGTAATAAGCTCACGGCTGATATTGTCGTACCAAATACTTTGGCCTTGTTCCAGAATTGCCCCAGAAGGATTATTACTCCCAGTAGAATTATTAGTCATGTAATGATCTCCTGATAAATTAAACAAAAAGTGGCAAAAGCAAAATACAAGCTTTCAGCCAGCTGACTTTAACATCAGTGAAAGGAAAATGATAGGACTTTCAAAAGAGAAGATGAAGCTATTTCTCGCGCTTATCCATGTTTTTCCGGTTATGCTCACTAAGGAATTCTCTTTCAACCTGAAGAGCCATTCGTACAAGTCCAAGCTCGTAGGCAAGCTGTGAGCTGTTAAAGCGTCCGTTTGATGTTGGCTTTCTCTTTCTGCGTCTTCTATCTTGCATTTGATTCAGGCTCATTTGGTGTTCTCGCAATGTTAAATAAGCGTAAAAATTATTTATAAAAAAAGATTAGCTGGGCTTAATCCTTTTTCCCGCCGACCTGCGCTTCAACCATTAACCCAAATTAATTAATGAATTTATATTGGGCCAGATTAAAGTCATCTGAAAACCCCAAACACATAACCGATACTCTAAAGAAAACATTTGCTCTGCAAGCCAGAGCTTTCATCAAATATTATGAATGAAAACAGGAAAGTGTTAACTTAAAAAAGGTAATTAAATTGTATAACTATTGTAGCGGCAAACAAGGGGTATTTTATCTTGTTGACATACAAAGTAATTACAGCAACTTAAGCCAATCTAAAAGCTACCCTCCTAAAATTACCCCTCTCTTAGTCGCTTAAGTCGTTCTCTTATCTTGATATCTACTCCCTGATCCTTTGGAAAGTAAACCCTCTCATTAAGAATCTGATCAGGTAAATATTGCTGTTTAACATAAGCCTCGGGAAAATCATGAGGATATTTGTATCCTGCCCCATGCCCCATGGTTTTCATCAATTCTGTAGGTGCATTTTTAAGATGACTTGGTACTGGTAAGGAAGGGTTTTCAGCGACAATATTTTCCATCTTCCTAAGAGCCATATAACTTGCATTAGATTTAGGACAAGAAGCGAGATAACATACACCATGAGCAAGTATTATCTTACCCTCTGGTAAACCAACTCGCTCAATTGCCTGGTCTACCAAAAGAGCAATCTCCAGAGCTCTTGGATCACAGCTTGCATCCTCGGATGCAAAAATAATCATTCGCCTTGTTAAAAATAATGGGTCCTCCCCTCCCTCGAGTGCTTTTATCATATAATAAAGCGCCGCATCAGGATCAGATCCACGCATAGATTTTATAAAGGCAGAAATATTGTCATAGTGATAATCTCCTTCCTGATCAAAAGGCTGAGGCTGGCCCCCAAAGGATATATCCACATCACTTATTGTAATAAGAGTCCTTTTATCCAGACTTACAAATGATGCTGCCCATTCAAGGGCATTTAAACCACGCCTTGCATCTCCACCCGCAATGGAAGAAATACGCCGAAGAGCCGCATTTTCAATTTCCAGCCCAAAAGAACCCAATCCACGCTCAGAATCATTAAGCGCTCTAAAAACAAGCTCTTCAATATCAGACAAAGCAAGTGGCGCAAGTGGTAAAACCCTCATCCTGCTTAGTAACGCAGATCTCAGTCTGAAGCTCACATTTTCAGTAGTCTGTCCAATGATAGTCAGTATTCCGCTTTCAACATGAGGCAAAAAAGCATCCTGTTGACTTCTACTGAAACGATGGATCTCATCAACAAGTGCAAGTGTTTTCTTTCCTGAATTATTAGCCTCAAAATCAGCTTTTGCAACAAGATCTCTTAATTCTTTTACTCCATCAAGAACACCAGAAAGCCTGACAAACAAATATCCACTTTGCAGAGCTATGACTCTGGCAAGAGTTGTTTTACCTGTACCGGGAGGACCCCAGAAAAGCATGGAAGGAATAATAGAATCTTCCCGCCTGAGAAGTTTTCCAAGTGGAGAATCCGGACCAATCAAATTCTGATGACCAACAACCTCATCCAGATTACGTGGTCTCATTCGCTCAGCAAGGGGCTGGGTTGTGTTAAAATTATTCATATGAACTACGCATTTTAACTGATACTAAAGTATTTGGACAATTATAAGCAAAAAAAATCCCCATGAGCAAAATTGCCCATGGGGATCGGGGGTTGTGTAAGCTGAAGAACGTTAAGTACCTTCAGCGAGGTTGCTAGATATCTTGTTTATAAATAAAAATTTAGTTAATGCAGCAGATCAGAACTACACAGATTTAAAAGAGAAAGAATAGATCAGAATCAAAGTTTGCTTTAATAAGGTTCATCTGCAAACATTTAAAAAGGTTATAACCTCATTCAGGAAATGTGTGCGATGACACAAAAAACTTAATCTAAGTAGTTGATTTTCATCATATTTGCCAATATCCAACGATACGAAAGTAACAATCACTGCATATTTTTAGTCACACCATCTTTAATCGCAGAGTGTTTTTGAGACTGCTTCTCGTAAGAGCGAATTTCTGCAAACTTCTGATAAACCTGCTTTTCAAGCATCTCTTCAACAAGGCGAAGCTCCAAAAGAGAAGAAATAGCTTTTTGCTCTACAGACATTTTGTTTTCAGAAATTTCAAATGTCCCATCTTCTCTGTAAAAAGCCGGAAGACCAGGAAAGGGACGTCTCAGTGTTTCTATGATAATTGAAATTGCTTCATTCATATGCCGAAGTGTACTTAATACATCCTCAGGAACTCGCTGAGCAGTTTTTCTAAGCCTGTACAACTCACCAAGCCCAAGCTGATAAATCGGTGTTAGCGGAAATTCCTCCATTATTTTGCCCATGTTCATTTCAGGCTCATTTTCAAGAAGTAGCTGGAAAGCAATATTAATAGCCCCAAAAACCTGCTCGCTGGTTAATTTAAGTGAAATTTCCTCTGCAAAATCACCCACAAAAAAAACTATTGCGCCATTTAATATCTTACTCAGCTCGGATTGAACAATATACAGACGCTCATCAGAAATCTGCTCAAGAATTGAAATCAAAGGCTGAAATGACACCCCCCGATTAAATAAAGGAATGACAGGATAGTTGCCAGCGTGATCTATGGCATTATCAGCTTTTGATACCTGAAGCATAAGCTCCTTTACCCTATCAATACCAAGTGAACTGTTAAAAGTTGAGGCTTCTTCCATATGAGGTATAAACTGGTTTGAGAGCCTCCTTGAGCGCTCTCTGTAAGCCTGTTCTTCAAACTCAACACTGGTAGCAGAATGAGCATGAAGTAAAAGCTGATAATAGATATCCTGATTGGTTTGAAAAAGAAATGCGAAAATCTTTCCCAGCAAGCGGTGCCTTTCCGGATCGTGAGTCTTGAATGATATCCATGTCGCACCTTTATCAGGGCTGTAAAAACTTGGGCCAGGAGGAGGGTCATCCTTTTCTTCATGATAGACAACCTCAATGTATCTCTTTGCAATCAATGCCAGAATATCAGGATCAATTATTTGCAAGAATCGTTGCATGGGAACAAGGTTTGTTGGATCATCAACAGCTGATAACCAGCCCCATAGACGATCTTCCCTGAAAGAATCTTTTGTCCAGAACTCAAAATCAAGAAGAGCCTGATACTGTACCTGAGAAACTGAATCCAAAACCTCCGGACTACTGTCAAGACCAAGATGTTTTAATGCAAAATAAAGGCTTTGTGGGGGAATCTCACGAATCTGAGACTCATTTATATCTCCTCGATATAAAGCTCTGGCTAGTGCCTGAGCGTTATCTTCAAGAGTACCAGGTCCTCCCAGTATTGCAGGTTTGATTCCAGTTGTTGTTTTTTGTAGAGTCATTTTACTTGTTTTTGATAAAAATTACTTTTCTTTATAATATGCAAAAAATCGAAGACCCATTAGACCCAATCATTGATCTTCAGGCAAAAAAAATCAAATCGCTCTTAATTGAACTTGAAGAAACCGGTGCCGACAAGTTTGCACTTTTACTAAGATTAAATGCCATAGCCGCCAAACTTAACTGCACTCCGCCAGAAATTGAAAGTCGCATAGAAGAAATTCTTAAAATAAAGTAACACTCACCTTGCTTCTACAACACGCCTTATAGATCCCTCAGTTAAAATTGTTGGTAGTATTTCAGGAACTGATTCAGGGTTCCTTATATACACATAATGTGGCACACCTTTTCCACCAAAACGTTCAAGTGCCCGGGTTATTATTTCATCGCCACTGGTCCAGTCAGCTTTTAAGGCAGTTACATTATTCTTTAAAAAAACCTCCACAACCCCAGATCGTGTTAAAACAAATTTCTCATTATACTTGCAAGTTATACACCAATCCGCGGTAAAATCTAAAAAGACAGGACCTTTTGTGTTTTTTAGAATATCCTCAGAATATGAAATCCACTCAATATCGCCCGAAACTTTTAACTTATTATCAAGGGGAGGCATGTACCAAACCGATAAAATTGGGAAACAAACGCCAAGCAAAATAAGAAAAAGCGAGATAAATTTAGAGGCCAACTCCTTACTCCAGGAATAAAACCAGAAGAGCATGTAAACAGAAAGGAGAAGCATTAGCACGCCGGTAGTACTTCCTGATTTTAGATTTTCAAGAACAAAAAGAAGCCAGATTATTGTTCCAAGAAGACCAAACCCCATTAGTTGCTTTACCCGATTCATCCAGTTTCCAGGGCGGGGAAAGAACCTGAGCAACGACGGGCGACTAACAATAAGAATATATGGAAAAGCAAGGCCAAGACCTATTGATATAAATACAAGAAAAAGCCTTATTGTACTTTGAGAAAAAGCAAAGATAATGGCAGTACCAAGAAAAGGTGCAGTGCATGGGGTACTTAGTGTTGAAATCAAAAGACCATCTACAAGATGTTTAAGTGAAGAACTTTTTACTCTTTCGCGAGTTGATAGTCGGGTAAGGGAATTTAAAAACGGTAATTCAGCAATATAAAGATCAAAAAAACCAAGAGAAAGGACAAAAAGAACAAGAATCAGAAAAAGTACAAACCCTGGATACTGGAATTGAAATCCCCAACCAAGAAGTTCACCACTAGCCTTAAGACTTGCCGTAACTCCCGCAACAACAATAAAGCAAAGCAAAATTCCAAGAAGATACCAAAGAGAATCATGGAGATTTTCTTTGGTATTTTTTTCTTTTGCTGAAATTATCCCCATCACCTTAATAGAAAGTATTGGAAGAACACAGGGCATAAGATTAAGAATTATTCCTCCGAGAAATGCACTTAACAGTGCAATAGCAAGGGACATATACCCGGACTCTTCTACTTTTTTCTCAACCTCCTTATGCATTTCATAACTGTCATATAGATAAGTAGAACGAACGAATTCGGGCTTGTCGTTTAAATACAGATCAGATGAACCAATATCCGGAAGTAATTCCAGTGTTTCACGAGGCAATATCAGTTCAAAAAAAGACTCACTATTATCAGCATATTTAAGAGCAAGAACTCCCTCAAAAGGCGCTCCTTTTGGAATCTCAGTAAACAGGGTACGAAGATACAATGAGCCATTTTTTTTTGCTGTTTCAGGCAATGAATAAGATTCCAAATTTAGTGATTCAAAAAACTGCGCCTCTTTAATCTCAGTTAAATCAGGCTTATTTTCAAACTTGAAATATACATTAATCCCGCCTTTAGAGTTCTTCTTGTCCAAATAAAGTGTTGAAGGGGTTTTTGAAATAAACGTATTATAGTCCAATTTTTCTGGGACTCTCTTTTCAAATTCATCGAAATAAATCTCATCATTATTAGGCTGCAAAGACTCTGGATTCATTACAGCCTGAAGTGTGGTTTGTCCGGGAATGCAACGATCCTTGCAAACTAACCATGAAACTTCAGAGGAAAAATGAGAATCCTGACTTAAGCCATCAATACCTGAAGCGCTAAACAGATCCGAGAACAATAATACCTTACCAGAATATGCAAATGTACTTATATCACCCGGCTCAATCATTCTAAGCGGAACTGGCCAGTTAATATCAGAAAAACTCCAGCCCTCAGGGCCTTTCCAGATTATTTGAGTTGGCTTTCCGGCTTCTCCAGGATTTTTCCAGTAAATATGCCATCCCTGAGAAACTTCAAGCAAAACCCCTATTCGATAATGGAATGACCCTGATTCATTCTTTTTATTTTTTTTTGAAAATATGATTCTTGCTTTTACATAGTCTGTGCCATCTGCCTTTTGAGTAGAACTTTCTTCAGAAAAGGAAGTATAAGGAAAAGAAAACACAAGTAATATGTTTAAAATCAGACAGATAAAAAACTTTGATTTAACCATTGACACTTGCCTTAAATAAATTGTTATCAAGACTTTGAAATCTCTCAGGTAAGAAATCACTACATACACTAACTTCTTCTCCCAAAATATAGCATGCAGCATCTTCAGCGGCAGCAAATGAAGTTGACATTCCAAAACCTCCAAAAGCGGATAAGAAGAAATACCCGGAGAACTCCAAATGTTCACCCCACACAGGCAATAAATCAGGCGCGTATGTCCTGAAGCAGTGCCAACAGGACACAAGGGAAAGAGAATTTAAAACATCGGGTAATATAGTTTCAAGTCTTTTGGTCAAAACATGAATCCCTGATTCATTAGGAGAGTATAAATCAGGGTCTGCTGGTATAGTTTCGCATACAGAAAATAGCCATTCATTTTCTGACCACTTCCTGCAATACCATTCATTAACTTCATCCCAGAAAAAACCAAACGATGCTGGAAGAAATTCACCAAAATTAAGTTCTCTATCATTCGTCCTACAAAGATATAAATATCTGGCATATGCCTTTAGGGGAACATAATAAAGCAGGTTTTCTTCCATTCCTTTACTGGCCCAGGCTCCAAGGGAATTTACAAAGCAATTTCCAAAAAAATTTTCGCCCGTTAAAAGTGTTGCCTCATACTTGTTTTTGCTCTTTTTAACTTTATGAATTTCAGCCCCATGATAAAAGTCAACACCAAATGACTCAGCTCTTTTTTTTAATCCCTGAACAAGTTTCCAGCTATCAATAAGACCATCCTCTGGAGAAAACACATATGAATAAAGTTCTGTAGAATTAGAAAATTTCATTTTCCCTTCAGAAAACAGCCCCTGACCATGATTCGGTATTTTTCTTCCCGTTATAACCGATCCTGTTTTTTTAAATACTTCGCTTTTAAGATCAGTTGGCCATGATTTTGAGCTTCTTAAAGCCCATTCTGTAAGCCTGGGATGTCGGTATAAATGACGAATCATTCCGGCATTACGACCAGAAGCGTGCACTGCTACCATTTTTTCTTTTTCAATGACAAGAATCCTGAGAGATGGCTTCTTCAACGACAGATGATATGCAAGACTAACTCCTAAAACTCCAGCACCCGCAATTATAACATCGTACCAGGTACTTTTTCGGTCCATGCTACTGCTCAGCTTTGTTTTGCAAGGAATAATATTCAATTAATGCTTTTTCCATTTCAAGTCGGGGGGGAGCCTTTTCTGTAAATAGTTTAAACTGCCCCAGGCCCTGATGAAGAAGCATACGGATGCCAGGAATTGCAACTGCTCCTTTAGATTGAGTAATTTTAATAAGTCTTGTTTCGGCCGTTACCATATCAAGAACTGTATGAAGCCTGTTTATACCTTCATATGGGAAGTATGGAATTTCGTATCCGGGAGTACAATTTATAATAATTGAAAATTCCTCAATTTTGTTTGAAGTGAGCCTTCTGGAATCAATAACATCAACACCAAAAAGAAGACCAAGTTCACGGGCCCTTTTCAAGGTTCTGTTAGTGATACATATTTTACCTACACCAAGTTTTTTTAAAGCATGAACTGCGGCTTTTGCTCCTCCGCCTGCTCCAAGAACAAGGCAAGATTCATTTTTAAATTCCTGTTTGTGTTCCCTGAACGATTCAGCAACACCTAACCAGTCAGTATTAAATCCATGAAGACGCTCTCCATCATTAATAATTGTATTTACAGCTCCAATTGCTCTTGCCTCTGGCCCTATGCCATCAAGTAAAAGTAGAACATCTTCTTTAAAAGGGATGGTTACACTATAAGCTCTAAAGCGCATATCTCGCATGGCCTGAATCGGAAGGGTAATATCCTGCACAGAAAATCCATGATAGGAAAAGGGCAAGTCCAATGCCTTAAAACCGGCATTATGAAGAGTGGAACTGTATCTTGATGGATTTTCAGAAAGAAGGCCACAGACATACGGCCATGAAAGCTTTCCCCAGTTAGTTTTTGGATTTAACGGAGAGGCTGGAATTAAACGAAGATCATTTTTCATATATTTATGGGAAGCATCGAGTCTAAAAAACGAAATCTATAAATCTAATCAAGACGAAATAGTTCGGCCCAAATTACCGGACGAGCTGTTTTATAACAAGCTTTTGTATTATTTAATATTTTTTGACATGAGATTTATTTTAGATTACCCGTTATACAAGATTCTATTCAGGCACTAAATGAATGGATATGAAAAAAACATTAATCAGCAACAAGCTGAAAATTGCTCAAAACTTTACTTTTCTACAACTAGCTCCCAGGCTTTTTTCCCGTAGCGAATCTCCTGATACCGCTTACTTCCAAGATATACAAATCTAAAACGTGCTGGCAAGCATTCCGGATTCATTGCTCGGGCAAGATCCTGCATTCTGGCGTCAACGGTGTCACTTCCCATAGATGGATCATAAAGTGGATCCCAAGGGACGCTAACACCTTTAAATTTTTTTGCATTATTAATTTCCTCTTTATACCTTGGGTCATACACAAGAATATCAATAGCTTCTGATCCTTCAGTATGATGAAAAACTTCATCCAGTTCCACTTCGTCCTTTTTACAGGAATCAAGTGCCTCATATTGAAGGGCTTCTTTATCAACTTTACTTAGCTCATCCATAACGGAAGGTTGATAAAGAATAGACAGGGTAAGTTTTTTAAAATCCTGTTCTGTAGGATTTTTGGACAGGATTTCCGAAGTGGGAAAATTAACACCACTTGATTTTCTCTTGTGAGAAGCAACAGGGGCGGTACTTTCAAAGAGGTAATCCTGAGCCTGCACATTTGATAAAGAAAATGCAGTAAAAGTAAAAAGGGCTGAAAGAGTAACTGCTTGTAAGCTATTAAATAATAATTTTTTCATTCTGGTCTAAAGCCTCCCTTTGCATCAAACATGCGGGCTATATTTGGGTAGCCTTCATAGATATAATCTTTTCCTTCAAATCGAACTACCCATGTTGGCGAATGTGAGATGCGTAGTCTCTCTTTTAATTTATCACCAGACTTAAAACCTGATGGCATTAACTTTAGATCCCTAAAGTATCCTAAAAATGGGTTTTTAGGGATTTGAACCTTTAATTTTTCGAGCATTTCCTGTTGTTCTTTTGTTACTGATAGCTCTCCTGTTCTAAATGCCTCTTCCTGATGCGCGCTGAAGCGCTGCATATCTTCAGCGTTTGCAATAATTACTACATTTCTAACCGGCACTTTTCTGGAAAGGCTTACCGCAGAAGATAAAACTTCTTTGATATGTGAATCATTCGTCCCGCTTATAACCACGCTTACGACCGGACTTACCTTAAAGGGCGAGTCAAATGAATTTGAAAAAAAATCTTCCTTCAGATTCTCATTCTTTTCCTCGGCACTTGAAATTCCGGGAATAGTAAATAAAAAGAAAAGCATCACACATTGTAAAAATATCTTACAAATTATCATTAATTATTCCTGTCAAATAAATTTCCAAAACTATCTTTCTTACCTCGCTGAATATTTGGCCCTTGATTTGTTGGTGACGAAGATGGGCTAGGTGCAGGACTCGCTGATCCATTACCTGATCCTCCACCACCCCCGCCAATTCCGGGGAACCCTCCACCAATACCAGGAAGCCCTCCCCCTATTCCGGGGATTATGCCTCCGAGTCCACCACCACCTGATCCTGCTCCGCCACCGGCAGAGCCTCCACCGCCTCCTCAACCACCGCCGGCGCAACCGCCAGCACCTCCTCCTGCTCCTGAGCCCTGATTAATGGGTTCGCAGTAATATAACTTTCCATCTTGGTGCACGTAAGTGCCACTGCCAGATGACCCCGGTGCTCCTGCTTGGCCGCTTCCACCGGAAGCGACTGGCGGCTTAGGTCAGGTCCCCGTTTTTGTACAATCTGCCGATGGCAAGCCACCTATCGGAGGAGCTCTTAAAAGTTCCCTGGCTTTAAGCATACGAAAATCGTAATCACCACAGATAATTTTTGGCTTACCATTGTCAAGCATGACAGTGGTGCATTTTTGGCGATTAAAATGATCAGTAACAACATTTTTACCTAACTCTCTTCGTATCTCTCCTCTACATTCCTTATCTCTACAATTAAAAGGATCACCTAAATTTGATAAATTAATCTCTTTACCACTTCTTTCTATTCTTACCAGTTTAAATCTGCGCTCTCCACCGGAGAGCACTTCAGGCCAGCTTCAACTCGGACACCTCCCGGTTTCCTGATATGTTTGAAGAATGTTTTGTTGCTGATTTGCAGTTAAGTTACTAAATTGAGCCTTTTCATCTGCTGTTAATTTATTTTGAAAATCATTCCATATTTCACTACCTGGCTTTGGTCGCGCGTCATCGTACTCAGATGGATCTTTTGGTGGTGCCATTGATGCAGGAGGTTTTGGGCTCCCTGATCCGGGAGCTTGAACATCTTCGGCTAATTTGCAAAGAAGAAAATCATTCTGATCAAGAGGCTGTCCGGGCTGAAAGGTTGCCTGTTGACCTTCCGGCAATTTAGGCTTTGTATAACCAGCACCTAACTTCCCCACATCAACGCTTTTAGAATTTAAATCCCATAACTGCAATGAAAAGCCCCTGGCTTCTGGTTTGGTTGTTTGATTAGCATAACCTCGAAGTAATGGAATCGATTTCTCTAAACCTGGGGGGAGAGATCCTCCTGGCTGGGTCCCTACAAAAACTGACTCTTCATGATCTCCATGATTTAAATTGATGCAAGCAGGTGTAACTAATGGAATTAATCCAAAATCCTCACAAGTACAAGCCACTCTACGATTCCAAACTACCCAACGAGTTTCTCCATAATGATCATTTACACCTGTCATTATACCGAGAGGCCATTCTGATTTATTGGTTCTACCCTCACTTGACCAATTAGGGATATCTTCGGGCCTGAAACAATGGCTACCTCTTTGACCTACATCCGTTCTAAATCCTTTACTGCTTCTACCACCTTCACCATCTGCTTCATTACCAATTGGCTGAGTTGGATAAATTCTTTGGAGTTTGTCAATAAAAACGATGTTGGATTTATTTTCTCCTGGGTTTTCTTCCTGCTCTACATACCTAGGAACTGAAGAATTAGCTCTCAGCTGATAAAAGGTAAATTGAGATAGGCGCTTACCCGCACTATTCATCTTCCTCAGCTGCTCATTGGTAGAACCAAACCAGATAGCAGCCATGACAGCTCTTGCAGCATCTGCCTGCAAAAATGGCGTCCCCTCTGTGCTTACCATAGATCCGCTTAAATCATAGCCACCAGGAAGACAATAATCCTTGTATTTTCTATTAACTTTTGCGTTAAATCCTAATTTTCCAAGCTCGCCGTATACTGCTTGATTCGTCCCCATCCTCCAGGACGCACATAAACTCTCTCTGAATTGCTTTTCGTTGTCATCTTTATACTCTTCAATATTTATTTTTGCTGGAGATGTATATTGATATCTTTCACGATCAGTATTCCGACGAACCTCTGGATATCTTGCCAAAATAGCAAATATTCCCTGATCATATCTATTAGCAACTATTTTTCTCTGTGAAGTTGGCGGGTCTATCGCGTTAAAAAAACAATTAGGATTTGTTTTATAACCAAAGACAGGCCACAATCTGGCGTTAGCAGCTCTCCAAAATGCATTGGGCCTCATGGCCCCTGGATACCTTAATTCACCGTCTTGTCTTAAATGAAATTCACGTGTTGGTCTACGATAGTCAGGGTCTTTAAACTTTTCGGCATCGGTGGCTGGGATTCCCATATTTTCAAGTAATCTTACTTGAGCAATCTTGCCCCTTTCGTTATCGGTGTCCTCACTGATTGAGGTAGGCATCCTATATAATTCATCTGGCCCCCTATTCTCCTGAACGATTTCAGGATCAATCATTTGCGCTCCAGCCCTGTTAACGCTTATTTGATGCTCAGGCCAATAATATGAGAAAACCTGCCAATTTCTGTTAGGTCCTAGTAAGGATGGAAGACAATTCGCTTCACAGGCCAATCTGTATAATGAATTTAATTTATCATACGGATAGACTGTTCCATCCTTCTTTTCAGCAATTAATCTGGGCTCTAGACAAACTGGGAAAGTCTCTTCCTTCAAAATCACCCTACTATCCATTACATACTCATTCCAGGATCTAACCGGATCCAACCTCCCATTAAACCTATCAAGCGGATTCCTCTCCGGCCCTGGATGACCAAAGCGCTGTTCTCTATCCTTCTGATTGCTCGCTTCTTCAGCGATTCTTTCTCCGTGCCTATCAATAAACTTATTAAGAACCTTGTATGTGCGATCAACGTTCTTCTCGACAATTTTTTCTGCCCTTGTCTCTCCAATATTTGAAGGACCTTTGTGCTGGTACTTGTCACCGTCCTGAGCCTGCGCCTCAACTAAAAGGACAGAGAAAAGGATTGTTATGAAAAAAGAAAATACAAGATGAACAAAGCATCTTTTTTGAGGATTAAGTGAAACATTATGTGAAAAAACAGTTCTCACAATAGAATTTTAAAAAAAATGACTATTACAAATAGGTTATGCACTAACTACTTAAAAAACACTCTCTAAATATTCAACTCTGAAAATTCTTGCCTGGATATGGGTCGACATTAAGAAGTAAAAGGTTTATTTGAAGCTAAGGTGCGTAAAAACCAAATATTATTAAAGGCTTAACTAAAAAACAACAAATTAAAAGTAGCCGTCACTATTACGCTCATTCTTTCTTGAATCAAAGAGGAAAGAATTGATTTGGGGTGGAAAGGGTGGACAAGGTGGACAGTTCATGAATAGTTCCAAAAGATAAGCGGTGCACGGCAAAGCAATCAAGATGGACGACAATCGCTCCGTACGGGGTTAAGTTATTAACGATAATGGTAATTTCGGGGGGCTTAGGTATTAGTAGTAACGGTTACAAATTAAGCATGTGCTTGCGATAAAAAAATATGGGGCGGTAAGAAGAGAGTACTCAAGTTATGCCCTAACCTATTTCCCCGGCGAGCCCTTTGACGAAAGGTACTCACAGACTTTTTTTGCAGTGGTAATTAAATTTATAACTTTTAATTCAGGCATTACCTCAAATGTGGCACTATGCAAAAAACTTACATTTTTTACCTACTCATGTTATGTTTCCCTAGATGCTATAAATCTATAATCATCAGAAAATATGAATCTATCACTTAATCATGTTATTAAAACAGTACTGCCAGTGGTTAAAAGGCATCCGGCAATTTGTTTAGCCTATATTTTTGGGTCTGTTGCAACTAACAGTGCTGGTCCATTGTCTGATTATGATTTTGCATTTTACTTTGACAATAAAAACACTAACATCATCGACTTACACTTAAGATTAATATCAGAGATATCTTTAACCCTTCAAACGGACAAAGTTGACTGTCTTGTCTTAAACAATGAAAATATTTCTCCCGAAATTAAATACGCAGTTATTAGTCAGGGTATTTTATTTCATGAGTTAGAAGCATATAAGATTATCGTTGAAACAAAAATATTAAATGAATATTTTGATTATAAAAAAAGCCTGGAACTAAATGGCATAACATGACCAAAAAAGACTCAATCTGTAATAAAATTAGCTCGTCTAAAAAGTACCTTTCCTACCTAGAAGAGCTCGCTAAATTTAGTACAGAGGAAATTTCCAAGTCATTTCAGATAAGGGGAGCAGTTGAGAGATATATCTATCTGCTAGCACAATCAACAATTGACTTGGCAGAAATGTTTATCTCCTACAAAGACTACAGGAAGCCTCTAACAATGGCTGACTGCTTTCATGTTTTAAATGAAAATAAAATAATCAATGAAAACTTAACTATTAACCTAAGCAAAATGGTTGGAATGAGAAATATTCTAGCCCATGCCTATGAAAAAGTTGATGATTCTTACTTAATTAAGATTCTCAACGACGGCAAAGCAGATATAGAGGAATTTATATCCCTAATTGAATCTCAATTATAATGGGCCTAGTACCCATTATAGTGAACCGTTAAAAATTCAAGTTATTGAATCTACTTACCGATTAATATTAGATGACCTTTATAAGATCTGAAATATCAGGTGAGGCTGTTTTTGATTCCGAAATTGTAATCAATCAGGCGCCCCCATTTCAGAATTTCATGCAGTTTCTGGTTTGGGAGGCTCATGGACTCAGATTTAGTCTTGAGTGTATTGTTGTTTTTATTTCTTATAATCTGATTTTTTTAAGTATTACAACTACATACAAAGCACCAGTTCCTCTTTTTTTTCACCTAGCAATTCTCTTTTCTCTGATTCTTCTTGCTGTCTATGTAGACTCACAAATTCTCTGCAGGGGTAACAGTATTTTAAAAAGTGCTTTCCTTTCTTCGTATCGTGGTAATTTTAAAGAGGCTGTCCAACTTGCCGAAAAATCAAAATATTGCCTTGTTCCACCAATCAAATCACACTTTCATCTGGTACTATCCGAGCTAAATACATTTGCTGGTAATATTAAAATTGCTGAAGAAAATTTTTCACACGCAGTTCGATTTGGTGCATCTCCAATTGACTGTATTATTTCCCGTATGAGAGCCTATTTCTTTTCTGGAAAAACAGAAACTGCTATACAAAACTGTGCACCTTATCTCGAAAAATCACCACTACTTGAACTTGAACACGCCATTATTACACTTGTCTCTTTTAACGATTCAAAAGCAACAAGAGAAGCCTGCCATTCAGTACTAGGAAAAGAAAGCATGACGCATCCATCTGGCACAAGTACACATGACCTTTCACAACTGCTCTTAACATGCACTGAGCTTAATTCAGGAAAAGCCGAGAATGCTCTTCCTGAAATTTCAATTATGCTTTCACTTATAAACCCTCAGCTTGCCTTGTTTCCAGCACTAAGACCGTATATCTCGCTTGTATATCTTTACAGAGCAAAGCATTATGCGAAAAAGAAAAAAACATTTTCTAATGCACGTTTTGATATCACCCGCGCTCTAGGCCTTTGCTCATATCCTGTGCACAAATTAATTGCGAATGAATTGACAGAAATTATTGAAAAATAGGGTGGGAAATGGCTTGGTAGAACCTCCATGTTCCCACGAGAAAAGAGACGCTTTTGGATAAGTAATTTCTAGCTCACCTCAAGCATGTTTGCTCTTGAAAGAACTAGCAAAACTTCACGATTAACCTCATCTTCAGTTACTTGCTGAATATAGGCTACCTGCTCCGTTGAGTACCGACCTCCGTCAGTGCCTCCAGTAAGCAGCCAAAGAAACTCCCAGCGAATTCCTTCTGTTGCATTTGGATTTGAAAGGAACTTAAGAGTTTTAAGTACCTTTTGATCGTTCAGCCTACCTTCCCTGAATAGCAATTTTGCAATCCCAAGGACAAAAAATTGCCACTTCGGTGGAAGATAGAACTCCTCGGATAAAGTTTTCATAAAATCTTCATCCAGTAGTTTCGCCAAAACGGAATTACACTTCTCAGCTTCCGGATCTCCTGCAAGTTCAGGAGGCACAGTAAGCCTGGATAGCCTGTTATGGGCTATCAAAAAGAAATAGGGATCCATCATCACTCTCCTCGAAAAGATGGAACCAACCTTGGCCAGAAAAACTCTGGCAAACCTAGAGGCACGGCAACCTTTTAGCCGGCCAGGAAAACCACCAAGCCTTCCCATATGACAAACGTCCCAAATGGGACGCTTTAATGATATTGTGTTTTGTAGCAAACTCTACGAAAATTAACAATAAGGCGAGATTATGAGGCTATTAGTCGTACTTAACCCGCATTGATCATCAGACATTCTCCATTTTTGCCAAGAACTCAGATAAATAATGCGGGTTAAAAACTAATATTACCTAATAAAAAGTTCTAACCCTGTCCCTTCCATTAGCAATTATGATGGATCTGTCTCCATTATTGATTAGAACTCTTTTTCCATTTTCATCAAAGAACTCTACAAGAACATTTGTTCCAAAACGTGCCCCGGGATTTGCAGCAGAACGGGCAGTTGTGCCACGGCCATTACTTGGACCAGTATTAATAAGAGTTTCAGAAACAGCTCCAGTAACAACTACAGTTATGTCACGAGGATCAACAAGAATTGCAAGATTTCCATTACTTTCAGATATTGGTTTCCAAAGGAAATCTGTTATTCGCTTTGGAGAAACTGATTCCGCTTCAATTTGCGCATAACAGCCACTAATAAGCTCTGATTCACAGACATCATTTGACGCAGATAAAATACCAGAAGAAAGAAGAGTCTCTGTAACGCTCTGACCAGATGGAGTAAATAATTGACCTACAATACCTTCACCGGCACCAGATGTTTCAATTGCACAACGCGACCCATAAGATGGAATAACAAGAGCAGCAGGACCGGACCCCAGAAGCGCTCTCATCCTGTTTACCCCAATTCCATTAGAAAATGAGTTACCTGCACTTACAGCATGAAGTTTAACAAGCTGTGTTGTTCCTGCAGCTGATCCCTCCAATCGGGTAACAACAACAGTATCAGAAGAAACAGGCTCAACTGTTACAGCCTCCGCATCGGCGGCACTTGATGGATTTTTTACAGAACCGTCTACCACAACACCACATCGAGTTGCATAGGAAACTGCCTTATCAAGTATCTGGGAATTTCCGCGAGGACCTCCACCCCCACCTCCACCACAACCAATTGAAAGAGAAAATATAACTAACGAAAAGAGAACAGCTAGCCTTAATCCTGAACAACAGAAGAAGGTATTACTTTGAATATTACAGCTTCTTTGCATAAAAATTCACCCCGATATATTTTTAAAATTATAGCGCTACTGAATCTTCTATAAATGAGAATGAAGGTCAAGCATTAGGCATAAACAACACAGGGCTAAAGGAAATACACTAGAATTATATGTCCAGATGAAGCAGCGCCTCTCCTAGAGCCTTACCCTGGGCATCACTTCTAAGAGAAACTGAGCCGCCCCCTTCTCCAAGCACACCCTTCAGGATAAAATTAAACGCCCTTAAATTTGGCAATTCATATCTTTTTACTTCAGATAAACAGATTTCCGAAAAAAAATCTTTCACTATTTCTGTGGATAATTTTTCCTTTAAATACTCATAGTCTTCATTGCTATAAGCAATGACTCCAATATTCGCATCAGACCCCTTATCACCAGATCGTGCATGAGCGTAGTGTCTTAATGTTTTTTTACTCGTGCTCATTCTAAAATGCTCCAGGATTCTTTCACAAATTCTCTACTGACAAGAGAAGGCCAGTAAGCATAAAGTTCCCTTACGTCCCTTTTTCCACCTGCATAACCCGTTACACCAGATGGACCACCAAGAACAAGAGGCGCAATTTCCCTTGTAAAACGTAAAATATCTGATTTACTTTTTCCACGAATCGCTACACGAAATACAATTTCTCCCGGCTCCGAATATGATAACCTTTCTGATAACCCCGGAATACATGAAAAAGTGCCAAGATACTCAAAGTGAAGTTCATCATAATTTATAGAAGAAAGTTCAATTCTTTTTCTTATAATTTCTTCACAAATTTTTGCCTTCTTTTTAACTTTTGGCCCAACAAGAACAAGAGTTCCCTCGGCAAAATATCCGGCAAAAAATGATCCGGAAACTTTTAACTTCTCAGGCGCTGGAAGACCTTTTACCCCTTTTATTAAAACTCGATCAATCGCTAAATCTGAAACCGTAAATGAGGTAAAATCAACTATAACGTCAGGGGTAATATAACACTTGGGATCTCCAATTTCATAAACAAGCTGCTCCGTAACAGTTCTCCGATCGACAATACCTCCAGTACCCTCAGGCTTGGTAACAACTATCTCTCCATTTGCCTTGCATTCTACAACAGGAAATCCAATATCCCATGAATCCTTAACCTCCTCCCATCCCGCTGAAAAATTCCCGCCAGAACTCTGAGCTCCACACTCTATTACGTGACCAGCAACAACCCCCGAAGCAAGTAAATCATAATCAGTGCTTTTCCAGTCAAACTCATGCATCAAGGCGCCTAACGCAAGACAGGGATCTGCCACTCTTCCAGAAATAATAATTTGAGCTCCGGCATCAAGAGCCTCTTTTACTGATTTAGCTCCGATATATACATTTAAACTCTTGAGGTTTGACTTTACCTCTTCAATGCTTCTTCCATCCTCAAGATGAAAAAATGATTCTCCCTTTGAGGAGAGTTCAGAAAAACGAGGGAAAATATCATCTCCCTCAATTACAGCAATTTTTGGCATTTTCTTAAAAAGTGAATGAGACGCTATTTGCCGCCTGCATTCTTCTGCACAAGCCCGAGGATTAAGTCCTCCTGCATTTGCTATAATTTTAAGGTTAGCAGATTCATTTTGAAGCTCAGGTAATAATTCAGAAACAAGGCCCGGGAAATCTCTTGCATAACCCGTCTCAGGTGAGGATTCTCTTTGCTTTGCAAGAATACTCATTGTAACTTCAGCAAGATAATCAAGGACCAGATAGTCAAGTTGTTTTCCCGCTTTAATTGAAGCCCTGACAAGGCGACCCGGAGCAAGAAGCCAGTCGCCCCAAAAGCCCTGTCCACCTCCAATCCGAACTATTTTATCTTGAATCTCACTCGCCATAAAAAATACTGGTCTCTAGAGCTCTTTAGTTAATTTCTGCTCAAGATAACTACGCACACTTTCGCCCCTGGGTACAGAGTTTATAATCCAGGAATCCCGGAGTTGTAATTTTTCTTCTAACCCAAGAGGCTGAACCTGTCTGTTTACTTTAGTTTTAGGAAGACATGAGCAAAAAAGTGTAATTCCGCATGCCACTGAAACATTAAAACTTTCAACGAAACCATACATGGGAATATGCGCAAATATACTAGCAGCATCTTTTAATACAGGAGAAAGCCCACCAAGCTCACTTCCAAAAACAAGACAAAGTTTTTTTTCAAACGGAAGCTCACTTACCTGCATATAGGAAACACAACAATCACTGGATGACTTCTCTGAATCAATATCCCCGGAGCCCTTAACTAATTCGTTCTTAAGTGAAGCAATTGGAGGAGGTTGCAAGCAAACGAACTGAAAACCTTTTTCTCTAAGGTTATCTATTGCACTATTTGCAGATGAAAATTTCTCAACCTCAATCCAGCGTTCCGATCCAAGACTGATACCTTGACTCCTTTGAGGATCACCCTGAGAAGATACCCCTCCAACTTCATCAATCATATATACCTTTGATAAACCGAAAGCCTCCGCAGTTCTTAAAATTGCAGCAATATTATGCGGGTGAAACAGGCGATCAAGAAGGATTGTAAGACTTCCAGTCCGATTATCAAGTACATTATCAATACGCTTTACACGCTCCGGAGTAAGCATTGATAAAAGATTATTTCTGACTTCTTCATTCATTGAACAGGCAACAGTACGGGAAATAATAAAGAAATTCTTTGATAAAATAAAATTGATGCTTTCACAATAAAATTCTCCACACTTTAGCTTGAAAGTTCTTCAAATCTAAAAACATTTTCAGTAATTTTCAATTCGGTGCACATAAGACAGGCTAAGGGGCCCTTGGAACAACCACAAGTGCTGCTGGAATAACATCTCCACCGCTGATAAAAACCTCATCCCCGTTAGCATCGTTTAACTGGTTCTCATTTTTCACGAAATATAGCTGACTTGACCCACCACCATCAAGATTAAGTGCATCAACAATTCCAAGTCCACTCCCAAGAAGTGTGCTTTGAATATCCACAAGGCTTGTACCCGGAAATCTAAGAGAAGTTGCATAAAAAATAACAGCTCCGTCACTGCTTATTGCTACACCTGATCTCCTGCTTTTCTGCTCCGGAGAGGAAACAGTTACTGCTTTTCCTGCAACGACAACCCGTGGTCCTGCCTGAACCGCCAGACTAAGCATTTCTGGTTCAAAATCACTTCGGTGAATTATGGCAGGTATTCCGTTCCTAATTTGAAATATTCCTGTTAAAAGCTTTCCTCCACTATGGAGCGGATTTCTTCGTTCTGTATCAACTATCAAAACACCTAGTGGCTTTCCAAACTGGTCGAAAAAATTGGCGTTTATTCCTGCAAATCCTTTTTTTGCCTTCACTATCGACTTTAAATCTGCCCGGGCCTTACCAAGAAGTGATGCTGAATCTGCTGCAACAATTGTTACAAGGAGTGGATCAACACGTAAAAGATAAAGTTCTGATTTCAAGATAGGATTCACAGAAACCAAAGGCAATTTTGAATATTGTAGTCCCTTAACAATACTTTCCCAACGAGGGTAATCCGGAATTGAATTTCTGCTACCTGCCGGAACTGGGCTAACCTTAGAAGGTGTTTTGCTATCAGCCTTCACGATTGTCTCGGTATCCAGCAAGAATATAGACAGAAGGCAGCAGATTAAAATCAATGACATGGACATGGTGAAATGAACAAATTTTTGTTTTTCACAATTTAACATATTCGAAGATGCCTAAACCCTATTTTGCCAGGCCGAATTATTTTTACAGGCCAGAATGATACTCTCCATACTGGATACTATCAATATTTCAGTCTAAGCCACTGTCCCACCCCATGTAAGCATCTGTTTTTAATGTAATTAATTTATTTCATCATAATTCCTAAAGTTTAACCGCAATTCTGGCGATTTCATACCTTGAATTAATCTTATGGTGGAAAATTCGGCTAGTGGCCTTGCAAAATTGGTCAAAACCCGAAGAGATTTATGGAATAGAAAATCAGGACTACCTGAAGAAGTAAGGAAGTATATCATGGTAGATAAAATAAAACCCACTCTGTCTAGTGCTGAGCAACAGTCACTTATCCTGCAAAAGAGAAACGAACAGGCAGTTTCCTCTGATAAAAATTTGAGATCATCCTTCGCCTCGCTCTCTACACAGGTCAATCTTGCAGCTAGAGAAGTCAAGGAACAACGATATGGTGGTTCATCGGTCAAATCAGGAGATCAGAACGGGAGCACTGTTAAGCTATCTGAAGCTTTGGGAAAGGCTGTTACATCCTCTCGTGACGCAATTAATGCCCTTGAAGAAGCAATTGCAGGCGGAGTTGATCCAAAAAAAGTTTTAACTCTGGTTTCAGAAAATTCTGAGCCAGACAAAAAGGATGTTTCTGCTCTTGAACGCTATGAAGCTAAAATCGAGAAAGGACCAGTTGGTGAGCTAGTAAAGGATCTCGATGAATTAAAAGCAAATCTGCAAGAACTTTTTACCGCACTTCGTGAAAAATCATATCAGGTAAAAGCAAGTGAAGTTAAAGAAGAAAATCTTACTGCTTCAAAAGCAAGCCCAGGGGACCTAAAGCAAGCAAAAGAAAAGGCAGAGGAAATGAGCTCTGTCATTCAATTTAATCCCAAGGAAGCCCTTGGTGCATATAACAGATTAAATGTAAGCACTGTAAGCAAGCTCCTTGAAGAAGGCGCCCCAGGTCAGATTTAGACTAAAAAAGCATCCTTCAATGCATAGGGAAGTGTTGCGAAATGGCTTTTTTAAAAATCGGGCCTTCAAGATTTGAGAAAAGGGCTTAAGTAGACTTTTTTGTTTTACTCCTTGTATCTGGTAACCGGTTATAATAATTGTAGTAATTTCCATTCCTGGTTTTTTTGCGCCATTCTACTTGAATTCCACCATAATAACAGCGTAGAATAAAGTTTCTGCGGTATTTTAAGTTTTTCATTAGGCTTTTCGGGACATCTTTTATCCCGTGGATCGAGTCATTAGTTTTTATAAAATCTGGTTTTTCAACTTAGCTTTTGAGAATAAACAGGTAACTCTGTTTGTATTTATTTTATGAAACAAGTGGGCGCAATTTAATTTTAATTTCGGGACTTATTTTGAAAACTAGTAAAATTTCTAATCTGATTGTTTTATTGCTTGCAGCTCCTGCCTTTTTACTTGCGGACTGCCTGACCCCTTCAAGAGCTGAAGCTGGTGTACTTTTCAGAAATCGCCAGATGGTGATCAGAACTTTTGTTCCTCAGTTTCAAACCCAAAATTACAGAGTTTCAAAATCAACAGTTGCACTAAGAAAAACTTCCGCACCTGTTACAGCGAGACCAATTGGAACCGTTGATCAACACATGAAGCTGATTTCAAGTTATAACAAGTATGAACAAAAATTATACAAATGGGAAACTAAGCAAGCAAAAATTGCTCAAAAAAACGCTGAAAAAAGAAGAAAGCTCGCAGAAAAAGAGCAAGTAAGAAAAAAACGTCAGGCAGAAAGATTACGCAGGGAACATGAAAGAAAACAAAGAAAGATGGAGCTAGCTGCAGCGAAACAACAACAGGGTGCTTCTCTGCCCGCAGCATCAGTATCCTCAGCTTCTTCAAGCTCTGCCAGCAGAGGCGCTCTTGGAACCGGCGGATTACTTGGCTCCGGACAAGCTAATCCTGAAAAAAAGAAAGGCTTTTGGGCTTCGCTCTTTCAATCACTTTTTGGTCGAAGCTTCGGCTAGCCCGGTTACCATCCTTTCTACTCAGTAGTTCTAACTTAGATCAGTAATCAGATACATTTACAAAATACCTTGATGGCGGTAGACTTGGAATTCAACCTTGGATAGAATCCTATAGCCCATCAAAATCTGTTCACAATCAAACTTACTTATAACAATGAAAAGCTTTAAAGAAATATTTAGCGGAAAGGAAAAGGTACTTTCATTCGAATTTTTTCCTCCAAAAAAATCTGACCTACTAAAACAGACAGAAAACCTGATGACAGAGCTATCTGCCTTTTCTCCTCATTTCATGACTGTAACTTATGGCGCAGGAGGAGGAACCAGAGAATTTTCAAAACATCTGGTCAGCTTTATTAAAAACTCTCTGGACATTCCATCAGTTCATCACCTGACCTGCGTTGGACACAATAAAAATGAAATCAGTGATATTGTAACATCCCTTAAGAAAAATGGTATTAAGCATATCCTTGCACTTCGTGGTGACCCGCCTAAAGGCCAAAGCACTGTAGAATCAATACCTGGTGGCTTTTCATCTGCCAGAGAACTTACCGAGTTCTTATCTACCATTGGAGATCTTAGCCTTGCTGTCGCCGGTTACCCAGAGGGTCATCCTGATGCAAATTCAGACGATGAAGAAATGACATACCTCAAATCAAAAGTTGATGCTGGTGCAGAGCTTATAATTACTCAACTTTTTTTTGAAGAACGCAAGTACTTCTCTTTTTGCGAAAGAGCAAAAATAGCCGGTATTAAAGTGCCCATTCTTCCTGGCATAATGCCAATTCAAAATGTTGCTCAGCTTGAACGTTTTACCAGCATGTGTGGAGCAAGTATTCCATCTTCTTTGCTTTCCGACCTTAAAAAAATTGAGCATAATGAGGAAGCCGTACTTGAATACGGAATAGAGTTTGGTGTTTCATTGATAAAAAAACTTCTTAATGGCGGAGCTCCAGGCGTTCACCTTTATACTCTTAACAAGAGCAGACAAATCACACCAATAGTGGATAGGATTGCGACTGATCTGATTGCAAGCAGTCGAACCGACGAAATTAACTCATTTGAAACTGCAAATTAGTTTCTAACGATAGACAAGTTCTTTTTCAGTAACGTAAAAAACAAACAAAGACCATATTACAAGACTTATAAATAGATGAAATATTTGTAAATATACCGGGGCAAGGAGAAGTACCGTTGCCGTACCAAGAAATACCTGCAGAGCAACTGCCCCTGAAATAATTTTTGAAAGATATCCGATTTTACCCTTGATATTAAAATTGCCTGACACCTCATTGAGTAAGAAAACCGACAAAAGAATCGCTAAAACAGGATGAATCACTCTTAGCTGCACAAGAAAGTGACTATCTCTTGAAAAATCTTCTCTAATTCCTTCAAGAAGGCTTAATGCAGGAAACAAGGTATCACCAAGTGCGGTTACTGCTCCAGCACTACCAACCATTAGAAATACTACAAAAAGAAATTTGTCACCAAGAGAACCTGCCATTAAGAGAAACCCCTTAAGAAGCTTCTCCTGATGATACAACATGGTCCAGACATAAACAGATAAAGTACCAACCAGAAGAAAGCTGTTAATCAAATGAAAAGCAACCATCACGGCCCTTGAAACAGAACTGTCATAGAGTACCCAACCATAAAGTACCAGACTTGCTCCAATTCCCACTTCAACAAGCATAAAAACCGAAGCATGAAAAATGGCACTTCTTACAAAGGTCCCACGAGGGAAATTGCAAAAAGTAACTATAAGCATTAAAAATACAACAAGCGCAGAAAATCCACTGGTTATCCGATGTGTAAACTCGATAAAGGTTTCAATACTTGGAGCTAAAGGTACTACATCCCCATTACATAGTGGCCAATGGGCGCCACATCCAGCCCCGGAGTGAGTTGCCCGAACCAGGGCACCCCATAAAACTACAAACACGGTAAGAATAAAAGTCAAAACCGCTGCAATTTTCATAATAATACCTTTATAATTGAGAGGGCTTGTTGTATTTTGATTTAGCCAGTTATTAATATATAATACAACTAGACTTGGTTTCCACCCTGGCTTTTTTAATCTTTAAACTAGCCCTGCAAACAGAATCTGCATAACTTAAAGTTCCAATGGCTAAAGCTCAAAAAAAAGCAGAAGAAGGATTTGTAGATTTTTCAAATCAATCTACCGATAAGCACCTGAATGATAAATTGGCTAGCTCTGGTAAGCTTGAATTTACTAATTACCTGGCACTTGACCAACTTAACCCCGGCCAAACTGCTCTTGTTAAAAAAATTGAAACTCCAATAAGCCTCCTGAAAAGCCGACTTCTTGCACTTGGCCTTGTAAACGATACTCAGGTAAAGGTCAAAAACATTGCCCCTCTTGGCGATCCCATGAGCATAGAGATTCGCGGATTCTGTCTCTCAATGAGAAAGGATGAAGCTAAAGCCATTAAAGTTCTTCTAGAGGACTAAATGCTGGTAGGTGATGAAGTAGATTCTGCAAAATTCAATCTTACAATAGCAGGAAATCCGAATTCAGGTAAGACCAGTCTTTTCAATGCACTTACAGGGCTTAGGTATAAAGTTGGAAACTATCCAGGAGTGACCGTTGAAAAAAAATCTGCTCACATTATTCTGAATGATAATATAAAAATCACGCTAACAGATATTCCCGGAACATATAGTCTTGGTAGCCTTTCCCAAGATGAAGAAATCGCCACAAAATCTCTTCTAGGGCTTATAAAAAACGATGCACCGCCAGATGCCATAATCGCTGTTGTTGATGCAAACAATCTGGAAAGAAATCTTTATTTCCTTTCCCAACTGATCGATTTTAAAATTCCTCTTATTATTGCTCTTACCATGGAGGATCTTGCTGAAAAGAACGGTAAAAGAATCCATGCCGAGCTTTTATCAAGAACACTTGATGTGTCAGTTGTACCTATCAAACCAACAGAGAAAAGTGGAATCAACCAGCTTAAAGATTCAATCTTGAGCGTTATTAATTCCAGACATAAATCATCTAAATCATTACACTGGATAAAATCTGACGAAATTTTCACGAAACTCGACTTGATAAAGCAACTGGAAGATTTGGGAAGTGATTTTTTCAAACAAAATAATTTATCTGATAGTTCCCCTGATCTTCATGCCATTGCTGGCACATGCATACTCTCAGAAAACCTCAAGGTGCCTGATATCGGCAAATTAAAGCTAGAGAAGATAAAAGCTGCATTAAAAAAACATGATATCGATCCTTTAAGCTTTGAAGCATCCGCTCGTTACAAATGGATCAATGAAATTGTAAAACGAGTAACGCAATATACAGAAAAGAGAAATTCATTTAGTGCAAGAATTGATACTGCGCTTACGCACAAATATTTGGGCCCTCTTGTATTTGTGTCAATCATGGGATTTATTTTTCAGTCTATTTTTCTTTGGGCTGAAGTCCCAATGCAGTTTATAGATAAATTAGTTGGACTTACAGGATCATTTTTACTTGACTTATTACCTCCCAGCAGATTCAGGAGTCTTGTTATTGACGGAGTTCTTGCCGGAGTAGGTAATGTAATTGTATTTGTACCTCAAATAGGAATTTTATTTTTTCTTCTTGGGTTACTTGAAGATAGTGGTTATCTTTCACGTGCTGCCTTCGTAATGGATCGAGTTATGCGACCATTCGGTATTCAGGGACGTTCATTTATTCCTCTTCTAAGTTCCTTTGCCTGTGCCATACCGGGAATTATGTCTACCCGAAGCATTGCTTCGAGGTCAGATCGTCTTACTACAATACTTATAGCTCCCCTGATGAGCTGCAGCGCTAGGCTTCCTGTATACACCTTGCTTATAGCGGCCTGTATCCCCGAACTCCATTTATGGGGATTTGTCTCACTTAAAGGGCTTACTCTTTTATCAATGTATCTGCTTGGTATAATTGCTGCCGGGGCCGTATCCTGGCTTCTTAAGAAAACCATTCTTGGCAGTGAGCCTGCCTTGTTTTTAATGGAAATGCCCACTATTCGCACTCCAATGCTAAAAACTGTGCTTCTTGAGTCCTGGGATCGTGTAGCTACATTTATTAAAAATGCAGGCACTATAATCCTTGCATGTTCAGTGCTAATGTGGGCACTTGCCAGTTTCCCTACTCCACCCGAAAATATACCCGAAGGAGAATCCCCAGTTCGCTACAGCTACGCTGGTCAATTAGGAATATTCATTGAACCAGCAATAAGGCCTCTTGGATTCAACTGGGAAGTCGGGGTTGGAATTATTGCTTCATTTGCAGCAAGAGAAGTATTTGTTTCTACACTTGCTACAATATACAACCTTGAGCAATCAGAAACTTCATCTTCTCTGATAGAACTACTGAGTCGAAAAAACAGATTGGGAGAATTCAGCACCCAAAGTGCAATTTCATTAATGGTATTTTATGTTTTTGCCTGCCAGTGCATGTCAACACTTGCAATTTGCAGAAAAGAAACAGGATCCTGGAGCTGGGTCGCGCTTATGTTTACTTACATGACACTTCTGGCTTATCTAATGAGCTATTTAACGTTTAATGTTTTACTAACTATATTTCCAATAACATTTAAATATTGAGTGAAAACCAAGTGAATGAACTACTTGATTACATAATTGTGGGTTTCATAATATTTGCGTCAATAGTTTATCTGCTTTTTTCTTTTAAGCGAAAAAAACAGGGCAAATCATCTTGCACATCGTGTAGTGAAAAAAGAAATTTTAATGATGAATCATAATTACTTTTATTTCAATTCAGACATTTGTCAACATACTAATTTCTTTAATAATTCCAAATAATATCTTACGAAATTTGCAATTATAAGTGACATTTAAGAATATAGAACCTGAAGGTTTTTACCCCGACGATTTAAGTTGTGGGGCCAGTTGTACTTGAGTAGAAGTAAGGATTTATTATGACAAGCTTCTCAGACAAATTGGATCAAAGGAACAATGATCTGTCTTATGTCTCTGCTAGCACGACCAATGAGTTTCTTCAGCAAGCTGAAATCCAGAAATTGCAAAAAAGGCTTCAAGAAGCCAAAGAGAGACTTGAAAATATAAACCTTGCACGCCAAAGAGCATCCGCAGCGATGGACATGGAAAAAGCAAGGCATCGGGAAACACTCGCTGGACTATGTCATGAAACTGCATCTCTACATGCAGATGAGCAATCTGCAATAAATGAGATTGAGTTGATCGAAAAGTCACTGGCCGCTCTCGACATTAAGCTCATCTGCTAGTTCAACAGGTTTTAAAACTACACGGGCAATGTTGCCTGACCTTGCCCGTGTTATTCAAAACTAAAAGACTTCTCTATAACATTTATGAATTTTTATTTTAAATTTGTGAGAAAAAATAAATCTACTCTATCTTTAGGGATTGTTGCGAAATGGTTATTTTAAAAATCAGGTCTTCAAGGGCCTGTTTGGCAACAGACCCCTTTATAATACTACCTATGCACCTTTGACAATTTCGATAACTAACCATCCATCTTTTTCCGTTACGCATGACTTTTCTTCAATAATTTTTTTCAAAAATTCATCCTTCTCTTCCAGCAAAACGCCAGAAAGAATAGTTACTCCACCTTGACGAGTCAGTTTTCTTAACTCTTTATAAATATCAACAAGGGTACTGCTAAGAATATTTGCAACTACTATATCAAATGACCTGTTAATTGAATCGCTCTCACTAGGTCCAAAAGTCTGACATTTAAAAGTTATATCGGTTACTCCATTCTTCAGGGCATTTTCCTTTGCAGCAACTATTGCCTGTGGATCTGTATCAATCCCTAAAACATCCTTTACACCAAGCTTTTTAGCAATGATTGAAAGAATACCGGATCCACAACCGACATCTATTAATGAACCAGAATTTTTCACAAACTCTCTATTTTGCCCCTTGCAGAGTCTCTCAATCGCTCTTGCACAAAGAATTGTTGTAGGATGAGATCCGGAACCAAATGCATAGCCCGGATCAAGCTCAATAACCAGTCTTTCATTACTTCTAACTTTAATGTTTTCAGATTCTGAATTTGATACCTTTGGCAGCGAAATCCAGCTTGGTTGTATTATAAGGGTATCAGATATTTCTACAGGTCTTGCATGTTCTTTCCATGCATCAAGATAATTAGATTTTATTGCCCTGGAGGTTATGGTAAATTGAACTGTTGCAAGTGAATTAAAAATTCTAGTGAACTCTTCAGCTTCTTTTTCAGATCCGAAGTAACAGGAAATTACCCTGCCCTCGTCTTCAGGAACAAAAGATCCATCAGGCATTCTTACAGACCTGCCTTCCTGAAAAGAGTTTAGACCTGAATCATAAAGGGCAGACAAAATGGAATCATAGTCATTTGGCTCAAATGATATCTCCATGTGATAGACAATATCAGACTCGCTCATTAAGACTCCCGAAAGCGATTTCCAATCCAACCTTTTTTCCAGAAGAAGAACAGCATTCCAATAGCAGTTACAAACATGAAGACTAACAAAACTGGATATGACCATGAATATTTTAATTCAGGCATATGCTCAAAATTCATACCATAAATGCCCGCAATAAAACTAAGCGGTATGAACACAGTAGATATCATTGTTAATACTTTCATTACATCATTCATCCTGTTACTTATACTTGAAAGATATAAATCAGTATAACTTCCGGCAAGTTCCCGACCAGTTTCAATTACATCAATCAGTTCAACAGTGTGGTCATAAGTATCCCTGAAATACACAAGTGTAGATTTCCTGATCATGGGAAACTGCCCTCTGAGTATTGAATTAAGCATTTCCCTGTGTGGCCAGATTGATCGCCTGATCATCAATAATTGTCTTTTAACTGAAAAAATATTTTGTAATGTCTGATGCGTCGGATGATTTACCAGATTTTCTTCTATCTCCTCCAGAAACTCTCCAACTTCTTCCAGAATAGGATAGTAACTATCTATTACGGTATCAAGAAGAGCGTAAGAAAGATAATCGGATCCCATTTTCCTGATTGACCCCTGACCTAACCTTAAACGCTTTCTTACTGGCTCAATAACATCACCATCTTTTTCCTGAAAAGTGAGTACAAAATTTTTACCACAAACAATACTTAACTGCTCTCTTTCAAGTACATATTCAGGTTGAAGATAAAGCATAGTGCTAATAAATAGCAGATAACCATCCTGATCTTCAATTTTCGGGCGCTGAGGAACATTGGCTATATCGGATGTTGTAAGCTCATGAAGATTAAACAGGGCAGCAATTGACCTAAGACTGTTTGCATCACCAAGACCATAAACATCAACCCAGACAATTCCATCTCCGTTCTTCTTTTCTACATTCGAAGTACATAAATTATATTTATCGGATATAATTCTGAAGGGATGCTCTGGTGAATCCAGAGGAGAGTCAAACTCAGTCCTTTCGAATCGTCGCTCTTCAAATGAGCTTGCAGAATAAGAAATAAGATTTATACTGCAATGCTCGCAGTCCTGATCAAGCATCAATGTGCCGGGAAGTGCTCCTACTGGTGCATATCTTCTAAGCATTGAGATATCCCTTTGCTTATATCTTGTTAATTGAATATCTGGCCTTTAATGGATGCGACCCTCCGGTACGTTTAACATTATTTGACTGGTTAAAGGCCATATGTTCAAGAATTTTGTAAACAGCTTCTGAATTATCAGGCTCTCCAATCTTTTCCGCTATGACATTAACAGGAGAAGCCTCTATACTAAGTGCTGATATTTTTCTTCTTAAATCAATTATTTTTACGGCCGCTTTCTTTCCAGCCTCAACTCCTGGCTGGTGATATGGATTCACATTAACAAATGAGCCGTAGAAACTTACGGTTCTCTCAAAAAGTGCAATCAGAGCACCAAGGGATTTTGCATCAAGTCTTTCGAGTGTAAGAGTTATGGATTCTCTTCCATTTTCAAAAAGAGCCGTTCTTGTCCCCTGAAAAAATCCATTCAGATATGCCCCGGACGTAATACCACCGGAATCTACCTCTGTATAAGAGTTTCCATTTGAACCGGATGCAGTTGTATAATCTTCAAGGACTTCAATAAATATTGCAAAAAAATTATTTACTCCATCTCGAAGCTGCTGAACATAAGCATGTTGATCAGTTGATCCTTTGTTTCCATACACAGAAATTCCCTGATGAACGACTTTTCCATCTAGGTCGAGCTCTTTACCAAGAGACTCCATAATTAATTGCTGAAGATATTTGCTAAATAGAACCAGGCGATCCTTGTAGGGCAAAATCACCATATCCTTTTTACCCGCTCCTCCTGTCGCATGAAACCACATCATTGCCATTATAAGGGCAGGGTTTTTATTAACGTCATGCCCGCGGGTATGCTGATCCATTGCTCGAGCACCCTCCAAAAATTCAGAAATTGAAAACCCCTGAAGTGCTGCGGGAAGTAGCCCTACTGGTGAAAAAAGAGAAGTTCTTCCACCAACCCAGTCCCAAAGGAAAAAGCTTGAAATCCACCCAGATTCACTTGCGTAAGCATGAAGTGCACTACCTTCGCAAGTAACAGCAATAGCATGTCTTGAAAAATCAAGACCCTTTGATTTATAAAATGCTTCAAATTCCCGCATTCCATTACGAGTCTCTACTGTGCCACCTGACTTGGAAATTACAATACAAAGTGTTCCTGATAACTGCTCACCAAGTTCAGTTTTCAGCCTCTCAATACCATCTGGATCGGTATTATCACAGAATAAGGTTCTTATTTTATCATTAGCAGAGCCAAGTGAATCAGCTACCAGTTGAGGGCCTAAAGCGGATCCTCCAATTCCTATTACCAGTACATTTTTAAATTTATTGCCCCCTGCTCCGGTTATTTGGCCTGAAATTACCTTTTCAGAAAAAACAGATAACTCATCCAGACCCCTAACAATACTTGTGCGTATTTCATCTGTTGGCGAGAGCTCAGGGGTTCTTAACCAGTAGTGTCCTACCATTCGTCCCTCGTCGGGATTTGATATCTCGCCACCTTCAAGTGAAACCATATCTTTTAATGCCCGCTCAATAAGTGGGGCTGAATTCGAAAAAAAATTATCGGCATAGCACATTCGACTTGTATCAATACGAATACCAACGTCATTTAAATCAAGAAATCTTTCACAAAAAACATCCCAGAGTTGTGAAGGGGTACTTGAGCTGGAGATTATTTGCTTGTTATTTCCCATGGTGCCTTTAATAATTAATAATTCTTTAATTTCTTTTAATATTAGACTTTTGCTTATGGTAGACTTAACCTCTTTTAAGAAAGGTTAAAAGTATAATTTGAGTGACAAAGCCTGACCTTTGTAAAGTTAAAATCAGAACTGGAAAGAGGCAACAACAATGAAACATGTAACAAGTGCGAAATTATTCAAAATTCTATATTTTCTGCCATTATCATTACTGCTTTATTTTTGCATTTTGGGTTCTTGCTACGTTCCAGGGGTTATAGCTCAGGTAAATGATGAAAATTCCGATAACATTTTGACTCCCTCTGATGTGGTTAAAAAATTCAAGGAAAGGCTTTCCAATTCTTCTGACTTACAGAATTATCAAGTTTCTGCTTCCATAAACTCTAGCGGAAGTCTTACTTTAAGCGGAAAGGCAGGAAGCATTGCTGAAAAAGAGATAATTCTGGGCCTTGCAAGAGAACTACCCGGCGTAATCACCATACATGATCAGATAACAATTGAGCCTTCTCTTAATCACAATGTTTACACCGATAAAGAGGTGCAGGACAAAATAAATAATTCCCTAAAGCTTAATCAATTGCCCTTGGCTGAAATAACCGTTGAAGATGGAGTAGCCATTTTAAAAGGTGAATTTAAATCTTTCAGAGAAGTAGATAAAATTTCATCTACAATATTAAACACCGAAGGGGTAAAGGACCTGAAAACAGAAATTACTGTTAATGGCAAAGATTATCAAAGTGCTTTTATTCAGGAGTTCAAAAGCGAACAGCGAAGTCGATAGTCGCTTATATGATTTTCTTAATTTACTAAATAAAATCAAGCAAACTTAGGGAAGTAATTCGTGCTCCAGACGCAAGAAGAGCTTCAAGTGATGACTGCAGATTTGCAAATTGTGTCGAAGCCTCAAAAATATCCGCATCTTGTATACTTGAGCGTGATTTTTCTGCATTCAGCTTAAGAGTATCAAGGATCTGGTTGGTTTGTTGTAACCTATTTACCCTTGCACCAATACTGCTTAATTCTGTTTCAATATTATTTACTCGTGCACTCTTTATTGCATTAAGTGCGTCTCTTATTGCTGCGGATTGCAGATCATATTCATCAGGCAGGTTCCAAGGCAAGTGTGTACCAGCCGGATCAGGGTCGTCAATTGACCCATCACCATCTGCATCTATCAAATCAGTTCTTGCTCCAGCAAGAGCTCTACCTAATCTCTCAACCGCATTGATTGCATCAAGGAATACATCTCTTGCAGCAGTATTAACCCTTATTGATTCGGTATCGCTGATTTGTACGGCTCGTGTAGAATTTTGACCAAGTGCAGTAGAAAGCTCAAAATGGCTTCTCGCCTGAGGATAAACAGTCCCAAGGGGAGTAGGATAAAAAGTTGCGTTTTCATTAAAAGGAGGGCTTGAATCATTGAATCCGCCGTATACATAAACACCCTGAAAACTTGTATTTGCAAGCCCTGCAAGCTGATCACGAAGTTGGTATACTTCATCTGCAATTTGTCGTCTTACTTCTACAGAATATGTTCCATTAGCAGCCTGAGTTCCAAGCTCCTGAACTCGCATTAAAACTTCATTTGCAGTAGAGACTGCATTTTCCTGCGCTTCGATATAGTTGGTAGCAAAAGTAACTCTTTGCTGATGAGACTGAATTCTCTGGAGTACAGACTGAAGGTTAAGAATTGTACCAGATCTGCCAGGATCATCACTTGGATTAACTACTTTAAGCCCACTACTAAGCTGTCTCCTGACACTTTCCAGATCATTTCTGGTGCTATTAAGTTGATTAATAAAAGCACCTATGTATTGTCCCGTACTTACTCTTGTTGACATACTTAATAAACCATTTAAATAATTATTTTACCGAAGAAGATTCACAAGTTCGTTACTCAGATCATCTCCAATTCTTATTAGCTTTGCTGCGCCCTGAAACGCTCTTTGAAACTTGATTAACAGAGCAAATTCCTCATCCAGATTAACTCCGGAATAGCTTTGCTGAAGCTCTTTAATCTGGTTTTCTCTGGCCTGAAATATTTTCTGATCATCCAGTGCCCTTGCGCTTTTACCCCCTACATTTGAGACAGTAAGAGCATACATTCCATCAATTGTAGCCTGAAGGTTTACAGTACCAAGTGTATATGTCTGTTGCACATCTCTTTGCTGTATCAATCCTCTTATGTTACTTGAATCACCAGTTGACCAGGTTGTAGCTCCTGCTACAGGATTAAGATCTCTAGCCGCTGCAAATGCTCTTTCATCAGTTACGTTAAAAATTAATCTGCTTGCAAAATTTGGAATTGCGCCAGATGTGAGTAACGAGTTTAAATCTGCGTTACTTGGCACACCGTCATTATCTACATCTCCAAAGTTGTTACCTGCTGCGGCACCACTAAATGAAAACAAACCAAAAGCTATTGGACTATTTCCGTTAAGATCAAATGATGAAGGCTGATGACCTGCCGTACCTCCATCCTCATCGGGTCCACGATATTCAAGGTTAAAGCGAGTTAACAGATCTCTTGCTATAAGCTCTACCTGGGTTGCAAGCTCAATTAAAACTCCGTTTGCATCAAAAGCTGTTGTATCTGTATTTCTTTGCGCACCCCGAAGCTCCAGAAGTCCTGCTATTTCTCCACCTCCAGCTCGAAGAATATGGGTAAGATCACCATGAGACCCACCTCCAAAGTCATGAACGATGCTGTTTAATGCTCTTCCGTCAAGACCCGGCGGATAACCACCAGGGGGAGCAAAGCTTGGAGATGATGTCATTTGAAGTTCATAAGAATTAGCACCACTTATCAAAGAAAAACCGTTACTAAGGTAAACACCAACTTGAGCATTGGAATCTTCAATAGTCTGAAAGGATACAAGCTGACCTAGTTGCTGAAGTAAAGAATCACGCTGATCCCTTAAGGTTAATGCCTGTTGAGAACTTGTCTCGGCGCGAGAAATCTGGGCATTTACTTCTGCAATTGATGCTGATATCCGGTTTACATCTACAACAAGAATTTTTAGCCTGTCATCTGCCTCTCTCTGTAGCTGTGCTATAGAGTTATAAGTCTCTTTAATAGAGAATGACAAATCGCTCCCTCTCTGTAGAACCTGGGTTCTTAGTGGTATATCTGCAGGATTCGCCTGAAGATCCTGTAGTGAGCTGAAAAATGCATTTAGTTGATAATTGATCGAACCTGGATCTCCTTCAAGGCTAAATGCGCCTTCAGCACGAAGAAGAAACTCAGATTTAATTGAAGCCTTGGCTCTGTCGCCAATACGCGCTACCAGATCTCTATTCAAAAACTGGTCTGCTATCCGAACTATATTCTTTACTGCAACACCTGATCCAACAGGAAAACCCGCACTATTAGCACTTGTTGTAGAGACAAGATCAGCCCGCCTTCGAGTATAACCCAGTGTGTTAACATTTGCGATATTATCACCAACCACAGCAATGCTTGTTGACTGGGCATTAAGTGCCCGCCTGCTCGTGTCTAGTAATCCGCCAATGCTCATAGAAAGCCCAACCTATAGAAGTTCCACCAAAGGTCAGAGGGCAAGAACCATGCAAACAGTCAATTCTGCAAAAAAAAGGAATAATCATTAATATTTTTAGTAGGTTAAAATGATCAGGGTGGCTTTCAATAAACCAAAATAAAGCAAAACTTTCATCTTAATAGCGGGTGATGGGCAGAAAATACCCAGTACGAATATCTTCCGTTAATTAATACCATGCCTTAAAATGACTGATACTTATATCTGAAAAGCCTCGAAATCAGCACCAAAGAAAAGAGAAACAAGAGCCCGAAGAATAAAGGCCCCAAGAGCAACTATTAGCATTCCCAGAGCGGCCCGGTAACCACCCATAGCCGCTGCAATAATTGCAAGAATACCTGCAACAACCATTATAAGGGCTCCAAATGCACCCTCTATAAGCCTAAACAAATTCCCTACCGCGTTACGAATCAGACTATCGTCAAGCGAAGCCTCGGTAAAAGAACCGGTAGGGCCACTACCAACCTGAGCAAACACCTCACCAGCAAGACAGGTAAAAACGATAAACAATGTAAAAGTAAAATAACTAAAAGATTCGCGTTTCATAATACACCTAAATATTTCGCGTTCTTTATAAACTGGGCTTGATCAGGTGTAATATTATATCACAATTTTTATGCTCAAGAAAGCTTGTCCGATTGGAATAAAATGTATTAGTAAAGACGAAAGCAAAGATGATCCCCAAAAAAACTAATACATTATTAGATTTTCAGGATTTTTTAGTATTAAGTGAGGATCTTTTCTACTTATTCAGGTCGAGCCATGGGACAGACTCCTAGACCCCTTCTGAATTTTTCCACAGCAACATCCTCTTTGCCCATTCAGCCCAGGTTCCAAATTGATGTTCTCTTTTGTCACCTAATATCACTCTCAGAATATGAAGAGATGCTTTTTCATTTTTAACAGCAAGAAGCTCCAGTTCAAGGGCTCGTAAACGATCATATGTTTCGTAAAATTTGTACGCCTTAATCGCTTTCTGGTCATTTCCACCAAGCGAATTGGCATATTTCTTTACATATAAGGAGAGATTGGGAAAATTTACCAGTCCCCCAAATTCTCGTACTATATCTTCTTCAAGTCCAGCATCAGTCAATTTCATGCACTACACCAAAACAAACAATGCTCTAATAATAATCAAAACCAAATAAATATTTCTCCGCCTCCCCCCAAACTTCATATTTTACGTCAACTTTTTTTGTGGCAAGACGTGCTCTAATCCCGTGAATGTCAGCATAGTTTTGATATGCTTCAGCAAAATTCTGGGCATCTTTAAATGTGGGAGATTCTTTTCGCTGAATAATCATCATGTCAGTTTTTAAAACAGGGTACATGTCAATTTCAATGTCAGGAGCAAGAGGATTTTTCCCAATTCCGCGTGGATACATGTACTCAGAATCCGGTTTCGTAAATTCATTAGCCTCAAAGGCAATTCTCGCAATACGCTTAGGATTACTAATTGCAAAGCGATGTGCAAAATCCCCTCCTGCACCATACCCAAACATATAAAGCTCCCGAACAGAAAGATTTACCTGTTTACTTAAAAATTCGATTAGCTCAAGAAGTCTTTGATCGGCCCTTTCACCACGAATATTGAAGTTTCCATAATCAGGATAGTTAATGTTATCAAAAGTTGGTACAAGAACAGCCATTTGACGCCTCTTTGCTGCCTTCCAGCAAACAGTAAATGTATCACTTGCAGCAAGATCTTCATCATGAAAACAGGTTAAAAGCCAGGGTCGAAGGCCAGCGCGCAAACTGGACGCTCCTTTTCGTATTGTAGGGTGGTAGAAAAAGTAGCGCATCCCTTTATAGTAGAGAGTAAGTCGCATGCCCGCAGGAATATTAGTATCAACCCGTTCAGGGTCTATTTGTCCAAGTGCATAATCAAGGGCATAATATGCGGAGTTTTTTGCCCCTGCAGAATCTTCAAGTTTTGAAAGGCTTGTTCTTATTGCGTAGATTGCCTGAGTGCTTCCTATTGTACCAAGTGCTGATGCTGCTCTTTTTCTAAGCTCGTGATCTTTCTCCTGCCTAAGGGTTCGAACCAGAACAGGAATCGGCCAGTCTGTATTAAGTTTACCAAGAGCAGAGGTTGCAGCGCGTCTACTATCCAGCTCCCCATGACGTGTTTCAAACTGAAGAGCTTCCCCTGCACGTCTGTCTCCAAGTTTTGATAAGGCATCGATAATGAATAGTTGTTTATCTATGTTATTTCCACGTTTAAGGGTTTGAGAAAGAAGCGAGGTATCCCCAAGTTTTACAGTTTTAAGAAGATTGATTCCGGCGTCTATTCTTGTTTTTTCATCTGGCGAAGAAAGTGCCCTTAGAAGATCCTGAAGTTTTGCTTCATGAGCAAGATCACGCTTTACTTCTGCCTCCTCTCTAACAGCATCAAGAGGAACCAGATCATCTTCTGCAATACTTTCAAATGGACTAACAATCGATAAAAGAGCGGATAATGCAAAAAAACAGAAAAAAATCTGCCGGAATTTTAGAAAACTGTATAGCATCAAACCCTCAGTCAGAACGTAAAAGCTATTCACTTCGCTACCAAACTTCTCTCCGGGAGCAAAGCACTTATAAAAATATGAAAACCTGTTCATTACTTTTCCTTGGGTTATGATCCTGAATTTAAGCAGTGATGCTTCACTTCTAGCAAAAGAATAAGGCTTAAGAAACTAAAACTTTATGAAATTTAATGACTTATGGAAATCTAAAGATACACTCTGCCTAAAACAGCAGTACTGCTTAACTGATTAAACCCACTTCGGTCTCCACCATCATCCTTAAATCACCTTTAATTCGGGCTCCGTACTGACTGACTACCCGGCTTGCAAGAAAACACCCGATCAGTAACCTTGATCTCAAGGGAAGACCTCTCAGACAACCATCAAGAAATCCTGCGGCAAAAGCATCTCCTGCCCCAGTATCATCAACGGCAATAACAGGAAATGCATCAACCTGGTCATCAACTCCATCATAAGAAGCAATTGCTCCCTTTTCACCAAGAGTAACAACAATATTCGGGCAATATTCCCTGAGAAGTCTTATTGCCTCAACCTCATCAGGAGTCTTTGTAAGAGACATCGCTTCATTTTTATTTGCAAATATAAGATCAGCTTTTCCAATTGCACTTATTAGTGGGTCTCTGAAACAATCAACAATAAACCCATCTGATAATGTTATGGCTACTTTAGTACCTGAATTTTTTGCCGCTGAAATTGCCTGATTTACTGCTTCTCTGCCGGTATCGGAAGAAAACAGATAGCCCTCGACATATAGCCAGTGACTTTCTTCTATTGCATCCTCGGAAACGTGCTCCGGGCCAAACGTACTTGTTATACCAAGGTATGTAGACATTGATCTTTCTGCGTCAGGAGTAATCATAACGACTGAATGGCCTGTTAATGATTCGCTTGTTACTGGTTTATTGAACAGTGAAACCCCTATGGTTTGAAGCTCCGAAAAGTACTGATTGCCAACTGGATCATCGGCTACTATACAACCATATGCAGCAGTTTTACCAAGCTGGGAAAGTGCAATAATAGTATTTGCCCCGGAGCCACCACTTGAACGTTTGATATCCTTGCCTTTAAGGGCATGCTGAAGATTGTTCAATGTTTCAAAATCAATCAAACGCATACTGCCCTTTTCCACCCCAAAGGAAGAAAGTTCTGCGTCAGACACCTCAACCTGAAGATCCATAATAGCATTACCGATCCCATAAACATCATACTTTTTTACACTCACAGCATTTCTCCCAATAGTAGCTCTATTTCAAGATAAATCGAGAGTGTATTTACAGGAAGTTTAAAATTACAACAAGCGTTGTATCATCTGTAAGTTGGAAGAACGACTCTTACTTCAAGCCCATTCTCATTTTCTGGCGTAACAAGACTTATTGAACCGCCATGAAGTGTAATAAAGTATGATGCAATACTTAAACCTACCCCGCAACCTTGCTGCTCATAAACATCCCGCTTTATTTGGGTAAAGTGGGTGATTGCTTCTTCTTTAGGGCAAAACCCTGGTGGCAGACCAGAACCCCAGTCTCTAAATGAGAAATTAATGCTTGATCCAATCATGCGAATTCCAAGTTCGCATTCCAGTTTTTTTGGTGAAAACTTATAGGCATTATCAATAAGCCGACAAAAGGCATCTGTAAGCTGAGGGAGAAACATCTGTATTTTAATTTTTCTTAACTCATGGGGTAAATCTATTCTAAGACAATGAGATGGATAAATATCAGCAAACTTTTCTTTAACAGCTCCCTCAATTCGTTCAACAAGCTCCGAAATGGATGTCGGGGATTTAAATTCCGAGTATGTACTTGAAGCATCTCCCCCATCTATTTGTTGTAAAAGCATAAAATCTTCAACCAGACGCTCAAGACGCTGACCACCTCTTAGAATGGACTTTAAAAGGTTTTTTACCTGATGCCTGCTTAGATTTTCTTCTTCCTCAATCAGAAGCTCCGTGCCAGTTGTAATCGATACAAGAGGAGTTCTAAATTCGTGTGACAAGGTGTGAATTATTTTTTTCTTGAAGCCCTCAATTCTGGCTCGCTCGATTTCCTTTCTCTGCTCAATTCGGGAAATTTTACCTTGAATAATTGCCCGTAGTTCTTCCATTTCAATGGGTTTTCTAAGAAAGTTATCAGCTCCAAGTCTGATTCCCTCTCTTATATCCTCTTCTTTGTAGTCTGCAGAAAGAAGTATAAATGGTATCTCTGACCAGCTTGACTGACTGCGAAGTTCCCGAAAAAGATCGATCCCGCTTTTTCCGGGCATATACATATCCGACAGAATAAGATCCGGTGGCTTACTCTCTTCCTGCATGAGTTGTATTGCAGCAGAGACCCCAGGTACTATCCTTGTTTCGAGGTCATGAAGAGAAAGCAAGGCAGAAAGACTATCAGCAAAGGCCTTGTTATCATCAACTATAAGAACACAATACCTGCCCTTAGGCCTGTCTGATCCAATGCCCTTTTCAATCACTACCGAAGATGATACTGCGCAATCTTCCACTGAAAAATATTTTCCGGCTTGTTTACTAAACAATTAACTACCCTGTTTTTTTCTTATCGTCATATCTGCTAAGGTTCTAAAAAGAATAATACAGTGATGACGTGCGGCGATAACCGCCTGAAATTAATGATAGTTTTATAATTAATTGAGATATCTGAAAATGACAAATTCAAAAACAGTTGCGCTTTTTCCGGGACAAGGTTCACAGATAACGGGTATGGGAAAGGCCTGGTATGAAACAAGCTCTGATGCAAAGGAAATTTTCTACATGGCTGATAAGGTTCTTGGATTTTCTTTAAGTACACTTTGCTTTGAAGGCCCTGAAGCTGAGCTTACACTTACCAAGAACGCCCAACCTGCTCTTCTTCTTGTATCCTGGCTTAACTTTAAACTGTCAGGCATTACCGTAGATGCTGCTGCCGGACACAGTCTTGGTGAATATTCTGCTCTACTTGCAGCTGGGGTTTTAAATTTTGAAGACGCAATTTTGCTCGTACATAAACGGGGAATCTATATGCAGGAAGCCGTTCCGGTAGGTCATGGCGCAATGTCCGCAGTAATGGGTCCGACAGAAACAGAGATTTCTCAATTCATTGAAGAAGCAAAAAATAACAATCCGGAAATTACTCTTGTTGAAATTGCAAATATTAATTCTCCTGGTCAGATAGTAATAGCAGGCGAAGCAAAATCAGTATCAATTTTCAACGACTATCTTTCTCAAAAAGGAGCAAAAGTAATTCCTCTTAAAGTGAGCGCTCCTTTTCACTCCAGTCTGATGAAGGAAGCTGAAATTTCTCTCTCAAGAGATCTTGACCAGATTTCTTTTGATAATCCCAAAATTCCTGTCTACTCTAATTTTACTGCGAAAAAAATCAGCTCAGGATCAGAAGCAAGAGAGCTTTTAAAAGCCCAGGTATGCGGAACTGTCCGCTGGAGTGATCAAATAAAAAATCTTGTTGAAGAAAACAATATTATTCGCTCTATAGAATTTGGACCAGGAGGAGTACTTTCAAAACTATTAAAAAGAACCATTCCAGAAATCACCCGTTTTGAAGTATCTGATCCTTCAAGTCTTGAGAAAGTAAAATCTGCATTTTAATATTATCAAAACATTGAATAATGAATAAAAACAAAGATAATATTAAAAATCCGAATCCTTATATTATTGGAATATCCGGTGGTTCAGGTTCCGGTAAAAGCACTCTTGTTCAGCGAATTCTAAGTGAATCTTCAAGCCTTAGCAGTATATCACTTCTTAAACATGATTCTTATTACCTGAATCAAAACGAGATGCCTGATTATATTGGAAATGCAATGAACTGGGATCACCCTGAAGCGCTCGACAACAAACTTTTTATCAGTCACCTGACAAGTCTTAAAAATGGTCATGATATTTCAGAGCCGGTTTATGATTATTCAACTCATCAAAGAACGAATAAAACAAGAACTGTTCATGCAAGTTCTGTAATTATAGTTGAAGGCATACTTATACTTGCAATAAAGGAGATAAGGGACCAACTCGATCTTTCTGTTTTTGTAGAAACCCCACCTGAAGAAAGAATTGTAAGGCGTATTCTTCGTGACACACAAGAGAGAAACAGAACAGTAGAATCAGTAGTGAGCCAGTTCCGTGACACTGTTCGACCAATGCATAATCAGTTTGTCGAACCTGGAAAGGCTCATGCGAACATAATAGTTCCATGGGACTGGGGTTTTCAAAACGAGCCTGCGATTCAAATGACTAAAGGGTTTATTAAAACAATCTTAAACCCGTAAAAATATTATATTTGAGGTTGTACGCACATGGTAATATCACTTGAGACTTCAAGAAATACGTTTCTGTGGTACACGATCCCTTTTTCGAGAGATGTGTAAAGAGGCATTATCTGTATCTTTTGGTCACTAGGAGTGTTACAGATAATCGCAAATGCATATCCTAACACTTGATTCCCATTTGTTTCGACATTGCTATTGGGATGGTACTCAAACACATATAGTCCACCTTCATCAGTAATTGCAAACCGACCCTCACGATTTCCATCTTCGTAGAAAGTCCAAAGCTCCACTCTGACCCCTGGGAGAGGTCTACGGGTTTGTGCTGAAAATATGTGGCCTTCGACTCTCAGGGGCTTTACAGAATCGGCCAGCACTAAAGGTATCAGTGCTAATACCACAACCAAGAAAAAAGTCACAAACATCATTCGTAAAGAAATTTTCTTCATCAGTACAGTTCCTAAATTGGAATGCAGGAAGTTACATTTCGCGGAAGTTGTATATACGCATCCCTTGAATAAACCACACCTCTTTCTAAAGATGTGTAGAGGGGCATTATGTAGACCTTTCGCGTGGTTGTGTTTTGATAGTAGCAAACAATAGCAAATGCATATCCCACCGATCTGTCATTGCTCTCATCATCTACTTCTGCTGGCTGAAACTCAAAGGAATAGTGCCCACCTTCTTGTGTAACAACAGATCTACCAAAGGATGTTGGCATAGCATCATTTGTAAATGACCATAACTGAACATCCACTCCGTTAAGTGGTAAAAGCGTTTGGGCGTGAAACACCTTTCCCTCAACCCGTATCGGTTTCAGAATTGGTGGTGTACCTTGAGCTTCTGCAAGCTCCACAGGAACAACGGCAGTAAAGAGCAACAACAAAATAAACATAAAGCACTCCAACCAAAAGCAATCTTAAGCGCAGCACGGGCAAGAAAGTATCCGAGTTATACTCTAATCTACCTCCCCGGCGAGCCATTTGACGGTAGGCACTACTAGGCTCTCTTTTCGGAGTGGGGGCACAAACCGATTCAATCACAAAAAGGCAGCCTTTGGAGTGATACTCACCTCACACGACTTAACATACAATTATCAAAATTTATCAATAAGGACTCTTAAAAATCTCTGCAGCAGTACATTCAGAAAACCTATCTATTCTAGGCTCAATTTCGTACAAATCATCTCGCATTGGATAAAGCCCTTTTGAACCAATATTAAGAAACTTTCTGCTGCTTCTTGCATTAGATGTAACATCTGTTGTTCCATACCAAACAGTTATTGAATTATCTGTATCAATAACCTTGGTATGAACACGCATTTTAAGATCATTAGTGAATTCTTCCATTAAACCAACAACGACAAAATCATAACCAGCGTCACGAGCTTGACGAATTGCCTGAAAATTTCCGGCACTAAAGTCTATACGCTTACCAGGCCAGTCCCTATTAAATACTTCAATTATCATTGATTCCCCTCTTGCCAAAAATCCCTCCTGAAGGCTTTGGGCCAATCTATGACCAAACCTTAGATTTGGATTAAATGGGGGGGAAAAATTTTCCGGCACATCAAAAGGAATTATCGCAACTCTTGGAACATTATCCTTTTCAAATCGAGAACTTACATAATCTACAAATGGATTGTTAATATAGGCCCGAAATTTGCACCCCTCATACTGGTTTGGAAGTATTGTAAGTGAACAGCCAGAAAGTAAAAACAAAACAGGTAACAAGTATGGATACCAGAAATAACTCAATTTACCCATGTTATTGCTCCAAAAAAATTTTTAAACTGATTTCCATTGTACTAGCACTTTTCGTGCTAACTAGCTGTAGCAAAAGGTACAACAATATGCCCGCATTTATCGGCATCCCATTTCCTGACTCTGAAAACCAAAGCGTTGGAAGATTTAAGACGAGCTATTTAAGCGATCAGATTCATGCTTATTTCAGGGGAAACATTGCCGGCCCAATTGCTGTTACTACATTTGTAGATATTGATAATCTTTATCAAAGTTCAACCTTTGGGCGAATACTGGCAGAGCAGCTCATAAGCGAGCTTAGTATGCGTGGCTATAATGTCATAGAAATCAGAATGTCCGATGCGGTACAGATTATGGAGAACGAGGGTGAACTTGGCTTATCAAGGCATCCCGAAGTGCTTCGTCCTCAACAGGCTTTAAGTGGCCTTGTAGTTGGAACCTATGCTCATTCTAATGACAGGGTTTATATTAACACACGACTTATTGATCCAAGATCCTCAAACATCATCTCGGTAGGCTCAGTTGAAATGACAAAAACAAGAGAAATTGCCCAACTACTTCGTGGAAACTCCCTTCCAACAAGCCTTGAACGAATTCCTGTTAGACATCTAAGTTATCAGAAAGCTCCAATGCCTTATTACTTTGGAAATGGGGCACATTTTGCTCCTTTTAATGAAGGCTCAGGCTCGGGACTTAAAGGTTCCGCTGGTGAAGAACTTGCAAAAAAGCTTATGCAGGAAGTTCCAAGGCAAGAAACCAAAAAAGATAAAAGCATAGAAACAGAACTGCCGCCGGCAAAGTAAGATAGTTCTTTAAATCTTAATTATTGAGACAGGCAGTACAAGCTAATACTCCCGTATTGCAAACTTTTCTGTCTTTCAACAAGCCTCCATGAAGAATCCTCTTCAAGAGCCTGGTTTAGAATGCTTTTGTCCTGAACAAGAACTGCTTTTACCTTATTTTCCTCTACAAACTTATTAAAAACCTGAAAATCATTTTGTATTTCAAAATACTTTTTGTACTTTTCCTCTCTTGAAACCTGATTTCTGTCATCAATATACGGCTTTATTCCAGGCCAGAGATAGTAGATAATATCGCCACCCCAATCTGGATGATTAAGAATAGGGCCCTTGCAACTTCCCTCACCTTTAAGGGCTTGAACTAATAATTGGGGAGCTCTGGAACCTTCAAAATTACTTTCCTTTCCCTGTATCGAATACAACCCGAAAAAAAAAGCAAACATAAGTATTGCAAATTCATTTTTAATTGAGAAAAATGTCCCCGTTAGAATCTTGAATAATCTACTTATGGGATAAAGTAGCGAGGCACCGGTTAGTAATGTCGTTAGCGCAAAAAATGGGGCAATACGGGCACTTTTAAAGCTAAGCGCTAAAAAAATCACGCTCAAGATAAAAAATGGCAAATGTAGTTGTTGTTTTTTTTGAGAATAAATTCCAAATATTACAAATAAAAATAAAAGGGAAAAAAGTGGAAGAAAGGTTAATGATAAAGTAGGCGCTAACCACTCGTCATTTAGTGACATAAAATAAGGGGACGAAACAAGCTGAAAAATACTTCTATGCAAGTTTGCTCCATACGGATTTATTAAAGTTGCTGCAAATGGAATGAGAATAGTATTAATTGCTAAAATCATTTCGCCAAATTTTATTTGCCATTTTGAACTCTGCAAACTATCACAATCGCTTTTATAAAAGCCTGAGATGGTTTTTATAATAATAAAAAGCGAAAACCAGATTAACCCCAGTGTCCATCCACCATGTAAACTGGCCCAGAGTGCAAAGAGAAAAAAAATGCTTGAACGAAGTTGCCATGAGTTAAATCTTGATTCATAGAAACGAGTAACAAATAGTAAAATCGAAAAACATAAAAAGGAAAACAAAACAGGTCGTGCCGACCAGAATGGGCTTGATACCAAAACGGCAATTATAATCCAGAGAGACGAAAGAATCGGAGACCCCGAAGTAGCAGAAAGCCATGGACGATGAAGATAAAAACTTAATAAAATAATAAAACAGGTGAAAAATTTAAGAAATTGGGCACCAGCAAAATCATAAATAAGCCACAAAATGACTGATCCAAGCCATTGGTCATGAATCCAGATTGAGTTTTCAGGAGCGAACAGAAAAGGATCAATTGATGGAATATTTCTACTTAAATATGTTAGCTCTCCAATCCTTAGATGCCAGCCAATTCCCGGATCTTGTAACGCATTTGGAAGAATCAGGTATTGGTACAGAATAAGAAGTATTAGAAACACTAATGGATCAAATCTTTGCATTAGTGTTTTTATTTTTTTAAATAATTCAAGGAGATTTTTCAAAGTGAACTATTTATAACGAACACAGTACCCTCCCCCGCTATTTGCCCGCTTGTCCTGACAGCCTCGAGCTCTATCAGACTGGCTGCATTTTGAACCACTTGCGCTCCAACCAGAATCACATTGAGAGCGCCCTCCACCTCCGTCACGACAGAAAGCCGCAGTAGTGCAATATGCTTTACCTAGAGCTCCCTTTGAGTCAGTGCAAGCAGGACGCTGCGAGTTATCACACTTATGAGAACAGGGAACTCTTCCATCAGAACACTGGGCCATAACTTCAGAAATACCACCCAAGCCCCCTAACATAATGGCACAAGTGACATACTTAATTATATTTAGACTGTAAACCATCTTATTTCCTCCATATAATGGATATTAAACTTCTTATCCGGACACTCTAGTTCAAATGAATATTTTCGTGAAGAGTCAAAATAAAAAGGGGCACAAATGTGCCCCCTTTGGTTTTATAACTAAAATCTACTAAGAGAATTATCTCTTAAAAAGCTCTAGTTATCACGTTTAGCAATCCAGCGATATTCTGTCGTTTCAATATCCCCATAAGCGTCAGCACGAACTGTAGTTGAACCAGACAATGTGTCACCGTTTTTGGATAGAACGGCAATAGAACTAACCTGTAATCCACCAATGCTAGCAGAATTAAGGGTAATTTCGACATCACCATTTTTCGAAACAGTCTTCTTGCCCTGAAGCATTAAAGCAGAAACAAGGGATAAATCTCCTTTAGGTGCATTACGCTGGGATAGAGAATATGCCACTAGCCCACCTGAATCCTTGTCATCAATAGTAAAAACAAAGAATCCAGACTCTTTGGTTTCATCCTGAATTACCCAGGACCATCCACCTTCAAGTGATGGAGCATTCCTCTTTTTTGCAGTGTCAGAACTTACAACGTCAAGGCTATCAAAGGTATCATTAACTCTAATTTCGCCTGCATGAGCTGATTGTTCCAGCAAGGAATAAGCACCAAGGTACTGCATCACCTCTGCCGGACTTGCAAGTTTTGGAGAGTACCAGTCAACAGAAGCACCTTTAATTACCTTTCCGGAATCTGTCACCCTTTCATATCCAACTTGAAGTGTAATGTCTTTTCCAAGACCTCCAGATAGACTTGAATCGACTTCATAGAAAAGAGCAGTTACTCCCATTTGCTCTACGGTCTTCATTTCTTCAGCATCAACTACACCGTTCTGATTATTATCAAACCATAGACTTAGTGATCTAAGTTCCTCACCATCAACTTTTCCATTTCCATCAGAATCAAGGGTAGCGAGAGCCTCAAATCCATGCTTCCAAGGTCCGGCCATTTGCAATGAACTTAGGGAAGAACCTGCCAAAGAGGCTGATTTCTTTCCACCAAAAGTCCATTCTCCAAAAAGCTGAGCTGCTGATCTTACTTCTCCAGTTCGCTCTGGATCATATACAAGAAGTGGTGCCGAAGAAGATCCTCTCCAAAGAATCCATGACTTTTCTCCAGAAAGATCAAGGCTTGTGTAAACTGGAACTGGATTAACCAAACTCTCTACATCCCAAATAAGAGATATCGGAGTTGATCTTGACCAAGTCACTGCAAGCGTATCACAAACCTCATCAGGATTTACAGTACCTGGATCAACTGCTTCGCATGTTCCATCTGGCTTATTTTTAACAAACCAGTTACCACCAAGACATAAGTCTTTCCAATTAAGAGAAAGTTTAGGCAAGCTATGAAATAATTTTCCTCTTACGCTACACCCAAGGTTGGTACCAAATAAATTTGCAGCAATTGCTCCAATATAGTCGTCTCTATATATTGCAGCTCCCATGTGATTTTTGGTGGTACGAAGTTGATTATACAGCCCCTTCAAACAGGTAATATTATCTAGTGACGTAGTTCCACTAAATATCTCTGCTTCCGAATACTTCTTCGTACTAGGTGTATTAGAAGTAGGGTTTGTAACATCTACTCTTACCTGCCCATAAAGACACACTGGAGCAGGCGGAGGAGGAGGTGGGGGAGGTGGTGGTGGACTACATGGTGGCGGACAGCTCGGACATGTTGGTGGGGGCGGAGTGCTTGGACACACTGGAGGAGGTGGTGGTGTACTTGGTAAGCACTCTGACGGCCTAACAGACGGTGGACAAACCGGACATATTATTTTTGAGTTCTCCGGAGAGCCTGTTGCAGGAGGCCCGGCGTCTACTCTATCGTTCAAAGTAAGCATTAACGCCAGAACAAAAACTGAAAACAAAATTCTTATAAACTTATTCACTTGGCACCTATAGTGTAAGAGTATCCATGAAAAATAATACACGGCAGTTAAAAGTAAACACTTTACGCTGGAACAACCGGATATGCTCGTCGTCTCATAAGCCTTAATGCTTAGCTAAATTAAACTCAGAATAACAAATTAGCTTAAACAACGGCCTATCAGTGGAGATTATGCTGAGTAAGCACCTAGTAGTGTCATGATTTTAAAAAGATTTTTTAAAAAATATGGAAAAATGTATTATTAAATAATAACAGAGCCTTAACAAGGCGAGACCGGATAAATAAGTTGAAGTAATTGTGTATTACTAGGCGGCTTTTTTAGCAGATGCTTCTATTGCCTGATCAACTTCCTCGATAAGAGTACCAATAGGATATGCCCATCTATACTGTCCTGCCCACTCGCCTGTAAGCACCTCAAGTATACCCTCTCGATCATCAACACGGTGCTTCAAAAAAAGTTGCTCGCCATCAGTGATCAACATCATATCCTTCGGGTTCTGATGCAACTTGGGAAGACGCTTCCTAAGATAAGCAATACCCCTTCTAAAGCGATTAACTGCAAGCCCTTGCTGCTTAAGGCGAAAGAGCCAGCTTAAAAGAACGATGTCGGCGTATGAATACTTGGCCCTACCTCGCTGCCTGGTCTGACCCGAAGGGCATACCAGATCAGTTCTGGAATAATAGTTTAAAAGAGCAAGACCAATTTTTTCTGAATTTCCGGTTAGAGTTCTTAGAACCCCCTGGACTTCTTTTGCGCTATACTCTCTTTCGAGATAACGAATTTTATCTGCCGCTGACTTTCCTGTCTTTGCTTGCATGGAAAATTTCTCTCTAACTGACAAAAATCAATTTCTAATTTTAAATATATAAGGCGATCATAAATTATAATGACCAAGACCAGAAGTAAAAAAATTGCTGACTCTTCTTTTACCTATAAAAACCAACTCAGAAAAATAAAATTTTATTTAATGAGGACAAAAAATAACCTTACCTCTCATAATATCTTAGGATACCTCAAGTTTAAACCACTTGTAAATAAGATACTTAAGCTCCTGAATTTACAAATTTTCTTGCGGAAATAGAGCAGCCCTGATTAAAAACTCTGGGGCTGCTCCCCGATGCAACTAGCAAGAACTGATTTTACTACCAAAGAAAACCGATACCTAACTGTCCTACATGATTTCCATCTGATCGATTATCTGTAGCTCTCTTGAACTTATCAAAAAACCACTCGTAACGATAATTCATATTCAGAAAGGTATTTTTTGCTACAAAAAATTTGACCCCTGCATTTGGTCCAACAGTTCCGGTTGTATCTCTGTCATTCCAGACTAACCCGAGAAAACCACCAATATACGGCAAGATAGTGTCCCCATCGGAAAGACCCCGAATATGATAATCAAAAAAAGGACTTGTCACTGCTAACCACTGACTACTTGCAAGCCTTGGAAAAATTCCGCTGTAACTCTGACGAATCCCTACTTCGAGATCATCAGAGACAAAAACACCATAACTACCAGATAACGAAAAAGACTTATCGCTCGAACCTTGTGGTGCGAAAAAGTCCGCATTTAACTGCAACTCGCTGTTTCCCTCAACTGGCTGAGCCTGAACTACTATTGAGTCAAATGATCCCAATACCAGAGCTAGCGCTAGAAGTCCTTTAATTAAGTTCTTAAAATTAAACTTCATGGTTAGTTATCTCCTATTTTTCGACTTTACCATTTGCAATTTGTATTACTTCTAAAGACCAAAATTAGTTTTTAACTTATTGATCAAGAAAAATAAGATAGATTGATTAACTTAACGGCTAAATCAAAATCTTATTTTACTGCAAATGGTGTTTTTTATTACAATTAAGTAAACTGATATGTAACCACTGCAATCAGTTTACATTCGAAAGACAAGTGAAACGCATATACAATAAATTGGCAAGAAGATAATTATAAGTGCCTCGGAATGAAGAAGAAATTTTCCTCTACATAAAAAAATTCAACTCTCTTTTCAAAATATTGAATATAAATTACAGGTGTTATTAAGTGTTTCTGATGGGAGAATAGATTTTGTTTTTTAAGAAACCGAACGAATCTCAAATTTTACTGGGCTTTGATCGTGCATCAAGCGCATTCAGACTGATCTTCCTATTTGTTCAGGATCAATCACTTCCCAAACTGGAACAGGTCAGGTTTGAAACCATTATTGGAGACGTTTTCAAAGGACTTTCGTTACCTAAAAGTGCGATAAAGAAGTTAAAAAATATTTATTCAGAAACTCTGGCGAATCCTCCACCTTTAAGAAAAATTTTACTGGAAGTTTCACGAGATTTCTCTAACGAAAGAGAAGGCCTTGTAAACCTGGTTAAAATCCTTCTTGGTCTGATATCTGAAAACGGCATGATCTCATCTCGTCACTGCTTTGAACTTAAAGAATTGCTTGATGAATTTAAATTTAGTGAATCCGAATTGGAATACTTTTCAGAAGAAGAAGAAGCTTTATTTTATTCGGCTTTAGGAAGGAACAAATACGCTTCCGGTATTATCGGGTTTGGGAAAGATTCAGAAACATTAAAAATTAAACTATGCAGCATACTAGGATGCAAAACGGACTCGTCCATTACCACAATTAAACGGGCCTACCGAAAAAAGGTCATGGAACTTCATCCTGATCGTTCTATGGCAAGAATGGAAGAAAAAATAAATAACCCTGAAGAAGTAAATATTATCAAAGCCAGCTTTGAAGAACTTCAGGAAGCCTATCTTGAATTCATGAAAATATCAGAAAAAACTAATAGTATCAAATAGTTATCTGGTCTTTAGCTACTCTGAAATACTAGCTGACTGCCGAAGGCTTTACCCTGAATGATTCAGTTAATTCTCTAAGAAAAACACCTCGAATACCCAAAAAATCCAAGGCATTAACTGCTTTATCAACAAGACTATCAGAAAATTCGCAAGTTTCGGAGCTTCCTAAAAGATCGCTATAGTTCATTTCACGATATTCACCTTCCTTAATATCGTGTTTCGAATCAAGAAGGTCATCTCTTAGCTGGAACAAAAGAGAAAGGGATTTATAGAATATGGAAAGCTTGTTCTTCTGCTCAATGCTTAAGCTTGCAAGTTCAGCGACTGACATTATAGAAAATGAGAAAAGAGCACCTGTCTTTTTCAGGTTAATTTCTTCAAGCTCCTTTAATCGCTCAGATAAGGGTAATTCTTTTAAATTGCCTGCCAATTGTCGACTTTCCAGATCAAGAACCTGACCTATGCACATATTTGAAATTGCCTGAGACAGCATAGAGCAGACAACTATGGTTTTTTCCGGAGGAAGTCCTCCAAGTAAAATGACCGAAATTGCCTCAGACAACATCATATCGCCTGCAAGCATTGCAACGCCCTCTCCATAAACCTTATGACATGAGGCCTTTCCCCTTCTAAAATCATCATTATCAAGCGCAGGTAGATCATCGTGAATAAGAGAAGACGTATGAACAAGTTCAATAGCAAATTGAAGCGGATGAATAACCTTCTTATCAAGAGAAAGAGCATCAGTAAGTGCTGCCATTAAAACCGGACGAAACAACTTACCAGAGCCACCAAGGGTATACACAAAAACCTCTCGCATTGTGCCAAAAACTCTTAAATCATCAAGATAAGACCCAATTACCGATTCAGCATCGGATCTATACACCTCATAACAACGCTTAAAGTGATCATTTTTAACCATAAAAAACTGTCAATAATTATAAAAAGAGCTGTCCCACCGTGGGACACTTTGAATTAAGCATTCAAGAGTTAATCAGTGAAAATTTCTGGGATTAATTTAATTTCCAAGCCTCAAGTAGAGTTCGCTCAGATCCGAATCTGAATAGAAATCAATAACTAACCTGCCCTTCTCCGAATTTTTTGAACTTCTCTGCAAACTAACTTTTAGCCCAAGAGCCTTTCTCATTTCATCCTCAAAACGCTGGTCGTCAAATCTTCTCGATCCGGCTTCTAAGCGCTGGTCAGATTCCTTATCCGCCCCATGTGTCCCACCGTGGGACAACTTGCCTGATTGATCTGATCCGTGTCCGTTAATTAAATATTCAAGCTCCAGGCGAGAAAGCTGATCCAGTTCATCAAGGAGCTTTTTCCTTTTTCCTATGTCTTTTACTTTTGATAATGCGAGAACTTTTGTTTCAGAAGCTCCAGAGATAAGAGCAGCTTGAAGATCGTCGGGAAGTGATAATAACTCTATACTCCTTTGCACCGATGACTTTGATATTCCAAGCTGAGCTGCGATATCACGAACACTTAGATCATAACGCTCTTTCATCTGTCCTATTGCAAGAGCTTTTTCCATGGGGTTTAAGTCGCTTCTCTGAATATTCTCTACAAGCTGCTTTGCAAGGGTGCTTGCGCCCTCCTCTTCGCTTGAATCAAGTATCGCTGCAATCGTTTCTAGACCAAGTGCCTTGCACGCCCTTAACCTTCTTTCACCACTGACCAGGCGATAGGTTCCACCAGGAGCAAGCGTAACTAATATGGGGCAAAGCAGTCCATACATCTCAATCGAAGCTGCAAGTTCGGCTATTGATTGTGAATCAAATGATCGTCTTGGTTGATCGGGATCAACATCAATGTCATTTATTGAAATTACCCTATAGGGACTTCCCGACTTGTTTCTGGCTTCCAGACTGGGGCCACTAAGCAAGGGATTCACGTCGAATTTTACCAGTTTGCGACTCATTACTTATAACCTCTTTTGCTAAATTTCTATAATCATCCGCACCTGAACATTTTGGATCATACCTTAGAATAGAGCAACCTTTTGCGGGGGCCTCTGCCAAAGCAACATTTGTTCTGATTATTGTTGAAAAAACCAGGTCACCAAAGTATTCTCTCACGGTATCTGCTACTGTCTTGTCAAGTCTTCTCCTGGAATCATGCAAGCAAAGAAGAACTCCGCCAACCTGTAAGGCTGGATTGTAAGCGCTCCTTACCTGATCAATTGTATCCAGAAGTTGCCTTACTCCATGAAGAGCTAAAAATTCTGACTGCACTGGAACAATAACCTTGCTGGCAGCGACAAGCCCATTTAGAGATAATAAACCAAGGGATGGAGGACAATCTATAATTATATAATCATAGCTATCGTGTACTGACCTAAGAGCTTTCCTTAAAATCTGCTCACGCCCTATTACTCCACCCAATTCAAGATCCGCCGCACTAAGAAGTAAGCTTGAAGGAGCAAGTGAAAGGTTGTCATCCACTTCAACAACTATATCACTTACAGGAACATCATATCTTAAAACATCATACATGGATTTACGGTCAATAGAGGGATCATCGGTAGGATAACCCAAGTGAGCCGACAAATTGGCCTGCGCATCAAGATCAATTGCCAAAACCCTGTTTCCTGACTCGGCAAGTGCTGCAGACAAATTCACAGAGGTGGTAGTTTTCCCTACACCTCCTTTCTGATTTACTATGGCGTAGGTTCTTAGATGCACAATCAATCCTCCAGATGGCTTACACCCTGATATAATCAGAGATATTTTTTAAGCTTAAGCATAGACCATCCCATATATAGACTAAATGAAAAGATAATTCGATATCATCCCTGGTCTCAATGCAAATTTTACTATTGCTCCCCTCCAGCAATGTACACGTGTTTTGAAATAAGTAAACGGGTTCCAGGGCAGGAATTAAACAAAACAATCTTAAAATCGGGCTGATTATTTAAAAGAAAGGGTTATTTCAGTACACGATTATATGTCTGTTATCGGAGAAAAATTACACTTATTGGTAATTATTAAAAAAAATAATCTATTAAAAGCAGATAGATAAGATGATTTACTACTGATAAATCAGATTGCATCGTGTTTTGAATTAAATAGGCTTAGTTGAAAACACGAGAGTTGCCTAAAAAACAGCTTGGCCCCAGGGCTTGGTTATGGAGAAAACTCAGATATCGTGTTTTAAACTAAGGATCGTGTATTGAAACTAAAATAATCGCATCTGAAATAAGTAACATCGTGAATTAAAAGAAGAAGATACGTGTCCTGAACTAATTTATATCGTGAATTAAAATAAATTTTTAGTGTTAACAGTTTGATTCTATTATTGTTTTGCCTCCCCTACTAGATACTATACGATAACTACAAAGTACTATTGAAATACGATGGCGTACCCTGTTAGTGTAGGATCATAATTAAAGTTACTTAAAGTAAATTCTAAAAGAAAAACAAATGTTTGTTTGAGTTTGTTTAATTTTTGTTTTTAAATTTTTTCTGATTTTTTTGGCGTTGATTTTTTTTTGTGATTTATTTTTAGGATTCTCTTTGTTTGTGAGTTTAGAATTTTTAACCTGAATTTCTGGAATGTGTAACCCCTGATGGGCGAATCTACTGAAATGATTAACAAACAGTCAAGAGAAACCAGTCAATCAAGGGTTTCTGAAGGTGTAGTTATTTCCAGTAAGAGTTCTACTAAGAGATCGATGGTACCTTTGTCACGCACTTCTTCTAAATCTATTTCACGTGATGAAATGAATCTTGCGGAATTTCCTCTGGCGGTTCTTTCAACTCGTGTTGATACATCCGTTAAAACTCTTGAATTTACAGATTACTCTAGGAGTCCATCTGGGGAAATGATTGAGCGCAGGTGGATTATCACCGGAGCAGACAAGTTTGGCTTGCCGACTGCTACTGATGACGATGTAATTCTCGGACTGATTCGACTAACGATGGATCAGGGTTTTAGGAATCCAAAGGTTTACTTTACCCGTTACGAACTTCTTAAGACCCTTAGATGGAGCACTGAAGGCCGAAGCTATCAACGATTAGTGAAATCCCTCGATCGCCTGAGTGGAGTAAGAATAAGATCTTCAAACTCCTTTTATGACAATCTTAGCAAGTCGTATCAGACTTCAAACTTTGGAATAATTGATGCTTACGAAATAAATGACGAGCGTGCCAGTAAAAGTGCTCCTTCATCAAATTCCAGAAGTTGGAAGAATAATGCAGTTCAAACTGATGCTCCATCATCTGAAAAAAACAGCTTTTTTATCTGGAGCGAAATGATTTTCGATTCTTTCAAGTCAGGTTACATAAAGAAGCTTGATCTTGATCTGTACTTTTCACTAAAAAGTGCGATTTCAAGACGTCTGTATAGATATCTTGACAAGCATTTTTATTTTAAAAATGTAATAGAAGCTCATCTTTTCACATTGGCATTTGAAAAAATAGGCTTATCAAGATCCTGCAAATATGTTTCAAGCATAAGACAGCAACTTACTCCTGCTCTTAAGGAACTGGTTGATAGTGGTTTTCTTTCTTCTTATGAATTTCATGGAGATGGTAACAGTTCCATGATCAGGTTTATTTCTTCTAACGGTACGGCTAGTTTGTCTTCTTACTCTTCTGGTCAAATTAAAAATCAACACCAAAAAGCAGATGTGCAGAATGGGCCCTTTGTGGTGCAAAAAAATACATCTAATGCTGACTTATCTGGTGATTATCCCGATCGTTCTGAGAATAAGGGAGAAAAAAATTCTTCAGGGAGCTTTCGTGTTTTTAAAAATAATAGTGTTAATAACTCGGTTCATGATGTTGGGTATAATGGTTCTGGGTTATCCCGGAGTGAAATCAGTAAACCATTCCAGAGTGATTTTATTGAGTCTTTTAAGAAAGAATCTCAAAACCAAGATGATAGAGAACTTCTGGAGCAATTAAGGAATGAAATTTCAGTCTTATTGATTGAGCGTGGAATACTCCAGAGACAGGTTCCTAAACTGATTGGTCATCATGGAAAGGAGTCTTTGTTAAAAGTATTGAAAATAATTTCTTACTTTGATGATCTGGTAAGAAATTCAGATAAAAAGGTTTCAATTAATCCAATTGGATTTTTGTACCGAGCAGTTGAAAGTCCTTATAAAATTACATTACCCGGGGAATTAAAAACGGGGGAATTAAAAAGTAGTGGGGGTGTAAAAAGCAGTTCCGATACTCTTTCGGCTCCTCGCGGATCATCTTTTGAATCATCCCGAAGAATACGTCCCGAACATAAGGTTTTCAGGGCAACGAGAAGGAAAACAACCTTATCGCAAAGTGAAAACATATCATCCGAAAATGCTGGTTCTTCCTTGAGTTTTGATCCGGTTATTTATCCGGAATGTAAAGTTGATAAGAAAAAAACTGATACAACTTCCTCTCGTGATAAGTACAGATTATATATTGAAAATGAACTTAATTGCATAATGACGCGGATGTCGCCTATTGAGCTAGGTGAGCTGTTTGCTGAAACAGAAAGTAAAATGAAGTCATTAAAAAAGATTCTGCAGCCGACCCGTTTTCAGGAGGCCATAGAGGCCTGTGTTCGAGATGAACTAAGGAGACGCTTTTGTTTGCCTGAGTATGAGAAATGGGTCAGGGGAGGGCCAAAGGGACCCCTGGAAATATTCTAGGCGCCAAGGGCCGATTGGCAAGTTTTATTAAGGTTTTCTCCGAAAGAATACCTGATGCTTTAAACTACATAAAAATCAATAAGTTAGTTTTAATTTTGTATGTGATTTAATATGTAAGGGCCGTAAAAGTCAGGCCAGTTTCGTTCTAAAAAGAACACTTATTAAAAAAGATGTTTATTTTTATTTTTGATTATGTAAGGTTGGTAACTAATTAACCTTGCAATTTAATTATTGCATTGTCTGTCACTGCGTATATGGGGAAGTAGAGCAATGCATCAGGGTTATTTCTGTTTTTTGTTTGATTCTTCTATATTTCTGATCTCATCTTTTTGGAAAGAACATGCTCGCTGAGTATTTTGTTAATATCATTTTTCAAGTTCAAATTAATTTTTAAAATAATAATAGTAATATTCTGCGAGCCTGTTCTTTCTGTCCGGTATTGTAAGGCTCACCGGACAAAACCAAGTGGGAGAAAATGATGTTTAACCCGTCTGGTAGTGCGATCCTGGAACAAGAGGCCAGAGAAATTGGTCTCAGGTTCACTCGTAACAGAAGGGGAAAAAAGACCGACAGGGGAGAGGACATAAAAAAGAAGGGCTGGCTATTCCTGGCTCTTGAATTGTCCAAGAAGAGAACAGCAGCCAAACGAAAGTAATTCGGCTGATGATTCCTTTAACCTGTAAAGGTTTTCAAGGATGGCCCCGTTCGAAATGAATGGAGCATTCGAATGGTCAAGTAAGGCGTTTTACTCACGCCTGAAAGCACACGGAGGGTTTAAGTGCATGCTCTTACCCTCTTTTTACCTTTTTTAGAATTTGCTCAAACTATTAACGATAAACTTTACGTATGGTTATACTAGTATTATATCGTTTAGGTATATTAGTTTATTATTTTTGCTTTCAGGTCAGAAGAATATAGAATTTATTATCGATATATAAATCTTAAAACGTAACCTGAACTTATCTCTGGAATGGGGGGATGTGAATAATTTAATTTCAAAAGTTAAAGAATGTTTGCTTGATCAGCCAGGTTCAGTAGATGCTGAATGTTTTTTCCCAGAGAAAACAATATCCTCACTAAAGAATACCGGGTTGTTAGGTCTTATAAGCAGTACTGACGTTGGGGGTATGGGTGAGGGAATAAAAGAAGCTTCAGTAGTTTGCGAGACTATTGCACAGCACTGCGCATCTTCTGCCATGATTACTTGTATGCATTACTGTGCAACCGCAGTAATTGAGCAATTTGGTGATACCGAAACCAGAAAAAATATTGCAGCTGGTAAACACCTAAGTACGCTTGCATTTTCAGAATATGGTTCAAGAAGTCATTTTTGGGCCCCCTTGAGCACAGCGAAAGACGAAGGAGGATATTTTTCTATTTCTGCAAGAAAGAGTTGGATAACCTCGGCGCATTTTGCGGATTCTTACATATGGTCTAGTCAATCTGTTTCAAAAAAATCTACTAGTTCTATATTTATTGTGCCTGCAAAATCAGATGGAATCTCCATCATAAGTCCATATTTCGGGCTTGGCTTAAGAGGTAATGATTCATGCCCGGTGCAAGCAGAAAATGTAAAAATTCCCAAACATAATATTCTAGGGAAAGATGGTGATGGGTTCTCAATAATGATGGGAACAGTTCTTCCAATGTTCAGTATTCTTAATTCTAGTATTTCCGTTGGAATCATGAATAGTGCTCTTACAGAAGCTATCAGGCATTGCTCGGAAACTTCCTATGAGCATCTTGGCCAATCTTTGGCAGATTTACCAACAATAAGAGCTTATCTTGCAAAAGCCTCAATTCAGTTAGATACCGCTAAAGCTATCAGGGACAAGGCTATAAACTCCATTCTTGAAAATAGTGATGATGCTATGCTTGATGTTCTCAAAGTAAAGGCAGCTTGTGGCGAAAGTGCAGTTCAGGTCTGTGATCTTGCAATGCGTGTTTGTGGTGGGGCGGCATTTAGAAAAGAAGTTGGTGTAGAAAGAAACTTCAGAGATGCCCGGGCATCATTTATTATGGCACCAACATCTGATGCATTGTACGATTTCATTGGAAAGGCACTTTGTGGAATGGAATTGTTTTAAATTTATATTATGAAAAGTAACTCAAAAAATATAATAATTCTTGGTGCCGTTGCTTACGCACCCAAGGTTGTCGATATCTGGGAAGGTTTTAAAACATTTTTTGCTAAACAGGGTTTTTCATTTGATTTTATCCTATTTTCCAACTACGAACTTCAAGTTGAGTCTTTGTTAAGGAGAGAAATTGATGTTGCGTGGAATTCGCCTCTTGCCTGGTTAAGGGCTCAGCGTATGGCGAAGTTTTTGGGACAGAAGGTAGTTGCCTTGGCAATGAGAGATAGCGACTGTGATTTGACTTCAGTTATAATTTCCTTGAATTCCTCTTGTATTGAATCAGTAAGTGATCTTGCTGGGAGAAAAATTGCTGTTGGCGCCGTTGACTCCCCTCAAGCAACCCTGATACCGCTTCAAATATTAAAGGAGCATGGAATTGAGGAGTCAGATACTTGCTCTGTCGTTTTTAATAATATATTTGTCGGAAAGCATGGTGATCATGTTGGAGGGGAAGAGGAGGCGTTCAAGCTGTTGATTAATGGCTCAGTAGATGCTGCCTGCATGATTAAATCAAATTTCAATGCTTTCATAGGGAAATATAAAATCCCTGAAAATACTATTCGAATACTTCATGAAACAAGATCATATGATCATTGTAATTTCACAGCACTTCTAAATCATAAGTCGGATGAACTCGAAGAATTTACTAAACTTTTGATGAATATGAGCTACGACGATCCTGAAATTCGTCCACTCCTGGATATGGAAGGCCTGAAGAAATGGCGACACGGCAGAGTTTCCGAGTATGATGTACTGGATCGCGCAATTGATTCGTTCAGATTTTACGATTTAAGTGGGAATATTTTACGATCTGATTATGTCTACTAACAAATCATCTGCAAAAGACAATCGCACTTTCTGGAATGCAGGAAGTATGGGCTGTGGCGAATTGATTTTGGAACTAAGAACAAAAATAAGGGAATTACAACCTGAGGAAGAATTTGAGCTTATAGCGGAAGATTCCGGAGCTATTGAAGATTTACCTGCCTGGAGCAAAATGACAGGAAACACTCTTATTCTTTCCAGTCATCCCCGATATATTTTTAAAAGAAAGTAGGAGATAAATAAAATGACTGGAAAATTTTGCGTTAGTCTAAGCTCAGCCAAAAACGATACCGACAAGGCTACAGTTGCTTTTGTGGTTGCAAATGCTGCTCTTGGATCAGAGCAGGATACTCTTGTATTTTTAAGTATTGAAGGCGTAAGGCTCGCAGTAAAAGGATATGCAGACGATATTCATGAAGAAGGCTTTTCGCCCCTGAAAGAATTGATGAGTTCATTCATAGAGGGAGGTGGGAAAGTCTATGTTTGTTCGCCTTGCTTTAAGAAAAGAGGGTATCAGGATACTGACATTATCGAAGGTGTAACAATTGTTGGCGGAGCAAAGCTAGTTGAGTTTCTAAGTGATGGCACTCCTTCTATTTCTTACTAAGGATTGATGTATAACAAGATCCATCCTTATTCTGCCGATGCTTCATTTGATGGTGGCACACTTGATTGTGGAAATGGGCTCTTGCTCCTTATCAGAAAACACATAGATCCTCTTCAAAAGGGACAATTACTCGAAATTCACTCAAGGGAATTATCTGTTGAAGAGGATCTTCCTGCATGGTGTCGACTTACCAAAAATGAGCTTGTTTCAATTGTAAAAAATGAATCGGAGCTTAGTTTTCTTGTTTCAAAAGGCCCATTTGAAGCCGACAAGACTATTTTTCAATCTGCTGTGATAAACGAGATTGAAAATTATCAAAAGAAAGAAACTGTTGATAAATCAGGAAGTGAAGAAAAATATACGCCTCAGGAAATACATCCGTTTTCAGTAATGGGAATTGGAAGTTGGCCCCGTCCGTCCTGGCTTATTCCACTTCTTCATCAACATATCTCCGGACAGCTTTCTCTGGAGGATTTTAATTCTGCTGCCAATGATGCAGTAAGGCTCTGCGTTCAGGATCAGGAACAGGCAAGTGTTGACGTGTTTACAGACGGGGAAATGAGGCGGGATAATTATTCAAGCTTTGTTGCAGGAAAACTGGAAAATTGTCAGTTAATACCTCTTGTTGATTTGCTGCCACTTGTTGATGACCCGGAAAAGTTTCAAAAAGAACTCGATCAACTGGATGTTCCTGCGGCTGAGGTGAGGCATCCGGCAGTATTTGGAAAAATCAAAAGGCATCATCCTTTGGCTCTTTTAGAAGCCAGATTTCTTAGAACCATTACCAAAAAGCCAATCAAGATAGCTCTTCCTGGCCCTTATCTTCTGACCAGAACCATGTGGATGGATTGCATATCAGATATGGCTTATGGAAGTCGGGAAGAGCTTGCTTGTGATATTGTAAAGGTTCTAAGGGAGGAACTTATTTCTCTTATTGATTTTGGTGTTGAGATTGTACAATTTGACGAACCAGTTTTAACTGAGGTTGTATTTGCTGCAGCAAAATCAGGAAGAACTTTTATGTGTGGAGCTTTAGGTGAAAAATTGCCACCTGAAGAAGAGTTGCATTTTGCATCAGGTCTTTTGAATAAGGTCTGTGCTGGTATATCACCAGAACGATTAGGACTGCATGTTTGTAGAGGTAATTGGACAAGGGATGAAACAAAGGCATTAAGCGGAGATTATTTATCGCTTATCAGGTATTTTAATGAGGTACATGTCGGTACCTTGTTTCTTGAACATGCGACTTCCCGGGCTGGAACATTAGAGTTCATATCCTCTTTGCCAGAACGTTTTGACCTTGCCTTAGGATTTGTAAATCAGAAGAAAGATAACATTGAAAATAAAGATAATATTATAAGAGAGGCCGAGGAAGTGCTAAAACTTATGGATGGGAATTCGAAAAGGAAACTTCATCTGGTGCCAGATTGTGGTTTTGCGACTTTCGCAGATAGCCCAATAGCAGCATCAAAAACTGCAATAGCAAAGCTTAAGGTTTTACATGAAGTTTCATTGTCCCTGAAACTTGCAAAAACATCTTAATTTTGGCGATTTTATGATACTATATAGTATAATTCATTCGCCTTCTAAATAGCCTTTGCCTTTCAGCATTAGTCATTGCTTTTCCACTTTTAATGCGCCCTTTAGGAAGAGGAATCTTCGCCCAGGAGAGCCCTGAAATGCTTTGTCTTGCAACAATATCATGGAGAACATATGCAAGGATTTGAAGAGCGAGTTTTGCTTCCTTTTCCCTTGTGTCTCTGCTCATAGTAATTTGGACTGCCCCCCAGTCTCCGGGCTCAGATTCAATTTTTAAATAATCATCATGTTTGATGCTTACTCTTCTTTTGGTCCATTCTCCAGAGGCTTTGCAAGGAATTCCAGCCCTGCTACAAAGCTCTTCTAGTGTTAGAAAATGCTTTATATTCAGGCATTTTACATATTCACAAGGAGTAAAAAACAAGGTATTTGACATTTTTGTTACTGTAACGTAAATTAATCAATATGTCAAATACTGAATTTGAAAAATTGCTTAATGCCTGTACAGATATTTCCTCAAAGTTTCCTGAGGGAGTTATATATATTGGGGGGATTGCAATTTATCTTCATAGTGTAAACCAGGAAAAAACCGCACCTCTTGCTGAATTTACTCATGATGCTGATTTTTATATATCTATTGCCGACATGTCAGATCTTAGAGATATGGAAGAGGTTACGCCTAATAGAAGGCTAAATAAACATCAACTAATTAAGCGCGGATTTGAATTTGATATTTACACTGAGAGATATTCTGCTTTAATCGTCCCATATGATCAGGTTAAAGCCTACTCAGAGAAGTATGACCTGATTTCCGTAGCATGCCTTGAGCATCTTTTAGTTCTTAAACTTGAAGCTTTGAGGGATAGAATAAATAGCTCAAAAGGAGCTAAAGACATCAAGGATATTTTTAGAATCACCCTGATCAGTTCTGAAAGAAAAATAAAGCTAAACAGAAATCTGATTGAAGCTTACATTTCGGATGAACATGTTAATATTTTAAAGCAAATAGAAAAAAGCCCTGAAGCTCTCTCGCTCGCCAAGGGAAATGCACAAATGGCAAAGAAAATCAGACAAAATTATACTTCTCAGCTTGGATTTTTCTTCAACCTGCATTATTCATGATCTACCTAATGCGAGTGGTGAGTGCTCGATTTCGCTGGCTAAACCGCAGTCGTGCCCTTTATTTCCCCAAGAAGCCTTCCAAGCTCTCTTCTCCAGTGTAAATCATTTTCGGAAATACTTTCCATGTGCTGGATTTTTAAATAGTTCAGTTCTTCCATAAATGATTTTGATACAATTTCATTCCAAAAGGGATGGATTGAATCATCAGGTAAGGTTATAAAATTTCTATTTGAAGAGCGAACTTCAGCAAGAATATCAAGCAGTTCATTTGCCCGTTTATCCCATGTATTGTTTTTTGCTACTTCAATTCTGGCGAGTCTTCTCGCATCATTATCTTCTTCAGATAATGCCTGAGAAAGCTTTGAACTAAAATCAGATACTGAATCAGATATGTAGACAATATTATCAAACTCTGCGACCTCGGGAAGATTTGTACTGACTACCGGTTTTCCAAGCGCAAAATATTCATAAAGCTTTACCGGGTTAGTAGCCTGGGTTAGCTGATTAATATGAAAGGGGATAAGGCATACCTTGAATTCTGATATTAGGGCCGGAATTTCACTTGCTTGCTTTTCGCCCAAAAACAAAAGTCTTTCATGAGGTTCAATATTGAAATCAGATTCCAACTTACCTACAAGCGAAATGGTTATATCAGGAAAATCAGTAAGTAAAGTCGATATGATTCTTGAATCAAGCCAGGATCTGATACTTCCTACATAGCCAACGTGGCAAGTCTTATTAATTAATACTGAGGAGTTATTTTTATTAGTATCTGCATCATTAATGTGGTTAAAGGCACTAATGGAAACACCATTTCTAAGGAGAAATATTTTGTCTTTGCAATAAGGTTCAAGCTTTTTAAAAAGTGTTTTTGAAGTTGCAAAGACTTTGCTGACTTTTTCAAGTAGGGTAATTTCTGCCTCCTCAAGTAATTCTTTTGGTGCATCAGGAAAACTTCCTGCATCATCCATGCAATCATATGAAGATATTAACCCGGAAAAATGACCTGCTTCAAGAACGGAAACCCACGCGGGATGCTGAATAAAAAGAACCGGATTGAAAACAAGAAGTTTCTGTATTGTCTCAGCAATCCTGGTAACGCTTCTATGAGGCATTTTCATTTCATGAATATTTATAGTCTCATCAACAAGCACCAGGAGCTCAAAAACCCGAATAGATAGTGGGCGAATTCTGAAAGCACCTTCATTCTTTTGTGGGAGATCCGGAAATAATGACCTGTTTGTTGTTGGACAGAGATAAAGTACAGTTTCACCTTTATCGGCAAGAGCCATTCCAAGCCTTTGAGGACGCTGCATGTAAAACTGCCAGGGAATGGCGGGGAAAAAAATGAACATTATCCTAGCACTTGTTCAAGAATTGTTCTTATTTTTTCACTACTTGTACCATCTCCATAAGGATTGGATGCAGTGCTCATCTTTTGATACTCATTACTGTCAGATAACAACAGACTAGCATTTTTAATTATTGAACCTTTATCTGTTCCTACAAGTTTGGAAGTACCAGCCTCAATTGCTTCTGGTCTTTCAGTTGAATCTCTTAAAACCAGAACCGGTTTTCCAAGATGTGGTGCTTCTTCCTGAATTCCGCCTGAATCCGAAAGTATAAAGTAACTCTTGTCCATTAACCAGACAAAGGCCTCATAACCAAGGGGCCTCGTAAGCAGGATATTGGAATGACCAGAGAGAATTCTGTAGACAGGCTCCTGCACGTTTGGATTAAGATGTGCAGGGTAAATAAACTCAAAATCCTTGTACTGAAGAGAGAGTTCGCGGATCGCTTCGCAAAGAGATTCAAAGCCATCACCAAAGCTTTCTCTCCTGTGGCCAGTGATTAGGACAATTTTTTTGTTAGAATTAATTTTTTCAATAATATCACTGGAAATTTCTTTGGGTTGAATTAATCTAACCTTTTCAATAATAATCTGAAGTGCATCAATTACGGTATTTCCTGTTTGCCAAACAACATCTTTACTTACTCCTTCTCTTAAGAGATTTTCTTTTGCCCAGGCTGTTGGAGCAAAATGATAATCTGCAATTTGACTGACAAGCCTTCGGTTTAGTTCTTCTGGAAAAGGGCTTGTTTTAGTTTTGGTGCGAAGTCCAGCTTCTACATGAATGACCGGAATTTTATGATAAAATGCTGCAAGAGAAACAGCAAAAGCTGAGGTAGTATCCCCCTGGACAATCACAGCATCAACTTTCTCGCTTTCAAAGAGTTTAGAAACTTTGTCAACTACTTTGCCTGTAATAATAGATAAACTCTGGTCTTTGCTCATTAGCTCAAGATTCTTTTCTGGAGTTAATCCAAATGACTCAAGTGTTTGTAGTAACATTTCTTGATGTTGTCCGGTCACCCAAAGCAAAGGGGTAAGAAGGTTGGATTTTTTCAGCGAGAAATATACGGGAGCGAGCTTAATAGCCTCAGGTCTTGTGCCAAATATTAGAGCAATTTTTTTCACAGTTATTTTGTTTTAATTTATTTTGGTGAAAGATAGCAGGAACAGGAATTTTATTCAAAACATGTTACCTCGCTTGATGTGGAATCCATGTACCCCATTTCTTTTCGTATTCTGCCTTATTCTTTGAGAATATTTCATTATAAGTATCTTTTGGTAGCTGGTTAAAGGATACCGAGCCATAGTGGTGAACAAAAACATCTTCAGCGCAAACCACACGAAATCCAGCAGCTCTTACTCTTGTTGCATAGTCATCATCTTCAAACATTCCAATTCCAAAACTTTCATCCAGATACCCGACTTTTTCAAGAATTTCTTTTCTGAAAGCCACACAGAACATTGCAGCAACTTTTATATCAAAGAATTCTCCCTGATATTGATTTCTTAAACCCCATGCAAACTGACCCATTTCGGTTAGTGATCGATAACTTGTAGGAATCATCGCTTCGTTACCGGTCCAGTTAGTTACTGGTCCGATTATACCAAGCCCTTGTTGATCTGCGTAGTAGATCAAACGTTCAAGCCATCCAGATGGCACAACTGTGTCGTTATTAAGTAAAATAAAATAATCAGAATCATTTGCAAGAGATAAGCCCTGATTATTCGCCGCAGCAAAGCCTCGGTTTTCATCGTTTAGAATTACTTTAATTTTAGGTGAGGACTGTTCGGCCGCAATTAAATAATCACGAACTGAGCGAGAGGAGGCATTGTCAACAATTATTATTTCAAAATTATCGTAACTGGTGTTAGCTAAAATGCTCGATATGCACTCTCTTAGATAAGGGAATGCCTCATATGAAATGATGATGATAGAAACCTTTTTTTGTAGTTTTGAAATTTCGGATTTTAGTACATCGGATCTTGATGTCCATGTGTTTTTATTTGCAATTTCTTTTCGCAAAACCCTCTTTTGATCACTTAGGGATTCGCTAAGGGCATCTTTTAAGTTATCAATGAGGCTTTCTGGGCTGTCATATATATAGGTAAGATCTGAAAATATTTCGATTTCTGGCAGATTCCGCGCGACTACAGGTTTTCCTGTTGAAAAATATTCATATAACTTTACCGGATTAGTGGCTTCGGTGAGAGGAATTTTCTTAAAGGGAATTGTACATACATCAAAATGACTAAGGTACTTTGGCAGTTCCGTATATGGAATTTCACCTGGGAAATAAACGTTTGTAAAATCAGCAAATCTCTCCTTTATTTCTTCAGTATGATGGCCAATCAGAATAAAGGACCAGTCGGAAGGCGCATTTTTTGCCGCATGTGTAATGGCTTCTTCATCGAACCATTCGGCAATAGCACCAAAATAGCCGATTACCGGACCTTTTGATGGAATGAATTTACTGCTTAGTGGAATTTTGTTTTCTGCAATTTTAAAATGTTCCGGATCTCCGGCATTTCTTATCAGTACACAGTTTTTATGGTTTTTATTTTCCTCAAAAAGCTTGCCTGATGTAGTTATTAATAAATCTGAATTGTCTCTTAATTTTGATTCAGCCTGTAGCATTTCAGTGCTGTTATTTTCAAATCCGCTATGATCATCCATGCAGTCATAAACAATTTTGTATCCTCTCTCACTTTTAAGCTTGAGGGCATAAGGTAGCCAGAATGGCAAGTGGACAAGTAGAATCACATCCTCAAAAGCCCGCTGAAGAATAAAATTGGTAATTGCGTTACAGCCCAGATCTACACTTCTCGATGAAGGAGTGTGTTTATAAAGATTAAGGCGCGGGTTTCCAGGTATGTAAAGCTTTGTTACCCTTTCTTCAAGAGGAATTGCAGTAGCTTCGTTAGTTCCATATCCGCTTAAACTGGTGCTTAGATAAACAACATGATCTCCCGACTTTGCAAGCTCGCGCAGGAGATGTTGAGGGCGTTGTTGTCTGAATTCCCAGTCAATAACAGGGAAGCAAATTACAAGTCTATGTTTATAGTTGTTACGTCTGGTATCGATCTCTGCTATTTCTGAAGTTGAGAGAGTTTTAATACTTGCATTATGTACTGAAAAAAATGCTGGTTCTTCAGAGAGAATAACTTCAATATTTGCGGCATTCTGAGGAATATCAAAAAGTGCTTCTGCTGTATTAGCACTGGTCATTCTGAGCTGAATTTCACTTATGGTTTCCTGATTGTCGGAACCCAATAATCTCAGTTTTGGTTTTGAAGGTACAGGAAATGATGCAAACTGAAGGTTAAAGCTGCAAAGGTTATGGTTTGATTCCCTGAGAGGAATCTTTAACGAAAAGGAAGCTTCTCCAGCTTCAGCCATATGGCCATAAGGAGTATGGAGACAAGAACTATGAAACTGTATGTTTTCTGGTGGTAGATAATTTGCATCCGGATTGGGTACGCCACCAAAGCGAAGCTGGAATTTATCCAGCATATGGGTACTTCGATGTTCACTTGAACCGGAGCCATATCTACACAGGCTTTTCCAGCAGTTGGTGGGTGAGGGTATTATGTTTTTTAAATGCTTCACTCTAATATCTTTTGTAAGTGTAGTTTAATAGTGAGTTTTTTGCTTTTTGAATTTTGGATAGTGATTAAATACAAAAATACGCCATTTATCAAGACAAGGGCCCAAGAAAGATCTCAGAAAATGAGGAAATCGCCACTCTCAGTAGGAGGATCATGAATAATGCAGGTTAAGGAATCAAGAAGATTCGCTGTATATTTTCCTGAAAGAAACGAAAAAGGCCCCACAAGAGGGGCCCTTGGATCAAGTCGATATAAATCTATTTAGAAAGTCGGAACTTAAATTCTACTAATCGTATCTGCTATGCGGATTTGGAATACTTCTATCTTCGCATGAACCATTAGAAAATGTTACTCTCATAGTTAGCGGTGCTCTGGTAGCGAGCTGGCTGTTACTAACGGTAGCATCCCATACAGTCCGATTTCCATTTCCATAATGATATCTTAGAACCATATTATGAACTGTATTACCTCCACTATCAAGAAGAATGGCCGAATTACTCAAACTGCCGTTTCTTGCAGGTATCAGGAATGTAGCTTCTCCACCACGTGCGAATCCACCTTCACGATCTGGCTTCCAGAGTGCACCACCTCGACCATCTGGGAAATTAGGTCTGGTGCAGCTTCCAGAAGGAGGAGGAGTACCGCCGCCCCCGCCACTTGAAGCAGCTGGGAATCTTCCATCTTCATTGGGTTGAATCACGCTTCCGTCAGGTCGAATAACGGCGTTTGTAGATATTCCATGCTGTAAAAACTCCAGGGAGCCATTTGCTGAGCGAATAGCAGCCCAGCCAGTATCACGTTGATGCCATGCAAAATTATTTGCTCCTTTAAAACGTCCTACAAGAGGAATTGAGGTTGTTTGACCGAGCGGTATGGTAGCAGAATTGTTCTGACCGTATCTTATGTATGCAACCTGACCAGCGCCTTCTCTTCTTGAAATTATGTAGTCTGATTGTCCATCGTTATTCATATCTTGTGGCACCAGGGGAATATCTCCGGGAAGTCCCCACTGAACTGTTGTAATTGCATCAGAAGAAACATTTTTTGAAAACCACTGGTAGGTTGTTGGCCTTAGGGCCACCATTTCTGCACGACCGTCTCCGTTCATGTCGGCAGCATAAACGCGGTCACCGGCCATTCCAAAAACGGTTTCAAGAATCCCACCTGTTGAACTAAGTGCAATATACCAGATTCGAAATCCTGGAAATCGTGATGGTGTACCATCTCGCACAACATAAATATCGGATATTCCATCTCCATCAAAATCATGACCATGGTTTGGTACTGTATCTCCGGGAAGCCCATAAAGAATAAACTGATCACTACGATCGGGACGCTTAAAAAACCAGTGAAGTGGTAAACTCGCCGATACAACGTGAACAATTGCAGGATATGCTTTTCCATCTCCAAAGTACTTGCCAGGAGCATATGCATCCGCAGCAATACCCCATTCCCAGAAGAGAGGGGGAGCACCACTTGAAAGTCTGGTCAGGTAAGCAGTATAATTTCTTGAACGATCAACGAGCCCGACAGACATATCTGATGAGCCATCCCCATCGTAATCACCGAGAACAGGTTGTGCGTTGATGTTGGTACTTACAAGGAGGAGAACAGCTAAAAAAACTACCCATCCAGACCTGGCAAGGTTCAAAAATTTAGATTCAAAGCGGAAAATATTCATAAGCGCCCCAATTTTTTTCAAAGTAATTTCGTCCCTGAAGATCGACTACTTTCTCCAAAAACTTTCCCTACCATGGTTATGCACATCAAGAATAAAAAAGTATCATTGCCCCAAAGTGAAAAAAGCACTGAAAATACAAGGAATATGCATAACTCATTTAATCCTTATTTCCAGATGATTCTCACATCAAAGTGCAATGGTTGGGAATAGATTTAAGATTCTTTAAGTTAGAAAAAGTTTCTTATAAAACGCTACGGATATTCTTGATTAATAAAGTGCTTTGAGATTACGGTTCGTTATTTGCTTCTGGTAGTGGAAATACTGTCAAATGGTATCCCATGGATGATTGTTTCATGGTCACTTTGTGTTGAAAGGACTCGTTTAATTGAGAATTAAAACTTACAAGAACATTATTGTCAGGTGGGAGTTTCTGCTCTTCAATAATAAGTTTGACGACAGGTGATATGTCTTCCCTTGTAAAAGTTGCACTAATCTCAATTCCGCTTGCTGGAACCAGGGTTGTTTTTTTAAATGATAATAGATTTTTTGCATTATATGTGAAAAGCGAAATGAAGATTTTATGATCTCCATCTAGCCACAAATATGGTCTGAGTGATGTATCAAGTTTTATCTTGTTTATTATTTCTTTTGTTTTATCTTTATTATTAAAAAGGATAAAACAGCCTGGATGGGATGTCGGTAGTAGTTCCAGGGATGATACAGGTTCTGAGTTGTTATTTTTAGATGTGGAAGTATTTGGAATAAAGACGCAGTTTTCCGAATCAGAAAGTTGAAGGCTTCCTGTTGAGTTTGATGCGTGCCAGTTTAATGCCCTTATTACTTCAGGCTCTTTTAGTGAGGTCATTAGAAACGGATGCTCAGGTGGATCTGGAGAAAATAGCGTTTGGTATAGAAATAAAAAGACAAATAAAGCGGCTATTGCCGACAAACTCAAGGCCCTTACTTTTGAAAGAGAGGGCGCAGTTGAAAGCTTAAGGAAATTTTCAGGTACAATCTTTGCCACTTGAGAAGAGTAAATTTTTAAGTATTTTTTCTTATTTTGAAAAGCGAATTTTGGCACACTAACACAGGTCTGGTCCAGGAACCAGAAAAGCTTTAGTTTGATAAGTTAGGGTTTTCTTCGTCAAAAATTATACTTTTATATATCTGGTAATGCTGGCTTCTCAGTCTGCCAGGTAAAAAGTAGCTGGTATCTGATGCTTCAGCTCTTTTTCTAAGGCTACCTATGGAGCTACTAAATTCAATTAATGCATTTTTAAGTTCTTCCGGTGAGTCAGTGTTTAAAAACCTGACAGGATATTCATAAAGAATCTCAAAGATCTCCTCTATACCGCCGACTTTTCTGGTAATAATAGGGCACTTTGCATGACATGCTTCAAGTATTATCGTAGGAATACCTTCGCTGTCAGAGGTAAGAACAAGAACGGGCTGATTATTATAAAGATAGCTAGTGTCGCTCACAAAACCTGTAAAATTTATATTTTCCGTGTTAACTGACTTTGAAAAGTCTTTTATGCTTGATAGCAGTGGCCCATCTCCCGCCAGGGTGAGTGAGTACTGAAACCTGGCTGAAACCGAAGGGTCATCATGTAAAAGTTTAAAACCACTTAAGAGAAGGTCAGGTCTTTTAACGTCTACCATTCTGCCTATCCAGATAAATTTTATATTATTTAGGTTGGGATTTTCTTCTTTTAGGATTGGAGTATCTCTTGTATTGTTTGGCGTTAAGGCAGCATTAAGAATTACTAAAGATTTCTTGCAAGTGTTAAAACCCAAGGCATTTTTAAGATTTCTTGAAACAAATATTATTCTTTTTGCGCTTAATTTTGCCAGACTGAACTGAGTAAATTTATATATTGATGATTTTAGTTTTTTAATTCCGGAGTAGAGCTCTGTCATCCCATGTACCTGGAGTATCCAGGGGACTCCAGAGAATCTGGAAAGTATAAATGCAACGATCGACTCTTTATAGCCGTGGGCAATCATTAAATCGATTTTCTGCAGGTTGTTTTGTGACTTGATAATTCTGCAGCTTTTTAGAAGAAGCAGGAGGAAGCCTTTACCTTCAGGCACTACAAAAGTTTCGACCCCGGCTGATCTGAATTTTCTTTCTACAAAACCTTCATTAAATATCAAAACTGATGATACATAATTTTCATCAAATTCATCCTGATTTATGCAAAGAAGTAATGTTTGGGCCTCTGCTCCTCCCCAAAGATCACCTGAGAGGATATGCATAACCTGAATCGGCAGGTTTCTGTTATTTGGGGTTTTGCTCATATTTAGTTAATATAGTGAACGCAGATTTCAATTCTGTAATGTTCTGACTATATGCAGCCTGTGCACTTGAGAAAACCCCCAAAAAAAGTATTATCCGGAAATAATTTAAAACTAATTGATGTTTGGACATATTATGAAACTGGATTCAGATTTGGGCAAGGTTTCGCGATCCAGTTTGCGTATGATACTTGGGTTTCTGGTTTCTGGAGCTTGTATTGTTCTTCTTTTACGCTCAGTTGATAGAGGGAGGGTTTTGGAGGAGTTGGCAATTGCGGACAAGAAACTTTTAATCTTTGCAATTTTTATAACTGTGTTCAGTTATATTATTCGTGCTTATCGTTGGAAGTTTTTATTTAGTGACGTGTCATTGTCTTTTATGACATCGTATCGGGCCTTGATAATTGGTTTTTTTATGAACAATGTTTTACCTGCTCGTGTGGGCGAGCTGATCCGTTCACACACTTTAGGTCGTGAAATTGGTAAGAGTCGTACCAGCGTGCTTGCAACAGTGGCCGCAGAACGCCTGGCTGATGGGCTTACAATAAGTCTATTTTTCGGAATATTTTACTACCTTGCCGGAAATCGTATTGAAGGAGCAAGGGGTATATCTTATGTTGCGCTTTTGTTCCTTGGGGCTTCTCTTGCTACAGTTTTAATGCTTCTTATCCGGGGGTTTATTTTCAGGATACTTGAAGGAGTAGACAGAAGACTTGAGATAAGTGCACTTTCTTATATTCTGACTCGTATAAAGAGATTTATTAAAGGGCTTGAACCTCTCTTTTCGCGAACCCTCCTTCTTCGAGTGGTAGTTTTTTCAATTGTAGTATGGTCAATGGAGTTATACGCTTATCATATAATTGCAAGTGCCTTTGGTCAAAATCTGAGCCTGGGTTTTACTGCTCTATTTCTTGCGGCCGTAAATTTCAGTTCCCTTGTTCCAGCAGCTCCGGGTGGCATTGGGGTAATTGAGACATTTGCAAGTGTCGCCCTTACAAAAGTGGGCCTTGAGCATGAGGTAGCACTTGCCATGGTGGTGTCCCAGCATTTAATACAGTATTTTGTAGTTGGAGTGCCTGGTTTATACTATGTTTTCTTTGATCCAAAGCACAGAAAAGGAATGGCTTCCTTTACTACCGATGAAACAACAGCATAGGAAGTGCTGGTACTGTTAGTTCTTTCAGGCAATGAAGATTACAATACTTATACCTGCATATAATGAAGAATCAAGAATTCTTTTAACGCTTGAAGATGTATATAGTTACTTTAAATCAAGTGACTACATAGTAGAGATAATAGTTGTTGATGATGGGAGCATTGATTCTACATCGCATATAGTGCGGGATTTTGCCAGGAACCACACTATCTCTCTTGATGGCCGAATGAATGGTGATTTGAATTGTGATAAAAAGTTCACAATAAAATTATTTTCTTATCCAAAGAATGAAGGCAAGGGTTATGCCGTCCGATTTGGCGCTTTAAATGCGACTGGTGAGTATCTTCTTGTAATTGATGCTGACGGATCGACGCCTGTTAGCGAGTTTCAGAAACTTTTAAATGTTTCTTTAAAAGAAGACGCAACGATTGTCATTGGATCAAGGGCTCTTCCTTCAGGAGAAACGGTTTTAACTACATCATTTCACCGAAAGTATCTTGGCAGGCTTTTTAATTTATTTGTGCGTTTTCTTAGTGTCGGTGAACTTAGAAAATATAATCTGCAGGACACCCAATGTGGTTTTAAGCTTTTTTCTAAGAAAGCATATAAAACAATTTTTCCTCTTCAGACGATTTCCGGTTTTGCTTTTGACTGCGAACTTTTAACAATTGCAAGTCTTCATAATATAGTTATCAGAGAGGTCTCTGTAAACTGGACTAACATCGCAGGTTCAAAAGTAAATCTTTTTCGAGATCCTTTTTTCATGATTATTGAGCTACTCAAAATTCGATATCAGGCAGCAATGGGGATCTACAAAGGAGACTGCAGCAATTTTGGTTAGGTTCATCAAGTCTGGCCCGCATTATTCATCTGCTAGTAGAAAAACAATTCTGAATATCATGCCTAGAATAGTAATACCGATGAGGAGGTAGGTACTGGTGTTGGAGATGCGCTTGATACTGGGGTTGGAGTAGGTGTGGGAGTAGGTGGGTTAGTATTGCTACCAGATCCGCCTCCATTTCCGCCAGTAGGAAAGCCACCTCCTATTCCGGGAAGTATGCCGCCGATAATTCCACCAAGCCCTCCACCTCCAGAACCACCTCCTCCTGCGCCTGATCCACCACCGCATCCTCCACCTGAACAGCCACCCCCCGCGCCCCCGCCACCACAATTTCCTCCTGAACAGCCGGCACCTCCACCTGAAGAGCCTCCACCGCAATTTCCACTGGCACAGGAACCATTGCCACCACCTTGCTGCCCTCCACTACAGGAGCCATTTTGACAAAGTGGCACGCAATATTGCTGGCCACTACCACTGCCTTGTCCTCCACAACCTGGCCCTGTGCATTGACCATTTGCTCCCTGTCCATTTGTTCCCTGTCCGGTTCCTCCCCCACAGCCTGGACCTGTACACTGAGCAGGTGGTGTGTTTCCTCCGATGCCTGGGTTGGTGTTGGGAGACCAATCGGAAGGAAAATTGTTTAAATCAAAAAGTCCACCTGAGCTATTTGAAACTGGTGGGGCGCTTTTGCTACGGGTTTGATCGGCATTATTATTTGCAGAGGCCTTAGCTCTGACAACAGAACACGAAAGGTAGTCCTCAGATGACCAGGATTTTTTTAAATTACATACATAGTCCGGATTATTATTTTTCTTAAATTGAGAAATTTCTACTTTTCCACTTGTGACAAAATCTTCAGCTTTCTTTTGACAGGTTTCGATGTCACATTTAAATGAATTGCCTATAGATACGGCAGTCAAGTTTCCTGTATCTTTATTGCCAGAAGTGCTGATTATTTGGGCATTGAAGCTTTTTTTAAATGGACATTTGCCATCTGGGCAGTTTGAAAAACCACCAAATGTATTATTACCCTGTGGAGTGTTGTTTCCTGTACCAGGATTTGAAGTTGTTGAATTTGATCCTGAAGGATTAGAAGAGTTGTTATTTCCGGAACATTGTCCATTGGGACACGATGTTATGGACTGGTTATTATTCTGATCAATGCAAAGGAACAAAGTAATAGGTGGTGATGTACCGGTTACCGGTGGATATGTAACAGGATCAAGAGGAACATTTGGTTTGGTATATCCAGGCTGGTTAATAATATCATCAATTATCTTATGCCTAAGATCTTCAGTGTCAGGTCCCTGAGCTAGTCTGTTACTTGGAGCTCCTTCTCTTGTAGCAAAACCCTTTACGCCTCGAATTCCTTCTGGAAGAGGTTTTGGTAGGTCACCAGCGGCAATTAGCTTTCCAGCAAATACTTCCGTGTCGTTATCTCCATCATCAACAGTACTGCATCCAGTTCCAGAGAAGGAAATAATCTCACAAGCACACATTACTCTTTGATTCCAAATGGCCCAGCGGGTTTCTCCGTAATGATCTTCTGTGCCTAAATGAAGCCCAAGGGGCCATTCCTCTTTTGTAGTTGAATCTTCTGATGACCAGTTAGGTATATCTTCGGGTCTGAAACAATAAGAGCCTCTTTGTCCGGCAACAGTTCTGTATCCTTTACTTGAAGCTCCGCCTTTTCCATCGGGATTTCCACCAAGGGGTTGCGTAGGATAAATTCTCTGAATTTTATCGACAAAAACAATATCTGATTTATTTTCACCTGGATTTGTTTTGAGATTTACATAGCGATCCCTTTTTCTTGAGTCTCTATTTTCATAAAGAGAAAATTTTGGAAGTCGTCTGTCTTCTTGATTAAAATTTCTGAATTGTCCACTATCAGAAGAAAACCAGATTGCAGCCATTGCTGCGCGCGCTGCATCTGCCTGAAGTAGTGGCGTGCTTTCAGCATGAACCATAGAGCCACTTAGATCAAGTCCTCCTGGGAGACAAAAGTCTTTGTATCTGTTTCCTCCCTGTGCACTAAACCCAACTTTTTCCAGTGCTCCGTAAACCTGAGGATTACTTTGCATTCGCCAGGAAGCGCAAAGACTTTGTTTAAACTGGGGTGGAGTAAAATGTTTGTAGTTTTCAAGAGAACTTGCAGTCGGAGTGGTATATCTATATCTGGTTCCATCTGTTCTTTTTCTGACTTCAGGGTATCTCGCAAGAACGGCATAAGTTCCCTGATCGAAACTGTTTGCCACTACTTTTTTCTTTCCAGTAGGAGGATCGAGGGCATCATAGAAGCAGGCGGGATTAAAAACCCATCCAAATGGTAGCATTGTCCTTGCATCTGCGGCTCTCCAGAACGCATTTGGTCGCATTGCTCTAGGATAGCGAACTTCACCATCTTGTTGTAAATGAAATTCTTGACCTGCTCTGTGATATTCTGGATTTTTGAAATCGCTGCTTGGAATTCCCATTTGTCTCAGAAGTTCAAGTTGTTTTTCCCTGTGTCTGCGGTTATCAGTATTATCTTCAGATTGAGCAGTTCTGATTCTATAAAGTTTATTGCCAGCTTCCTGTGGGTCAACAATTGCCGGATCAATCATTTGTGCTCCGGCCTTATTGATACTGATCTGATACTGAGGCCAGTAGTAGGATATTACTCTCCAGTGTTGTCTGTAAAAAAGTAGTGGAGGGCATTTAGTAGCACATCTACTGGCAATAGCAGGATTCAACGCGTTTAGAGTATCATTACCTCTTTCGGCTACGAGTCTTGGTTCAAGGCAGACAGGAAAAGTTTCAGCATTCAGGATAGTAAGGCTATCCATTTTATATTCATGCCAGGATTTTGCCTGATCGAGTTTTCCACCCATTTGGTCCAGCGGATGCTCCTCTGGGCCAGGATTGTTGAAGCGGTTTTTCCTGTTCTTTTGCTGTGAAACTTGAACGGCTTTTTTTTCGCCATGACGTCTAACAAAATCATTAATGAGCGGGTATGTTCGATCTATATTTTTTTTAACAATTCTTTCGTGTCTTTCAGATCCTGCTTCCCAGTTTGGATCGTGCTCTTTGTATGGTTCCCAGGATGTGGTTTGTGCATTAAGATTAAAAGAAAAAATAAATGAATTCAAAAATATGATGACCGCGAAAATGCAGTATTTTTTTAATAAAGTAAGCGTATTCTGTATTGAAATTATAAGTCTATCCATAACTAATTAAGTTATGGAGTATGAATGACTAGGGCGTGATGTTTTTATGACAGATTTTTCCGCAAAGACTAATATTTTGAATCTATTGCTTATTTAGGTAGTTAGATTTAGGTATTAATCCCGGATAATTTAAGAACTGACTCTGCTAATATGCTTGCTGCAATAAAGATACATTCCTCTGGTACATCAAAGTATTGAGTATGAACTGGGGGTGCCTTTCCACATTCTGGAGCCACTCCAAGGCGCATCATTGCCCCTGGTACATGTTCCATAATTGCCCCAAAGTCTTCTCCTCCCATTGAAGCAGGCAGGTCTGTTATAATATTTTTTTCTCCTAGAATATTTTTACCAGCCTCATAAATTGCATTTGATACAAGTGGGTTGTTAATCACTGGTTTCACGTTAATATTTTCTTCAAGATGAAAATCGGCCCCGGAAGATAATGAAACAGCCTTTCCAATCAACATTAATTCATCAAGTATTTTATCCGAGACCTCCGATGTAAATGCCCTGATTGTTCCAAGAATTGTAACTTCGTCTGCAACAATATTTGAAGCATAACCTCCGTGAAATGAACCAAAATAGAGAAGATGAGGATCTCTTGCATCAATTCGACGAGGAATATCAGCATAGGCCATATTTACAAAAGAGCAGGCAGCGCCTATTGCATCTATTCCCTGATACATTCGGGCAGCATGCGTAGGTCGCCCCTTAAATGTAATTTTAATTTCTCTTACTGTGGCATTAATCGGACCAGACCTGATTGCAATTTTACCAAGAGGAACAAGAGGATCGACATGCAGCGAAATTGCATAATCAACTCCTGAAAGTATATCCTGTTTAACCAAAGCAAGAGCTCCAAGGCCAAGTTCTTCTGCGGGCTGAAATACTGCTCGAACCCTAAACGGAATCTTGTGTCTTAACTCGTTTAAGATCAGAATCATACCAAGCACTGAAGTCGTATGGACATCGTGACCGCAGGCATGCATAACCCCGTCATTTTTTGATTTATAACTACATTCCTTAAGGTCTTTTATTGGCAGTGCATCAATATCGGCCCTGACAAGAATAAGGGGCAGGGAGTCGTTAGCGACACCCTCCAGTTCGACAAAAAGGCCAGTTAAGTCTTTAAATTTTATTGTATTCAGTCCTTCATTCTCAAGAAAAGAAGAAATGCGCTTCGTTGTTTCAAGTTCCTTAAAGCTAAGTTCGGGGTTCTGATGAAGTAGTCTTCGAAACTCGATTAGCTCGTTCTTTTTCAGGTCGGAGAGATTGTGGTCTTTTAAATTACACATTGGAACCGGGTAGCTTGAAACTTGATCCTACTAAACTACTTTCAACAGAATAGCACATTAATATTAATTAAAAGTGGGAAAAATAATTGCCAGAGTTAATATATTTATATTTCATAATTGACACATAATCCATTCCTTGCTAACTGATGGTGTCATGAGACGTAATTATTTCTTCCTCATTGGCCTTATTATTCTCGCGCGTTAGCGCGATAAATCTTCTGTTCCTACAAATCATTATTGTTAAATTTTAATCCGGGTAGTTAGGCTTTTGTTATCGCCTGTTACTACTTCTATCAGCTTTTAAGTGGCGCTTATTTCTGAATTCTTTTTTAGAAGAATTCAGAAATAAGGGTTTTCTTTGTTGATACCAAATTTCTTTGTCATTGTTTAAAATCGGTTAGAAGATGGATTCTGATGTCGCCATAGAGCTCTGATATCTCAGGGCTTTTAATGGCGACAGTCTGTATCTGTTTTTTTGGTTTTTCTGAAAGGATTTAAAAATGCGACTTGTAAATCATTCTCTAAGGGGTTCGTATCCCGAAGAGGAGCTCAGGCAAATTCTTGGGGTATGGAGATATTCCGGAAGGGTGCTTGGGTCGACCGATCCGGAAGATATTCTTCAGTTGCACCCTGACCTAAGACCCGATTTTCAGTGTATTCTTGATCATTACGCTACGGTAGGACTTCCCGTTGCATCGGAGGTCATCTGGGACGACCGTTTAGAAGTGGCCTGGGAGTATCCTAATACACCATGGGATGTATTTTTGTACTCTGATTTTCACTATGAAATCAGTCCTGACTGGAATCGAAAGGAAGCCGTAAAGCTTGCCAACAACAAGAACGACTTCATGAAAATTTGTTGTGAATTTGGTGTTCAAACTCCATTTACTCAGCCATTTGTTTACAATGGAAATAAAGTAAGTGTTCCAAGGGCAAAAATGTATCCGGCTTTTCTAAAGAAAGCTGTATCGGCTTCTGGTGCAGGAGTGTTTGAAGTCAAGAGTCACGAAGAAGTTCTTCGTGTTCTAAGCGAGCATGGTTTGGGTGATTGGCAAATTCAGGAAAAAGTTGATGGAGATGTCAGCTTCTGGAATGTTCAGTATAAATATGTGAATGATAGAGCGGTACCTTTAATGGCTACTCAGCAGATTCTTTCTGGATTCGAGCATGCAGGAAACAAGTGTACCGCTCAATCACCCTTATGTCTTGGCATTGGTGATAAGCTGGCTGATAAACTGGTTCATCGGGGGATTAAGGGAATTTTTGCATTTGATGTTGCTGTTAGTGGCGACCATGCATTTGTGATTGAATGTAACCCAAGACCGAATGGTTGCACGTACTATAGTGAAGTTGCAAGGAAGCTTCGAATCAAGACCTGGTTTGGTAGAAATGTTAAGGTAAATGCCTCCAGGTTAAGTGAACTAAACCTGGATGGTATTACATTTAACAATGGAAGTGGTCTTGTGATTGTAAACTGGGGAACAATAAGCATGAAAAAGCTTGGTGTTCTATTCTGTGGTGAAACTGAAGAAGATGCCCAGCAGGTCTATGAGGAGTTTCAAGCAAAAAACTCTCGTGACCCAGTGCTGTCCGCTTAGTTTCTCGTGTAAATCCAGCACAAAAAGACAGGGTCAGCCAGTAATGGTTTGATCCTGTCACTTTTTTTGCTCCTTTTTTTGTTATGACATTTTTTGCCAAACCACTTTTCTTGATTAACAAGCAAGAAAGATTTAGTTTATAAATGGTTTTTGAAATTAAAAAACACAGACTGTCCCCGTCTTTTCGTGATATTACTTTTAATTTTTGTCCTTTATGGATTTTTCTAAAAAAGTTGATTTAAAATTTTTGGATTATATTTCTTATTTAAGAAAGATAATGGAAATCAATAGCTACTATGGCAATCCGGATGGGGTGCGTGTAGTTCAAGATATGCTTTCTTCTCGCCTTAAGGAGTTAGGATTTAATGTTTCACAGATTGATAATGGAGGGTCTTTTGGGCCCCATCTTTTGGCTGAGAGCGATAATTTCAGAAGTAATGAGCCATTTGTTTTAGTTATAGGGCATGCTGATAGTGCCCATAGTCCGGCTTTGGGCTTTTCTGAGACAGTCATAGATGGAGATCAACTTAAGGGACCGGGCGGCTATGATATGAAAGCCGGACTGGTAATGCTTTTACTTGCTCTTGATGTTATAAAAAATTCAGGTTGTTTATTTTCTCTTCCTGTCAGAATCCTGATAATTGGCGATGAAGAAATTGGAATGCCCGATTCCAGGGAACTGCATTTCTCGGCTGCTCAGGGAGCCATAGGTGCGCTTGTGTTAGAGTCTGGTCGTCCGGATAATTCTATAATTTTACAGAGAAAGGGTATTTCCCGAATTGCGGTACGTTTTCATGGTAAAAGTGCTCATTCTGGAAATGATTTTTGGAGTGGTGCAAATGTATTAACAGCTTGTGGTTATGTGGCACATGAGGCATCGCGTATTTCTTCCAGGGAAAAGAACCTTACGCTTAATATTGGAAGTATTCATGGTGGAGATAACTGTGCAATAGTTCCTGATTATGCCGAAATGAAAATTGATATTCGATTTTGTGTTGAAGAGCATTATCTTGAAGCAAAAGATGATCTAAACAGGATACTGGAAACAATGCCCGATTCACGTATCAGATTTGAAATCATTGAAGAGATAATGCTTCCACCTATGGTACGATCTGAAAAAGGTCTTGCGCTTGCAAACGATCTTCAGGCTATTTTTAACGAAGAGCTCAATGAGCCCTGCAAAATTTTAACTGAACCTGTTGGAGGTGCAAGTTCAGGAAATCTGATTTCCGGATTTGGAATACCTGTTATTGATGCACTCGGCCCTTTCGGTGCCGGAGCGCATACAGTAGAAGAATGGGTATCAATCAAATCAATCAGAACAAAAGCTCTAGCTCTTGCGCATTTTTTTACGAGAAAGCAGAGCCTTATTCTCCCATCGTTATAGCGGAATTAAAAATTTAAGTTTAACTTTACTAAAGTAGCAAAGTTAAAAATGTATGGGGATTTTTAGTTTTACTTAAAGCATTTATGCCCAAAAGTTTGCATTGCTACATGCCCTGAGGGTAGGTTTTAGTGAATTTTCCTAAGGGATACTGCAGAATAGGCTTAAGGAAGTATTTATAAGTTAAATATGCAAGTTATATTAATAAGCCAAGATTTAATAGGTTTTCTGCCGGACCCTATTTGTGATTGTTGCCCAAAGGTAAAACTTTCATGCAAGCCAGGCCCTTACTACTACCCCAATATTTAGTACATATTAACGGCAAGCTCTATCCATAAATTTATCAACAGGAAGAAGGGATACTAAGTCGCGGGCATCGTCTTCGGAGTGGAATACTACCGAATCAAAAACAGATCTTACCGACCCACCAAAAATAGTCCACTGACGGTAAGTTAAATAATAGATAGGTATCCTTTTCAGGTTAGGATCAAGTTCTGATTCTTCATATTCATTTGTAGTGCTACGAGGCAGATTCCCTTTAACTGACATTGTGATGTGATAGTATTCACCGCACGGCGAAAAAACAGAATCTTCCTGAAAATAAGCGCGATCACCTTCTGACAATTCAACATAAAAACCACTAAGTAAAATCGCATCTGTTCTGCCGTATGCATAAAGCATTTCTGAGATCACATCGAACATGACAGCTGTTAGCATCAAAATACTTATCCCCAGAAACGTTTTTTTAAAAAAAACAATGCTCTTGTTGAGAGCAGATAATGAATAATTTCTCATTGAGGATTCATGCAAAAATATACCTCATTTACTAAAGTATGGTGCCAACAATAGCTAACTCGCACTAGGTTAAAGAATCCAATCGAGCTTGAAGTTCGACTCTAACCGTATCAAAATAATCATCCCAATCTTCATGCTTCATTATCTTTTCCCAAACATCAGAAGAATGTATAGTTGCTATTTGCGCTTTGAGCTCTTCTATTCTTTCAGATAATCGCACAGATTGGACCCTTAGGCTTTCTTTCTCTTTTTCCTGATTGCTAACAAATTGATCACGAAGGTCTGGCAACTTCTGCTCCAAATCGCGGAGTGCTGGAAGATCGCGGCGATCAAAGGCGTCTTTTGCCAACATAAAAATTCTTTGTGCATTTTCTCTTTCGTTATCGCTAACTTTATCGGGATGAAAACACTTGGCGAGCCTTCGAAATATAGCCTTCAATTCCTGTTCATCCTCGGGGTTAAGGATTGGCCTTTCATAATCACTGAACATTTGGGTGGTTTGCTTAAATTCTTCGTATTCTTGTTCAAGCTTCTCCCTTTCCCTTATGCTCTCTTCTGAGCCCTCAGATGCTTCTCGCTCTTCGGCTTCATAAATTCTTGCTTTCAAAAGTTTTTCCAGCAGTGGAGAAAGTCTCTTTTGATATTCGGCTTCGAACGCATGAATTAGGTGATCTGCCACAACCTTATCGGTCTCAAGCTCAGAAACGATAGAAGTCAGAACATCAACTTCAGCTCTAAGACGGACCAGATCTTCATCAACAAAAACTGTAACTGCCTGGGCTGATAAAATTTGCTCATCTAGTAGCCGGAGAGCTCCACTAATGTCATTGGAATCAATACAACCCTTAATGGAATAATATAGCTGATCGTTCTCTGATCTCAGTTTATCTAATTGACTAACTGCGATTTTAAACTCGCTTAAGAGTAATAGTGATTTTACAGCTTGTAGGATTGGGATTGACACAGATATCCTCGAGTTTAACCGTTGTTAATTGAACAATTGGGGGCTTGCATGCGAAACTCGGCTATTTCTGTTTCACTTATTTTGTTACCATTACACGAAATAAACTTTAGATTCGGGAGTCCATAAAGAGGTCGTAGGCTTTCTATTTGATTATATGAACAATCTAGGCTCTGAAGCCCATTAAGCTGGCAAATGGGTTCAAGAGAGGAAATATTATTCTTAGAACATTTTAAAATATTTAAACTTTCAAGTTTGCGAATTGGTTCGAGACTTTCTATTTTGTTAGAACAACAGTATAAATCTTTGAGCTTTTTAAGATCCGATATTGGTTCTAAGGACATTATCCTATTACTCTCACACAAAAGTTCTCTTAAATCTTCAAGTTTGCGAATAGGTTCTAGACTTTCTATATCGTTGGAGTAGCAGTTTAAATAATAAAGTTTTATAAGATCTGCAATTGGCTCTAAGGACGATATCTTATTGTTATTACAAGAAAGTCTTTTTAGCTCTTCAAGTTTTCGAATAGGTTCAAGATTTTCTATTTCGTTGTCCCATAAACTTAAATCTTCAAGCTTTATAAGATCTGCAATTGGCTCTAAGGACGATATCATATTGTTATAACAAGAAAGCGATCTTAGCTCTCTAAGTTTGCGAATAGGTTCTAGACTTTCTATCTCGTTATCATTTAATCCTAAACGCTCAAGATTTATAAGATCTGATATTGGTTCTACGGACGATATCTTATTATTACCACAATAAAGATTTCTTAGCCCTTCAAGTTTACGAATAGGTTCCAGACTTTCAATTTCATTACCACCTAATTCTAACCGCTCAAGATTTATAAGATCTGAAATGGGCTCAAGGGATGATATGTTATTACCTTGACACCAAAGCTCAGTCAAATTTACAAGTTTGCGAATTGGTTCCAGACTTTCTATTTCGTTATTACCAACCCTAATCAAATTCAGCATGGTAAGATTTGCCAAAGGTTTTAAAGAATCTAATTCACATCCCCAGCAGTCGAGTGTCGGCTTACTAAAAATTTGTTCTATAATTAATGGGTCGGGATCTATAAGAAATTCGTTGAGTCTCAATTCATTGAGCTTCTCCGCACTTTCGGAAATTTCATCCCAATCCCACCATTCGAGCCTTTGTCCCAGTAGATTTCTTGCGATAGCTTTCTTCCAATTCAAATCAAGCCCATTCCACCAGGTCAGCGGATCAAATACAGTTCGCGGAGAAGTATCTTTCAATATTCGGTCGATTAACCCTATAGCTTTCCCAATATTTGCCAATGCTACATCATGGGTGGGTCGAATTTTTATTTCATTTTTCATATTATTAAAACTTAAGGGTTTCGTCTGAGAAAGTTTCCTTCATTAAAGAAAAGGAACAGAAAAGAAAATATTGCTAAGGATAATAATACTTGGATACAAAGTCTGATTAAATCAATTTTATAGGTATGGGAATATTCACCAAAACATGATATTCGCGAAAACTTCATTTTTTCGCAGGTGTCACTTCCAGAAAAAGTTGAGGTTACAAAATAGTTTCCCATTGGTACTTCTAAACCGTTCATTGTAATACTGTGGTCACTGGTTTGAGGAATTTTTGCTACATGCGGTGGAAATGCAAGCAAAAGTATCAAAACAAAAATTTCAACTAGGATAAGTATCTGTTGCCTTGAGTTTAATGAATTAAATGAATTTATCATATAAATCTCTATTCTTGGTATTTTTTGAATACTAAAATTATTCTTCGCCCCTGCCGTTCCCATTAATTATGTATTTACTTTATTTTAAGCCTTCACACAAAAGGCTTCTCAAAACAAGCTTATCTTGGCTTTGGAATCACCGATTACATGTTCATTTATTGATACTACGTAGCCCCTTTGTAAAATACCCCTTTGTAAAATACTCAGAGCCAGTACCTAAACATTATTTTAACCCTCTTAAGGGAGTGTTGCGAAATGGCTTTTTTAAAAATCGGGCCTTCAAGATTGAAGAAATAGACCTTAGTTAGACTTTTTTGTTTTACTCCTTGTATCTGGTATTTCTAGGGCCATCCTTGGCCCTAGAAATACATTGCATTTTCGGATCGACGTTCCGAAAATGTGAACGCCCTCCAGGCGTTCAGGCCTGTTTTGCAACAGGCCCCTTAAAGTAGTAGTAAAGGTATTGGCTATGAGGCTATTTTATAAGCTATTTTATGAGGAGATAATCAACTAACTGGACTCTGGCTATGGACGCAAAGCTGGCAAGCATCCGACTTCTACAAGCATCTTGGTTACATTGAGTTTTCTCGCTTCGAAAATTTTCCTAAGGGATACTGCAGAATGGGCTTAAGGAAGTATTTATAAGTTAAGCATAGAAGTTGCACAAATAAGCTCAAATCTAATAGGTCTTCTGCCGGGTTCTATTTCTGTAATGCTTTGGCACAATTTGGAGAAGATTGACGTTTTAGACATGTGTATTTAAGCATGGACAAGCGTAGCTTTATCCTGTACACTTTTGTACAGAATGAATAAATATCTTCTACTTAACCAATTTGACAGAAAGCTCTTTAGAGCTAAGGATATTGGTGCAATTTGGGGTGTTACTGATACAAACACACTTCATACAACATTGAAAAGATATGCAGCAGGGAAGAAAATTTTCAGATTGCAAAAGGGGCTTTACTCAATAGTTCCTCCAGAAACTCTCGATCCTCTTTTGATAGCGAGGAGCCTTATCCCTGCTTATTGTTACCTTTCCCTTGATACAGTTTTATTCCAGGAAGGTTTTAGATCCGCTGTTCCACATTCTTATACATTTGTTTCAGAAAAAAGACTTGATCTTTCATGCTGCGAAATAAATGTAACAACCAGAAAACTTAAACTTGATTATTTATATAATCCAATCCAAACAGAAATTATTAACAACATTAGAGTAGCTTCTGCTTTGAGGGCAATCTGCGATACATTGTACTATAATCCGAAGGCTAGCTTTGATCGGAAAATAGACTGGAGAGCGGTAATTAAATTACAAAAAGAAATAGGATATAAGGTAACAGATCGCTCATGATAATTCCTTCAAAAGAAGATAGTATCCATAGGGCATGGCTTTTCAGAATACTTTCCGAAATAGCTGAATCTCCATATTTACTTAAAATACTAAGATTTAAAGGCGGAACTTGTGCCGCCATGCAGGGAATTTTGCCAAGATTTTCGGTTGATCTTGATTTTGATCTGCTGGATTATGAGGAGATCAATAAATGCAAAATAGAGCTGGAAAAAATTTTTGCAAGCCTTGACTTGTCAATTAAAGACCAAAGTGAATTTGTTCCTCAATATTTTCTTAAATATCCTGGCTCATCTAAAGGACGATCTATCGTCAAGATTGACTGCACTACTTCCCCTCCCCAGGCAAATAAATATGAACCGTATTTATTTACGGACTTAAACAAAATAATAATTTGTCAGACAAGGCCTACTATGTTTGCAAATAAACTGGTTGCGATATTGGATCGCCATAAAAAACATGGTGGTATCGCCGGACGTGATTTATTTGATATTCAAACTTTCTCTCTTCTTGGTTTAAACTATGAAACTAAAGTCATAGAAGAAAGATGGAAGACTACTACGTTTCAGTTTATGTCTGAATTAAGAGATTTTATTTCTGCCAATATCAGCCAGCAATTTATAGATGAAGATCTTAACCCACTATTGCCAAATCAAGAGTTTAAAAAAATTAGAAAACATATCAAGAGGGAAGTTCTTATGTGGATCAGTGATGAGATTGAAAGATTAAAGTAATTAAATTGCGTCTTTGGGTGGAAAGTTATCAGATTATGTAGGCTTAAAAAAAGTTCTGAGGTTTTTGGATAGAGCATTTTTATTCCTATGTCAGAAGACAGATCAGGCGCAGTTCATGACTAGTTCATACATGTTGTCGTTTTTGTCACGGGCGGGGCCACAAATTATTTCTGCATCGACACTGAATCCTGAATCATTAATTCGGGTGATTTTATATTTGTACTGAGGGCTACAGGACTTGTCACATTTTTTATATAAGTCCTTTCCGTCTGCTCCTTCACCTTGCGATAATTCTCCAATCCATTTTTGCAGATTATCCACGGTATTGAATTTCCTGCCAGAATATATAATTGGATTATTTTGAGTTTCTTCAAGCATTTTATTGCAATATGTCTCATCTCCATAGTCTGATAAAAACTTGTTTGGTACGGAGATTAGATGTATTTCTACTTCGCTTATATCTTCCGGGAGTCCTTTTTGAAGAAGTTTTTCAGTTTCATACTTCAGAGAGCCTTCGTTATTTCTAAGATTAGCCCAGGTACTTGCAGTTGCTTTTGAACGTCCCAGTTCTTCACCGGAAATTGAGCAAAATTGGGATGCATTTTCAGCTAGAGCTGTATTTTTATTCGGCTGAATAATAGGGTTAATTAAAAAAAAGGCCCCAAAAAAGCAGGCTTTAAATGATAATCGAAAGTCAGATATTTTTATCATATGATATCGTTTGCAATCCAGAATAAAAATTACATTACATAAGCGCAGCAGTGTATATTATAACATGAATTTTTTAAGACAAAAAATTATTGATAAATACTCAAGAGGAGGGGAAGAAATACCCCATTCTTCATGGTCGGTTGTGCCACGGTTCCTGATTTTTATAGGTTATGTGATATTTCTTGAACTAATTTATCTGGTTTTCCCCGGAATACTTGATTACATGATTAATAATTTTGGCCCTGCTCTGGTTTTTATCTCTGTTATCGTTTTTTTGGTTTTTGTTGTTCGTCCGATAATTGGTCTCTTTAATTCCTATCATGAACTAACCCTTGATAATCTTGTATCTGTTCAGGGTTTTGCTTCACCATTTAGAAGAGAGCATCTTTGCCCTTATATTTTTATAGTAGGTGTAGAGGTGCAGCAAAATTTATTTGAAAGACTTACTGACATGGGAAGACTTCTTGTTGGAACTTCAATGACTGGACATGCCGAGATTGTACTAAAAAACATACAGCGCCCGAATGAGTATGCGGCGAAGTTATTGGCACGAGTTGGGGAGGCAAGTAACGATTTATAAGTCGCTGACGCTTAACATAAAATTAAGAGGCTTGGGATATGAGTAAAATAAAAACCTGAAGCATTCAATCTCCAAATTATATTGATTATCCATAAGACTTGGATATATAATTATATGGTCGGCTTAAAATTAATCGTCTACATTTTATATGCTTCTTTTTATTTTTTCATAACAGTTTATAATTATATTATTGGAGTTTCATGCAAGGGCAAGAAGAATTAAAAAGACAAGTGCTAGAGGCGCTTTCTCATCCGGAAGCGGAACAGGGATTATATCTTAATAATCTGCAAGTTGTTCATGAGGATGAAGAAAGACAAGCAGTATCAGGAACGGATATCGAAATTCTTGACGCGCTTAAGGAGCTTATTTCTTCAGGTATGGTTATGGTAGATGACAGCGGAGAAAGTGTAATATTTAAATTAAATGAAACCAGATCCAAATAGAGCTGCATCTTGCTCTACGCCTATTTTTACTGATAGAATAATTTGTATTTATCTTTCCGATTAAATTAGTGGAGAAAGTATGTCCAAACCAGCAGATGTCAGTGATTCAAATTTTGATTCTGAAGTTCTTAAGTCAGCCGAGCCCGTTCTTGTAGATTTTTGGGCCCCTTGGTGTGGTCCGTGTAAGGCAATTGCGCCAATTATTGAAGAACTTGCAGGCCAGTTCGCTGGGAAGCTTAAAGTTGTCAAGGTCAATGTTGATGATAACAAGGACGCAGCTCACAGATACAATGTAAGAGGTATACCTAACCTTATACTTTTTAAGGATGGGCAAATGGTGGATCAGATGATCGGTGCTCGTACCAAGCAGGAGCTTGTTGATTTGGTGAACAAGGCTGTTTCTTAACTTGTGTTTTTGTTATTTGAGCCCTGATAAGTTCATCCTGCCTCTTTGATATTTGGCCTCAATATATTTCCATTCTTTTGGTATTTGCTATGGAAAATCTTGTAAAGCTTGTAGTTAACGGTGATGAAATCAATCATCAATCTTCCGCTCCAAGTGTATTTACCCTCATTGATTCCCTTGGCTTTTCTGAAAAAAAAATTATTGTAGAACTTAACAAGGAAGTTGTTCCACGCGCTGAATTTTCCAAGACTTCTCTGAAAAATGGAGACAGCATCGAGATTGTTCAATTTATTGGAGGTGGTTGAGATTGTATGGAGAAAGAAAAGGATTCACTCATACTGGGTGGCCACAGATTTAACTCAAGACTGATTGTCGGTTCTGGAAAATACCGTGATTTTAAAGAAACCAGAGACGCTACTATTGCAAGCTCCGCTGAAATTATTACTGTTGCAGTTAGAAGAGTAAACATTACAGATCCTAATAAAGAGTCTCTACTTGATTACATAGGTGATCTGGGTTTAACACTTCTTCCAAATACTGCCGGGTGCTATAGTCTTGAAGATTGTTTAAGAACCTCTCGTCTTGCGCGAGAAGCTGGAGCGGGGGATTTTGTAAAAGTTGAAATTATCGGAGATCAGAAGACTCTTTATCCCGATAATGAACTCACTGTGCAGGCAGTTGAAATCCTGTCTAATGAAGGATTTCTCTGCCTTCCATATATTACTGATGATCCGATTACAGCAAAAAAATGTGAGACGGCAGGGGCTGTTGCAGTTATGCCATTAATTGCTCCAATTGGAAGTGGTCTTGGTCTTCAAAATAAATACAATCTTGGGTTTATAATTGAACAGTCTCAAGTTCCGGTTATTGTTGATGCAGGTATTGGTTCTCCTGCAGATGCAGCTCTTTGTATGGAATTGGGTGCTGATGCAGTATTAACAAACTCTGCTATTGCAGGGGCAAAAGATCCTGTAAGAATGGCACATGCAATGAAAATTGCAGTTGAAGCCGGAAGGGAATCTTTTCTTGCTGGAAGAATACCAAAAAAGAGCTACGGAGAAGCGTCAAGCCCGATGCAGGGCTTGATCGACTGATCTGATTCCATAGTTATCGTCATGAACTTTGTTGCTAAAAAAATTAAATCAGAGTGGAAGTAAAACCTTAAGTGGTGGGATGCTTAAAATTCATCTACCAGAAGCACTGCTCTGGTAGATGAATATGATCTGTTTAAAAGAGCTAGTTTACTTAGGGTTGCTTTCGCTCATTTTCCCGATTGATCGCATCGTAAACTTCTTTTCGGTGGACGGGAATCTCCCGAGGACATTCAATTCCAAGGCGCACCTTGTCGCCTCTAATTTCAACAATAACAATCGTGATGTCATTGTTGATTATAATGGACTCATTTTTCCTTCTGCTCATAACCAGCATAATAAAACCTCCAAATGAGAAAAAAACCAAAAGTCAAACATCGACTTCCACTCCCTGATCCAGACAAATCAGGGATAAGAAGCAATCTCAGTTTTCAAGTCCTGAATAAAGTAACTTAAAAATAACATCTACCCAAAGTGCGCAAACGATATCACTAAAAACTACTGTAATCAAAATCAGTTCAAATTGTTCGAAGTATCACTGAAATTATAAATACTTACAAACCTATTCTGGGGTTTTTGAGCTTGAGTTTAAAAATCTTATCTCTCTCACCAATGGGCCACTATTTGGAATGTATAACTCAAGTATGTCGAGGGCATTATCTGCCTCTTCCTCATTATCATCATAGCGGAAGATTGATGATCTTAGTATTTGCAGTTCCCTTAGATCCTGTTCGGTCAGTGGTTCATCTATGTTTATGCTTGATAAATAATATCTTCCCTTATCTATGCTTTCTGGAAGATCAAAATCAAAAATAAAAGCTTGCAGAGCAGTGGATTTATTTGGCAAGCTTCTAAGAGGATCAATGTGCTCTTCAACTTCATCAAATAATCCAAGGATTTTTAATGAGCGTAAATAATCAACATAAGCCCGAAGGTTTCCAGGATCTGAAATTATTGCCTTAAGAGCAAGGGTTCGAACGGTTTCAAAATCACCAGCTTCAAGATATTTCTGGATTATAAGCGACATTTCGGAGGAATTAAGATTTTGAGTGTCTTTGGTTCGACCATACTCCGCTGCTGCTAGAAATACATCAAGATCGACTGGCTCTTCTTCCATTTTAATTAATGGAACATTCAGTTTTCTGTTCCTGAAGTATATGGAGATAGTTTCAGCAAAACCATGCTCCCTGAGAATCGACAAGCACTCCATTCTTTCAAATGGAGAAAGGCGATAACCCTCAGTTATTTTTTTTAGCTCAGTAAGCACTATATTTTTTGAATTCGATTCCCTGGCTACTGAAAGGGCAAGCCTGGCGGCGAGATTAACCAGATTTGAATCTCCGAACTCTATTGCCATCACAGCAAGATTTGGAAGCGAAGGAAGCTCTGCGGCAGTAAGAGAAGTTTTATATGAAAGATCATCGCTCTCAGCAAATGAAACAATCTCGCGATTAAAAAAAGCAGGGAAAAGATGTGGCCCATAAAAGTAAAAACCAGCATCTGCATCTTCTTCACCTTGTTCTATTTCCTCAAGATTTAAGCGTGATATCGTACTGTCATCTTGTTCAAGGAGAGCGGCTCTTTGCCAATGTTCTATGGCTAATTCACGATTGCCTCGCCTGAACTCTATAAAGGCAAGGGCTTCCAGAAATTCATAGGCTTCCGGATGAGATAGAATAGAATCTTCAAACTTTTCAAAAATGCTGACAATTACGTTTTCGTTGCCACTTAAAAGAAGGTATCTTAATATTGAACCAATTCGACTGTTTTCAGATTCAAATAATGATTCCTCCGGGAGGGGAAAGTTTTTAACAGGTTCCCCAAGTGACCTTGCCGAGAATGCAGCTATTTCAAAAGCCTCAGAAAAGCTGTTGTCACTGGATATAATTTCTTCAGCGATAGATTTTGCTCTTTTGAACTCACCAGAGGAATAAAATATTTGCGAAGCTTTAACCAGGACTGCCAGATTATCTATTGAACCAGTATAAAGCTCTTCAGCGAACTGAATTGCCTTGTCTAAATTGGCATTCAAGAGGCTTTTTTCTGCAAGGTTATATATAAGCTGTAACCTTTCTGAGTCGTTGAAAATATGTTCTCGCTCGCTGGCAGATATTTGTCGAATGTCTGTAATGAAATCATTTGTATCTTCATCGGCGCTAAAACCCTCAGCAGAAGAAAGTATTAATTCAATCTCTTTTTCGGCAAGTGCAAAAAGCCCAAAACTTGAAAGCTCACCAACAAGTAAAAGCCAGATATCAATATCAGATGGATTATTGGAGTGAAGTGTTTCAAGTATACTCAGAGTTTCTTTTGAGTGAATACCAAGAGAAGAGCAGATTTCAATCTTTTTTAATAGAACCTGATCAAGGTTGGGGTAGCTCTTCGCCATATGGTTAATGATATCAAGGGCATCATAAAGCTCACCCTCACTTATCAGTTCATCAACCTCCATAAGTCCGGAAGTGATTCTTTCCAGTGTTAGTTCAGCTTTTTGGTTTTCCTGTTTGCTCATTATGTGTCCGTTATTTAATAAAATTATAATCCTGATATCGAGTCTATAATTGTACTCTCAACTATTGGTTCATCTGAAAATGAAAATGTTTCACCAGTTATTTTCTCAAAGGCTCTAATATAGGTTTGAGCAATTTCTACTCTAAGCTCAGGTTGCAGAACCGGGGGCTTCCCTTCTCCTTGCCAACCTTGTGATATAAGCCATACTCTTAGGAATTCCTTATCAAGTAATTCAACTTCCTCTCCTCTTCCCATTCTTGACTCATAAGAATCGCTAATAGCATATCTTGAAGAGTCCTGTGTGTGAATTTCATCAGCTAACAATAATTTTGGAGGATCATTTTCGGAATGAAGGATGCCAAACTCATACTTGGTGTCCATAAAAAGAAGACCTTGTTTAAGAGTCAGCTCGTGGGCAAAACTGTAGAGAGAAAGAGCAGCCTTTTCTATTTCGATCCACAGGGATTCTTCTAGGATTCCCCATTTTAGTATTTCATCTCTTGAAACGGGCTTATCATGGGCACCATGTGCTTCTTTAGTTGATGGTGTTATGATTGGAGAATCAAGCTTCTCATATTTTTTTAAACCTGATTTTAATCTGACTCCGGAGACTGTTCCAGTAGACTGATATTCTCGCCATCCTCCGCCTGCCAGGTAACCTCTCACGACGACCTCAATAGGGACGATATTTAGTTCTCTTGCGATAAAAACATTTGGATGAGGTCTTTTAAGTATATGATTGGGGATTATGTGCGCGGTTTTTTTGAACCAGTAGTCTGTTAAATCATTAAGCAGTTTTCCCTTTCCCGGAATGGTGCTTAAAACTACATCAAATGCACTTAAACGGTCACTTGAAATTAATACCCGTTTGTTTCCAAGGACATAGCAGTCTCTGACTTTTCCAGAGATTTTATTTCCTAGTCCCGGAAGGTCAATTGAGATGTGTGAAGAACATAACCTTGAATTAAGAAAATCTTTTGAGAGCATAATTCGAGTTTATTCCTGGTAGTTTATTCTTCTGTAAGTAATTTTACGAGCTTATTAGCGGATATTCTCTTACGCTTTACGGATTCAGCAAGAACTATGGCTCGAGCCAGTTGAATACTTCGATCAAGGTCTTCATTTACAATTACATAATCTGAAAAGTTAGATTCAAGTGCAGTTCTAACCTCATTCTCCGCAAGCTGAAGTCGCTCCATGATTCTTTCATCACTGTCAGACCCCCTTCTTAGTAACCTGCTCTTAAGTTCCTTTAGAGAAGGTGGACAGACAAATACGACTACAACATGCTCCTGATATTTATCTCTTAGCTGGCGGACTCCATTAATTTCAATGTCCAACAGTAAATTAGATCCAGCTTTTCTCGCTATATCAATGTTTTTTTGATCCGTACCATAAAAATTACCAGCAAATTCTGCATGTTCGATAAAAGAACCAGAGCTTACTTTTCGATCGAACTCATCTTTAGAAATAAAATAATACTCCTTGCCCTCAATTTCGTATGGTCGAGGGGTGCGTGTTGTAGAGGATATTGAAAGTTGAACTGTAAGCCAGCTTGCTTTCTTACCAATGTCAGTACTGTCAACAAGAGCAGTACAAATGCTACTTTTACCACTTGCTCCGGGACCAATAAAGCAGAATAAAATGGGATGCTGATTGTTCATTTTCGGGATATATTATTCTACGTTCTGTAATTGCTCGCGGATTTTTTCCAGGACTGCCTTTGCCTCAATAACTGCTCTGCTTACCTCTGCCTGAGAACTTTTGGAGCCAATAGTATTGAATTCCCTTCCCAGTTCCTGGACGATAAAATCAAGTTTTCTTCCTCCTTCACCAGCGGCTGTAGTGAAATGTTCGATATGGGCCCTGATTCTTACCAGCTCCTCGCGGATATCAATTTTATCAGCAAGAATAGCAATTTCCGTAAGTAGTCGAGGATCATCAGGATCGGGGCTTTCCGCAAACTCCTTTAGCCTTGTAACAAGCCTAGTTTTTAGCTGATCAACAGCCAAATCAGCATTTGAGCTTATCAATACCGCAAGAGACTCCAGTAACTGTAACTGAATATTTAACTCCTTTGTAAGTGCCTTTCCTTCAAGAATTCTGGTTTTTATCAGTTCATCAAGAGCAACTTTCAGTAAGCTGGTTGCGAATTCAGATTCCTCATTTTGAATTGATGATTTTCCAGGTCCAATATGGCCGTTTCCAAGTTCCAGTATCTCTCTTCTTTGCCATAATGAAGCGATGAGAGAGGAAATGACCACTTGATCCATTTCTCCCTTGTTAAAGCCTTCTATTTTAAGGGTTTTAGCCTTTTTTAGCACATCATTAAAAATGTCTGCATTTAAAGTAACCTTTGGTTGAGATCCGACTTCTTCTCTCTGGAAAAGAACCTCGACTCGTCCTCTTGTAATTCTCTTTCTGATTTCATTTTGAAAAGCGAGTTCAAGGCTACTGTAAACAGGAGGTATTTTAAGTGAGATATCCAGAAAACGGTGATTTACTGATTTTATTTGAACACGAAGTCCTATAAGGAGATCAGGGGAGAGCTTCAACGTGCTCTCAGCTTCGCCAAATCCGGTCATGCTGTAAAGTTCTGAGTTTATCTGATTTGATTTTGACATATTAATTAAACGGTTGGTGAGTATTCCAGAATGAAAGGACTTCTTTAAGCTCATCTGGCTCAACGGCTGCTGTTCCAACTTCTCTTATCACTCTTGCTGCAGCACAATTTGCAATAACTGAAGCTTCTACTGGAGATGCTCCTACAGAAAGACAAAGTGCAAAAACGGCTGATACGGTGTCTCCTGCTCCAGATACATCAAACACTTCCTGAGCTATTGTGTCCAGTTTAAATGAACCCGTATCATTCTGAACCAGCACCAGCCCCATTTCTCCAAGTGTGACCATGACACACTCAAAATCATTTTTTTCCTTAATCTGGTTTGCTGAACGAATAGCATCGTCCGGAGTTTTTATTTTAATACCACTGACCTGGGTCGCTTCCTTTTTGTTTGGTTTAACGCAACTTGCACCTTGATAACAATCATAGTTTGTACCTTTTGGGTCAACAATTACGGGAATTTTATTCATTCCTGTTACGCCTTTTGAACGTAGCGAGACAAGCACTTCCGGAAGCGCAGAGGTTACAACTCCTTTCTTGTAGTCAGAAATGACGATACTGTTTACCTTGGGACATAATTCAGAGAATTTTTTATATAAACTCTGCTCAACTAGAGAATCAATCGGATCATCATTTTCGCGGTCAACACGAACAACCTGTTGTGAATGGGCAATTATTCTTGTCTTTCTGGTTGTTGGTCTTGACGAATCTCTAACCAATCCCTGATCTGAAATTCCGATTCCCTCAAGCAGGCTGGATACCTGATTGCCAGCATCGTCATTTCCAACTACGCCAAATAGGTGAACTTCGGCTCCAAGTTTTCTCATATTGTGTGCAACATTTGCCGCACCACCAAGCTTTACATTTTCCTCCTTGACATTAACAACAACAATTGGAGCCTCAGGAGAAACACGGTCAACAGTGCCCCAAGTATATTCATCGAGTATGATATCTCCAAGGACAGAGATTTTTACGCTATTAAACTGATCTATATATGAAAACAGTTTGTTTGTATCAATTTGGAATGAAGTCATTTGGATAATTTCCGCTATCTGAAGAGTATTGATTGTAGCAAATAATAGGTAAAACTAAAAGTTTTTAGAGTGACCTACATATAATCTTTTTAAAGTAAGTCCTTCAAATCTTGAAGTGTTTTCGGTTCTTTTTTCATTCCAAGATTCTCCCGCTCAATTTCCCAAAGGCGAGCATATTTAAGAAACGTGTAAAATGCCTCTGTCATTCCTACTACAAGTGCAGGAGTGCCATGTTTAAAGCCTTTTTTGAAAAAAAAGAATTTTATAAACCTTGCAATGGGTTTAAAAAGGAGTGACATCGGGCCAGCACGTTTTCCCTCCTTGAAATCTTCTCTCGCGCGAACATAGGCATGAGAGCTTAGTTTGGTAATCTGATCCTCTAAGTTTTCATAGCTAAAGTGATAAAGCTCGCCTTTTAGTTTCGAAGTTTTGCCTTTTACGCTTGTGGTTTCATGTGGCTCTCTTCCACCCCATATTACCTCGTCTCTTTTAAATAGCCTGAGTCTGTATTCAGGATACCAACCGCCTTCACGCCACCAGATTCCATGATGAAACATTACCCGGTTTACATAAAATCCAGAAAAATCATTTATTTTGTGCTCGCTCTTTTCTGAAAGAATATCCAGAATTTCGTTTCTTAGTTCATCGGAGACAAACTCATCCGCGTCTACAAACAGAACCCAATCGTGAGAAAGTTGCTTTGTAGCAAATTCCTTTTGAAGTCTATATCCCGGCCATTCACGTTGAATAACTTTAACATTATGCCTCTCGCATAATTTTAAGGTGTTATCAGTTGAAAATGAATCTACAACTAGAATTTCATCACAGAACTCAAGACCTCTTAAGCAGAGGTCTATATGATGTTCTTCGTTTTTACAGACGACAAAAGCTGAAATTTTCTGACGCTCCATGGATGGTGAAGTGGAATTTTGCATTTAAAGTTTAGTTAGCCAATATTATTAGTCACTTAGTGAGTGGAGCGGTGTTGATTCAATCATTTCAATCGGTTATGAGTTTAGCCTTTTTCCTCTGTAAGTACAAATTTATCCTTCGATTCTTTTAATAGTGGCATTGCAGGAATCTGCACACATCAATTAGCCCAGGAAAGCTCTAAAACCATTAAAATCTAACGTTTTTTTTTATGTATTTCATAACAGTGGGTATGGAAAGAGTAATCTTATATAGAGAACTTCAGGCGCAATTTCAGGCTCTATTCGGATCTTGGGGCTTATTGATAACAGTATTTTTTTTATTTTGTATATTTTCTTCTTCATTATCTGCTGAGAATGACAAACCCAAGCCCGGTGTAATTGGTAAAAGGTATCGCCATGTTTGTCCTGAAGGAACTGAGCGTGTGGGTGCAGGTCCACCCGGAACTACTCTTACATTTTGCAGGCAGCAATTGGGAGAGGAGTCCCGTCTTGAAGGTGACTATACTGCTTTTTATTTAAATGGAAACAAAAGGCTTCAGGGGGAATATTCGCGCGGAAAAAGACACGGTACATGGACACAGTTTTACAGAACCGGAGAGGTGCAGGAAGTGGTTGAATATTATGAGGGGGTTCCTGGAGAGAGAAAGAGTTTTAAAAGGGATGGGGTATTGGTAAAGAGCAAAGAGCCCAAAAAAGAACGTGTTTCAAGTCAGGCGGAAGTTCAGAGTGAGCTCAGAAAAACCAGAAGAGGGAAGAAAGCTGGAGGAGTAAGGGGTCGAGAGTTGGGTTGGTCGGGTGGCTCAAGGAACAGGAGCAGGTAAGGAAATTTATGAGGTTTAGTGTTTTTATTTTAGCTCAAGCGTTTTGCTTTCTTGTACTTCAGATTTTATTATCTGATGTACTTGTGGCTGAGGCTCCAAATGTCCGAGTTAACCCGCTTCTTACTCATCGTGAGCAGATCAAGCAATTGATCAAGGAGTGCAGGTCAATGGGGGATTCGGATCATTGTCGTGAGCAAATTGAAACACTTGAAAAGGAGGAAAGAAGTCTCAGGAAGTATTGCGAGAACAAGCCTCATGATTTTCGTTGTGATGCTATTAAGCGCCATAAGAAAGATTTTGTTGATCCGCTAGAGGAGCTTTGTGCAGTTAACCCGCACCATGAAAGGTGCACCTATCGTCGTGAAATGAAAAAGCGTCTTGCCAAAAGAAAAATGGCTTATTGCAAGCATAATCCTGACAGCTCCAGATGCCGTCCCCTTCCTCCCCCAAAACCTAAAGAGCCTTATCTTGAAAAGCACTGCAGGACTCATGCTCAACAAAAGAGATGCGTAAAATATGCAGCAGAAAAAAGACGACAGACAGATCCGAATTTTGATAAGGATCGAGAAAGTACATTTTAAAATACAAGTAGTAAAACATGAAATCCCCAGTAATTTTTTCCTGATGGAATATACATAGGATTTATACTTCTCCCGCGACAATTTCTTTAAGCTGAGCACCAATCTTTAATTTTTCCGCCCAACTATTCAAGTAGTCAAAGTCTATACTATCCCGATTGGTATTCAAAACGCCTTTAATGTCTGATAACTGTCTCTCAGAAGGTGCTTTAGATATCCAAACTAATTTCGCCAAAATTATATCCTCCGGGCTAGCTACTCTAAACGCACAAAGAGCAGATGGGAGCTTTACAGAGATAGCACGATCTAACTGTGAGGCGTGAAAATCATTATACGCAGGAAACAAGTCGAATTTTAAAGCTGTGTTTTCATGAAAAATATTAAAAGCCCGATTTCTCGAATGACTTTCCCTAAGCTTCGTTGCATCTACGAGAAATTTTTCTTCCAGTTCCTTTACAACCAGATCATTTATTGAATTTTCTAATACTACATCAATGTCATTGGTGGAACGAAAAATACCGTTTAAACTGCTACTAAGAGATCCCCCAATAAAGTAACGAATATTGAATTTATCTAAGATCGAAACAAGATCACAAATGGCTTGACTAATATCATTCATCGTTAATATCACTCGAATAAAGCTTAAACATTTCGTCTCTAAACTTACGATCTACCCCTTCCTTGGAAAGACCCGGATTTCTCATTTGAATACCCGCCCATTGAAGCTCTCTGACGAAGTTTAAAAAGTTAAAAAACCTTACAGCTCTTTCTTCAATACTTAGGCTTTTTAAGATTTTTATCATTTCTTCAGAATCGTAAGCGGGAATATCCCCAAGTGTATTATCCATAAATGCGGCCCAACATATGTAAAATTCATGACTCTTGATATCATGTACTAATTTATATTAATAGCAGAGAATATACTGAACGTAGTTTGGTTTTCCGTATTTGCATAGACCCCCATAGGCGTTCAGTATATTGTGAGCCGAAGGCGAACCAGCCTGCGACGAGCTCAGGCCGAGTGGATACGCATATAGTGAATATAGTTAACTATATACGCCTCACGCGTTACGCTAACGCTATGGGAAGGAAAAACTGGTTGTTTTTCTGGTTTGAGATCGGGGCAAAGTATGTCGCTATTGCTTTTACACTGATTGAGTCATGCAAGGTGAATGGAGTGAAGCCTTGGGATTGGTTTTAATCTTCTACTGGCACTAGCTGATTGTTTTCAACTTTGACAATAAAAGGCTCTCTGATAACACCACCCTTATGATCAAATAAAACCTTTCCAGAAGCGCCATCAAACTGAACTTTTTGCAAGTTTTCTCTAACTCTAATCGGATCTGTTGAATTAGTTAAGGCAATTGCTTTAGAAAGAGCAATTAATGCGTCATGTGCCGTGTCGGCTGAACTTGTAGGCTTAAACCCATATTTGGCAATATATTGATCAACGAATTCTGGTTCTGATTCCGGACTCTGTGCAGAAATAGCTCCTTCGAGGGCACCATTTGCTTCGTTAATTCTGGTCTGATCAATAAGGGCCGAAAAAAATGGTCCTTTATAGTTTAATGCTCGTAGTCTTTTGGCAGCGATTCCTTCCTGATTTAAATTTGCCAAAAAAATGACATCAGGTTTTGAAGAAATCATTTTTAAACATTCAGTTCTTAAGTCAACAACATCAGGAAGGGGCTCAATTAAAAGTGATATTTTGCCTCCTAGTCTGGAAAACTCTTCAGAAAAAACCTTTCCTTGAAGGTTTTCCCATGGTTGTTGACTTGAGAATACTCCAGCATTTCGCCAGCCTTGTTCAAAAGCAAGATTTGCTAACTTTTGCGTGGCTGTTTCTGAATGCATCATAGTGTTAAACAAATTTGGAGCATATTCGTTAAACTCGGCAACTCCTAATGAAGGAGAAATCATAACTACATCGTCCATTTTTCCAGCTATTGGAGCTAATGCTAAACCAGCAGGTGTCCAACTTGGCCCTATGAAAAACTTAATTTTATGCCTGGAATTTAATAAACGAAAAGCAGTTACAGCTTGCATTGCGGCGGTTGCTTCATTTGTGTCCTCAAACAAAAGTTCAATTTTTTTGTTTAACACACCTTCATTTGAGTTAATTTTATCAAGCGCAAGTTGTAATCCATTTTTTGTGGCATTTCCCCATTCGGCACAGCCACCAGAAAGGCACGCCAAAACTCCAATTTTAATTGTGTCCTCAGCGCTAATTTTGGAAGTTAAAGTTGTTGATAAAAATATAATGATTAGTGTTTTGTAAATATTGCTTTTCATTTTAAGATTTCCTCTTTCCAGTCATTCTGCAGAAACCAGCGTTTTCACCTTTATCATAACCACATCCGGTGTAATACCGCTAAGGCAGATTCCACCAAGTCCGGGGCATTTTTTTAAGTAACAAGGGGCACATCCAACGGGGGATTGAAGTGCATTCTTAAGGTTTCCATAGGGGGTTGAGCGCATCGGGTTTGTTGGTCCCCAGAGTGAAATAACAGGAAGGCCTGTGGCAGAGGCAATATGCATGGGGCCCGAATCAGAGCCCACTGCGATCCTTGAAACATGAGCAAGTGCTTTAAGATCCACCAGGTTTGATTTTCCAGTCAGATCAATTACCGAAAACGGGAGAGAGGATAAAGAATAAAGGCTTTTTGCTTCGGACATTATTTCCAAAGCTCTTTTTTTATCGCTACCGGCACCAATTATTATTGAGCTCATACCAAGCTCCCTGAATAAAGCCAGTGCGAGATTCGCATAATGAGAACTTGGCCACTCTCGGCTTTCCCATGTAGAACCAATGAAAAAAAGGACTCTTTTATCAGGAGAGGGAACAGAGACCTCGGAATCCCTCGAAGCACTAATCAGTATTTCTTCCACTCTTTTAAGTTCACTATCAAGCGGAACAAGTTCAAAATCAATTTTGTCTTCACTTGGCACATTAATCGCATCAGCAAATTTCTGATAATGATAAATTTTATCCGAGAAATGTTCTACTTCCTGAATGTGCTCGTTTTGGAAAAGCCAGTTTCCTTCTCTTGAATTTTTTCTTGCAAAGCCAATTCGGTATTTTGATCCGGAAAATAGGGAAGTGATACCACCTTTTAAATGTCTTGATAGATCAAGACAAACGTCGAAGTTAGTACTCCTTAACTCCTTCATAAAGGATAGATATCCACGAATGCCTTTCTTTTTATCGAATATAATAACCTTATCAATGGAATGGTGAGACAAAACAAGAGAACTTGAAGTTCTTTCTACTGCCCATGTAATATGAGATTTGGGTGCGTGTCGTTTTATTCTTGTTGCAAGGCTGATTCCCCTTACCACATCTCCAATTGCTCCAAAGAGAATAATAAGAATTCTTTCTGGTATTTGATTTGTGGAATTAAAAGTCGACATAAAATTTTTGATTGCTTCTAAATATGAAATCAGGTCTCAAGGCCTGCTTTGAAACTTTTGATAAGCACACTTCTAATGTCTGCTAAAACAACTCTTTTTTCAACACTTCTGACCCATCTGTTAAGGAGAGACTTCTCACCCTTTTCAATGAAACTTATGTTAGCCACAGTTTTTTCGAATTGTTTGCTGATATCGCAATTCCTGGAAATTTGAATAGATAAGTGCGACTTGTCAAAGTCTATAAGGTATACACTCCCTTTGCCTACCAGAATATTTCCAATATGAAGATCAGAATGAAGAATTCCAAGAGAAAGAGCTTTTTTTGCTTCTCGTCCCGTAAGAAAGGCCGTGTTGCATATTGAGTCAATAGAAGGAAGCGGGTTTTCCGTTAATATATCAAGAAAATTTTTGGTTCCCGAAAGATGGATTGTTCCAAGATAACCAGTATAAATTCCAGGTGCCAGGGATTTAACCGCAGCAAATAAGGGCTCTGGTACCCATACTCCACGACCTCTTAAAAAATTCAGCAAGTAGAATTCCTGCCACATTCGTGTTGATTCAGGATAAGTAACGGGATTTGTAAAAAAATAATTTCGGTTTAGTTTGGAAAGAAGACCTCCTCGTTGACCTTTTCTGATGACAGCATCTATATCAGACCCAGATCCCTCTTTCAGGTTAATGAAAGTTGGAATGATCAGTATCCTATTTCTTCCAGTTGATGTTGCAGCAGCGTCGATAATCCCGCTATTTTCAGAAGAGGAGCTAGCATTCTCTGAGCAAGTAGTGCTTTTGCAGTTGTTAAGTAGTATTTTTAAATTTTCTTTTGTAATTTTAGGATTATAAACACATTCGAACATTCCAATCTGATCCTGATAGTACCGTGAGGATGCTTCAAGGGTACTTTCAGTGCATTTTAGAGTATTAGTTTGTTCTTTTGTGATCTTACTTGATTGCGATGTCATTTACTTTTATTTTGTCAATGAGAGATCTTAGTGCGATTAAAACTTCTTGGGGGCTAATTTCTTTCTGGCAGGCATCCGTTCCAAGTGGGCATTTATGCCCACCGTGAGACCCGCAAGGTCTGCAGCCAAGTTCTTTTCTTTCCACTATTTGATGTTGAACCATCCAGGGGCCAAAGCCTTGAGCTGGTACGGTCGCACAGAATATTGCGACAAGTGGTTTATTTAGCGCAGAGCCAATATGAAGAGGAGCTGAATCATTTGTAACAAGAGCGTCACATGCATCTATTAAGGCGCAGGAATAATCAAGCGGATATTTGCCAATAGTATTAATAAATCTATCTTTAAAGTTATATTCAGAGAGAGATTTTTCGATAAATTCACCAGATTCCATGTCGCTTGGGCCTCCTATAAGCACTACGCCGAATCCTGAAGATAAAAGTTCTTTGGAAATCTTTGAGAATCCTTCTTTTGTCCAGCGTTTTGTTCTCCATACGCTGCCTGGTGCAATTGCTATTTTAAGAGCGGGAAGATTTTTTATAAGTTCATTCGCCTGATCATGAAGTTGTGTGTTTATGCCTATTCTTAACGGTTCGATAAAAATATTAGGATCAATATCTATATTTTTAAGAATCGCAAGATTTCTTTCAACTTCATGAGATGATTCTGGTCTTTCGGTTGTTCGGGTATAAAGAAAATTTAAAGAGGATTTTTTAAACCCAAACCGTTTAGGTATTCCAGACAACCAGAGAAGTGATGCTGTGCGGTAAGATTTATGAAGTGAAAATACAGCGTCGTATTCATTTTTTCTGAGATCTTTAACTTTTCTAAGTAACCCCAAAAAACCTCTTTCCTTTTTTCTTTTATCGTAGGTGATAACAGAATTTAATTCCGGATGATTTGAAACCAGTCCACTTGATTCTTTTGTACAGAGAAAGTCAATTTTTGCTTCAGGATAAATTTTTCTTAGTGCACCAATAACGGGAGTTGAAAGCACAACATCGCCAAGAAAACCAAGCTGAACGAGAAGAATGTTATTTGCTTTCGAAGGTTGCATTAAGGATCAAACAGAAAGTATAGAGTAATAACCTTAAGCCTATCCTTCTCTTAAAAAAAAATCAATTTAACTGTAAAAGGATCGTCATATGCAATCAGTTGAATAAAAAAAATGCTCCAGCGCATTTACACGAGCTGGAGCATGAACATCACGCCGCAAACAGTGCAAGCTGTTGTGGTTCCTGTTTTTTGAACGCGCTTAACAGAAGATGGTCTGGAGAGAGTTTGCTTATAGCTTTCCAAAGCTCTTCATGGCAATTTGGCCTTAAAAGTCGGAGCTCTCCATCGGCTTCAAGTTTGCTTGCAAGAGGAAGGTTCCTTAAAATTGCTTCCTCGTGCCTGTCGCCAAGACAGAGAGGTTGCATAAGAACCTTATCGGAATAAGTCACTAGAAGCTCAGCAAACTTCCAGGTGTCTCCGCTTGTACTTCCATACGGAAGTAAGGGAGTGACGGCAAAATTAACCTCAATTCCCTGAGCTCTAAGTCCAGCAGCTGTTACAAGCCTTTCTTCAAGTCTGGGTTGGCCCGGAGTATACCGCTGAATACTTTTCTCAAGCCTGCTTTCAAAAGGTATTACACAGTGAGCTCTGCTCCCCATTGTCTTTAGAAGTGGAAGTGCAGTGAGAAGCATTCTGGATCTGGACTGAATAATGACTTTTGCAGGCTGAAAGCGTTCAATAACATCAAGACACGCCATAGTCTGGGCAAATTTTTTGTGAAATCCGTGGAATGGATCTGTAAAAACGCCAAGATAAACTCCAGTTTCTTTAAGTATGCCCTTTTTGCTAAGAGCTCGAAAGAACTCTTCAAGTTCAAACTTTATGTTATCACGGTATACAAGAAATTTGCCTTCTGGAACTGCAAAGTCTCGAGTCTCCCTGGTTCGAAGGAAAAAAGAGTCACGCCTGTTCTGGGTGTGAGCATAGTTTTCTTCTTCACTTAATCCTCTGAATGATCCCTCATGTTGCTCGACTTCATTTATGCGATGAAGTGTTAATGAGATACCATTTGGATAGGTATTAAGTGTTATTACATGAGAGAGTCCGGCCGCATAGCCTTCGCCACTAAAAGAACGGTGCCTTGGGGCGTCATGTTTCCATTCATTGTGTTTCCCTGCGCCATGCCCGGATTTCATATTACTGGAGGATTTTGTCGCTTCGGGTTCTGGAGGTAAACCATGAGAAGATTGTTTCTGAGATTTTTTGCCCTTGGCTTTGGTTGACGTTCCATTATCAAGATGGGCATCATCGATTATTCGTGTATTAAAATTCTCCGGATCTCTTTTCATAGCACCTCCTATTTTTTGGGGGCCTTTCGTGGTTAATGACTGCCATACAGCAACTTCATTTAACTTTTACTTCCCTTACAGTTCGCACTATACAAGATAGAAGTATCTTAGTTCAAGTAAATTAAACTAAATTATCTAACTAACGAATATTCATTCTGAAAATAATTTTTTAAGGCCTAAAATTTACTTTAAGTTTCTTGAACCTGATCAAACAAACAGGTCATCACATAGTTAAATCAGAATAACTGGGTAACCCATTGAATAGCTTAATACTATGAATATGACAGATAATAACATTGCTGCCTTGTCGGAAAATATGCCATCGTTAATCAGCATAGAAAATGTGATTGAATTTGATTTTAACCCGGAGAGATCAGATCTTTCAGATGCTATAATGGGAGTGCTCGAAATATTAGAAACCGCAAAATCAGATGACTCATTATCAATTCGGCTTGTTACCCGAAGCCCTCTGATTTTAATTCTTTTACCAAGTATTATTCCCTTAAGTGGGAGATTAAAGATAGAGTTTCAGTTAGAAACTGATTATAAATCCGCAGTGAGAGCTGGAGTAGAAACCAGAATAGATGATAGTCGTGAGGAATTTGCAAAAACTAGAAGATTTCGTGAACTGCTTGAGGCGGCTTCGGTTTTTAGTTCACATCAATTTTCTATATCTTTTACGAAGAGTCTTTTTCCAAAATAGAATATTAAAAGTTCTGAATTTCCACGATAGATTAATAAAACTTCTTTTTATTCTAATAAGTGCAGTTTTTATTTGTTCATGTTCAGTGGCCGGATCCAGGCCACCACTTCCCCCAGGGGTTATACCACCTCCAAAGCCGGTAAGTCAGGCCGATGAGCAGTATGGGCATGAAATTCTTGGAGGACTGAGTCTTAAATATGAGCTTGATTATGACCATCCGCGCCGCTCAGAAGTAGATGACATAGTAGCAAAAATTGTTGATTCCATAGGCGCTTCAAATTATCCATGGCATGTGCATGTTTTCAAGGATAGAACAGTCAAGAATGCGGCAGCAACTCGCGGAAATCACATATTTGTCTGGACTGGTATTATTGATTCTACAAGAAATGAGGCGGAGTTATCCGCAGTTCTTGCACATGAAATGGCTCATGTGCTTTTGCAGCATACAGAACCTACAGAGGAGGAATCCTGGACTCAGGTTTTAATTGAGGTAACAGCCATGGCAGCTGCTGTTGGGAGCACCATTGCTACTCGTGGTGCATATGGCTCTGATATTGTTGCTGAGGTTGCAGCTGCACTTACACGTGAGCTTGGACAAGGAATTCTTGTAAACCCATATACTCGAGATAAGGAGCATGAGGCGGATGAAGTCGGACTTTTTCTTATGCAAAAAGCGGGCTATCCACCAGAAGCTGCCATAGAATTTTGGTCCAGAGCTGTAAACGATCCTGCATTTAGTGCAAGTTTGCCATTCTTTTCAACGCACCCACCAGCAAGTGATCGTCTTCAGCGACTTCAGATGACTGTCTATTCAATGAAGAATTCTTCCGGGAATAATTTCCCCGGCGGTTTTCAAGCTAAGGCCACACCACCTTCTCCCACGCAACAAGGGGCGTCTACTCAAACAGGAACAAAACCCCTTCCTCCTACAACAAACTCAAACCCAATTCCGACCTCTACTCCTTCTCGTTCAGTTGCGGCAGGGAGAAGCCCAATGCAGGGAAAATATCCAGGACCTGCTGTTGTACTTGATCCAAACGATAGTTTTGATGTGAGGGTTAAGCCGTAGGAGGATCATGAATAATGCAGGTTAAATTAAACTACCCGCCCCACGATCAAGTAATAACTTGCCAAGTTCAATCCCAATGCTTATAGCGTGGTTAATTGACTCTGAGTTCATGTGAAATTGAGAATCAATTGAAGCTTCGATACATGCCTGTCCATCATCGGATAATACACGGGCATGAATGTTAATATTCTCCTTGTCAATTTTGGCGTAAACACCAAGATTTGAGTGACAATCCGCCCCAAGGAAGTGAATACAGGATCGTTCGGCAGTATACTCTGCTTCGGTGAACTTATTAGATAGGGACTCAAGTAATTGCCTTGTGACAATGTCATTTGAGCGATATTGGGCAAGTAAAGTGCCCTGTCCAACTGCAGGTACCATTTCCGTTTCTGAAAATATATGCCAACTCAGTTCTTTTGCAATATCAAGCCTGTTCAATCCGGCAGCCGCAAGAACAATAGCATCAAATTCGTTAGAGGATTTAAATTTTTCAACGCGGGTTGTTATGTTGCCACGAAACAGTTTTATGCATAAATCGGGTCTTAGTTTTAGTAGTTGACTTCGTCTTCTCTTGCTCGAAGTTCCTATTGTCGCTCCTGGTCGTAACATCGGAAGTGGAGAGTTAGGACATGGTGGCTTTGAATCTTCTTTATAAAGAAGAACATCGTGACTCATATTTCTAGGGAGAACAGTTATTATTGAAGTTCCGTTTTCAATCATAAGAGGCACGTCTTTTGCGGAATGAATAGCGCAATCTATTTCCCCGGCAATAATTTTTTGCTCAAGTTCAATTACCCACTGTTTTTTGTCCTGGACATTAAGGTTCATCGAGTCACGCCTTATGTCCCCGGTTACTGCCATAGGAATTATTTCGAAACTTTTATGGTTAACATTTTCACTGGATAAAGACAAAAGATTGTTAATACCCGAAACAACAAGATTACTTTGGCGAAGTGCAAGTTCGCTTTGCCTGCTTCCAATTTTAAAAACTAGAGTCATTTGTTAAATCCTTTTGGCTTAAACAGTCGCCTTGTCTCCAATCCTTGTTCCGTAAAAAACCCTTGATCCGGAGGTTAAAGAATCAATCCAGGAAATTTTTCTGCTACTTATAATAATAACAGTTGAGCCCAAATAAAAAGTCCCTATACGCTCACCCCTATAAATCGGTATAGGTTTATCAGAGTATTCTTTAACTAAAACGTCTCCCCCTAACTTTCGTGAGAACTGGCTTTGGTATCTTGCTTTACCTTGTTGTTGTCTGAATTCGGGCTCATAGGAAAGTCCAATAGATCCAACATTTGTTGCGCCAACAAAAATTACTAGCCAATCTTCATCTGTTGCCGAAATCCAGCTTATTACACGTTCATTAGAGCAGTATAGAGAAGGAATGTTTTTTACAGCACCAAGGCTGACCGGAAAAAGAGCACCAGGAATATACACTCTTTTTAAAAGTGATCCAGTAACGGGCGAGTGAATGTGGTGATAATCTCCAGGGGCAAGATAAAAAGTTGCATATGAGCCATGCTCGAACCTGTTAACCAACTGTTTATCTGAAATAAGATCATGGGTTGTGTAGGTAATTCCCTTTGCCTGAATCAACTCGGAGTTATTGATGTTGCCGTATTCAAGAACTCTTCCATCTACCGGACTTAAAATTGAAGTTCCATTTTCTATCGACCTGGCATCAGCAATTAGATTTCTTGTAAAAAAATCAACAAACCGGGAATAGTCTTCAAGTTTGTTTTCAACTTCGTGAAACCGAACTCCGTATATGCGCCCAAACAGAGTGTATAAGGGTTTTCTGAGTTTAACTGGAAGTGTCACCGAGGCAAGAATGCCACTTATCCTGCTAAGCAGATGAAGTGGAACGAATCTCAAAATTGAATAAAGGTTCATAGAGCTTATGGAAAAAAATCAGACAACTGGAAGAAAAGATTTTTGAAGAAGGGAAACATTATAAAATATTCATTAAAGTGCAAAAGAGAACATTATCTTTGACCACATACTTTGGCAAACCCCTCGCGAGAAAGCAAGGGCCTAGGGCCCTGATACCAGGTTGAAAATATCTCGTTAGTTATGGGGCATTTTGAAAAGCGTTTCCGGCCAAGTTGTAGGCTTTTTAAGCGCTCATAAAATCGTTGCTGTGGGCTTCGAGCTGGTAAGGCTACTCCGAGATGTTCACATATTGATCGTTCCTCAGCGCATATTTCAAACTCGGTACCACTAATCTCACATAAATATTTTGAGCTGTCTGGGGGTGTTTCTCCTTGGGAAAAGCGCGCATCTTCATTATTTTTTAAATATTTTTTTATCAGATTTTCAGATTTTTCTCGCTGATCGTCCCAGATGTAACCAAACATTTGCGCCTGTACTTTTCCAAGGGGGAAAAGTATTCCAGCAAGCGAAGCGTTATATGGAACTGGAGAAAATCGAGCCGGAAAAAAACTTCCATAATGACCAGTTGATTGTAATTCTGAAATAATATGAGATCGAATGTTAAAAAAATCTGATTTGTTGTATTGAATGTTTAAAATACAAAATTCTTTTCCCCTTAAACCAACGCATCCAAAGAGGTTGGCGGAATCTTCACAGGCAATTGAGTATTCAACACTGGATAGATTCCCTATGCATGAAAAAGTTGTTATGCAGCGCTCAAGATGTCCATTTGCGAGAGCACACAGAGAACATTCCAAGATATGATTATTGCAGCAAGTGAGGGAAAATGAATTTTCAATTTTTCCGGATGAGAACAAAGAAACCTCTGAATTAATTAATCCCATTGATAATAGAATTTCACGGGAGTTTTTACAGTTATTGAAATAATTACCTGTACTGGAAACTGAATTGATTGATGATTGCGAAGGAAGTGGTCTTTGAATTAAAAACATTTCAAATCTTTCTCTTGCCGATTCAAGTCGAACCGCTGATCCTAAATGAAGCGATGCAAGAGCTTGTTGATACTCATCTTTAGAAACTGGCTCATTAAAGATATGGTAACTTTTGCCATTCAGAAAGGAGCAAAAAAGACAATTTGAACAATTTGTGCAAGATTCTAAAAAGTATGAGTTGTTACAATTATGAGAGTCTCTTGAAAAATAAAGATTGATAGAATCTGAACAAAAAAGACAATCATAACATTCAGTCAGGCTGGAACAGGCTATACATTCAGCTGAATGATTAATATTCTGACACAGGAAAAGATTAAATGGATTGAATGGAGGAGTTGCGTCATTTTTTTCAAGCTGCCGAACATAATTTTCATAAAGGGAATAAAATTTTTCAATAAACGATCTTTCATTCTGGGCATTGTCGTTCGACAGATTTATTTTTTCATTTTCCCGAGTTCCGAGTATGGGTGTAAAGTTATCAGAAGAAAAGTAAAATGGGGGAAGGGGACGATAATCGCTATCGATTGTGGATGATGTCTGATAGAAAGAGCGCCATTGCTGATTTCTAATCCAGTCCAAATCTGGTACAAATGCAAGAAGGGATCTCAATCTTTCAGATTCACTTCTTCGAGGAGGTGGAAGGTTTTTTTCTTTTGAGAAAGAGATCTCCCCAGGGCTGACCCCAAATTCTTCACCAGTTAGCTCGCATTTTGATGTTAATGATCCTGGTAGATATGCCATTTTAGTGAAATCCTATACCCTGATAATAATCTTTTAAAGATCATCTTCTGAGATATCAAAGCCCGCAAATCCTGTAATGGCATCAAAAATGCTGTCAATGCTGATACCAAAGTAAGCACCGAATATCAGAAGATCTGCTCCGATTCCAATCTCAAGAGGGGTTGGTTCGCGTTGAGGCGAATCAAGATAAAGTGGGCCTACTCCCATTTCACTGGTATGCTCGATAAAAACTGGTGACTTTCTTCCTCGAAGTCCAAGTCGTAATGAAAGAGGCATCATTAATCTTGCACCAACCTGCCCATGCGGAGTTATTCGTGCCACGGCTCCAACTGCAGGACCAACTCCAACATCAACTCGAAAAATATCCAGGATATCAAGCAGGCGATTTGGAATATATAAAAGACCTGAAACAAGGAGATTTCTGTCTTTTTTTTGGTTGGAATTTACCTTGCCGGAAGAAGAGTTACCGGAAGAGCTTGGCCTTGAGTGTTCCTTGTACTCATCTCCAAGCTCAAGCTTCGCCCCAGGATTGTGTTTTGTCGGGTTTTCTGCAAAACATTTTGGAGCCATAAACAAGCATATCATGAAAAAAGCAAGGACTGCATTTGGTATTAATTTGAAATAACGAGTTGCAAAATATTTTTCTTCTGAACCTTTACTGGAAGGTAACATTTTATCTTCTTTTTTTATTTTTTGCTTTGAGATTGGAAATTGATCTGCTTTTTGAGGTCTTTAAGTTAGCATTGCTTTTTCTTGGAGACTTTCTTTTGGCAACGCTTGCTCTTATTACGGGACGTGTCGCTGGTTCGTAATGATGCGCACCAGTATCAAAATATTTTTCAAGAAATTTTCTGCCAATTCCTACTCCATTTACTCGTGCAGTACCATCATCTACCACAAGGGCAGCAAGGGCTACGGATGGGTTGTCTGACGGTGCAACTGCAACAAACCAATAGTTTCTGCCTTTTGGATTAGTACCAGTGAGTGTTCCGGTTTTACTGGCAATTGGTATCTGTTTCAGCTTGTGTGAAGCGCTATGAAACTGCTTTCGACCAGTTCCTTCTGTGGTGGTGGATTCCATCATAGCGATCAGTTCTTGAGCAGTGCTTTCGAGGATTACCTGTTCGTAAGCCTTTGGTTCGTTTCTCATCTTTAAAAGGCCGCTTTTGTCCTTGATCGAATCTACAATATAGGGGCGCATCATTAAACCACGATTTCCAACAGCAGCAATCATTGCTGCAGCATGAACAGGACTAATTAAAGCCTCACCAAAGCCGGCAGCAGTTCTCGCCAAACTATAGCTGTCTGGTGCAGTATAGAGTGTGCTTGAGGAGACTGGAAAATCGGCGGCAAGCTGCTTGTAAAAGCCGAAATTGTGGGCGTATTGGGTTATTATATCAACGCTAAGGTTATTTAATGCCACTCTTGCAAAAGCTGGATTGCAGGATTTTGCGAGGGCTGTGCCAAGTGTCATTTCCTGTTTGCCGGCAGCAGAGTTTGGAAGATAGTTGTGCTTGTCGAGCGAATATGTCCCGCCACGATATCTAATTGGAGTGTTGCCAACCAGTCCAGAAGTTTCAACAGCAGCAGCAGCAGTTATTATTTTAAAGAGAGAAGCTGCCGGAAAAGTATTTTCCGCAACAAGCTTTTGACTACGCATGGGTTCGGTTTCAGAATGACCGGCCATTGCAAGAACTCGACCAGTTGAAGGGTTAATAGCAACAAGGGCGCCCCAAGGAACCTTGTAATTCTTTAAGAGATCAGTGGCATATTCCTGCAAATCAACATTCAGGGTCAAATAAGCAGTGTTCCCGTTGTTGGTGCGTTCAAAATACCTGTCCCCGGATTTGTTTAGAAAAGGGCCGATGTGGTTAATAAATTGATCGTTTTTGTACGAATCTGTTCCATCTCTTCTATTGCTTTGAGTGCTGCTTACCAACATTCTGGCAAGTGATGATAGCTCCTCGATTTTTTCAGTAGTTGGAGCGCCCTCATGAATTGTAATATCACCCGATAGATTGTCTGATTTATTTTCACTTGTATTTTCATGTGCAGATAAAGATTCAAGAGAAGCCAAAACGGGTTGTTTTGGAACCAATGAGGCAGGGTTGGAGGATGTGTTGTCAAGCTCCCTTCCTTTCTCAATAACAGGAGAATTTTTATCTCCTTTTCGCTTTTTCCCACGACTTGCTGGTGAATTGTTTAAAGAATTTGCATTTAAAGTTTGATTGTTATGATCAAGCCGTGCTCTTTTTGAAAATGATTTTTCAGAGAAGCCGGGTATTTTACTTGGTTCGTTTCCGGGCAGGTAAAGTCTTTGGGAGGTTCGTTTGTCGTTTGAGCGATCTGCTGCTAGGACGACAAATGAAAACAGGAGGCATGCGAAAAGTATCAGAGATGATACTGAAAACAAGCTAAAAAGATTTTTGCCTTTAAAATTTTTCATTGTCATTTTAAGCGGTTATATTGATTCGGGAAAATCCCCCATTATCACTCATTTTTATATATCGCACCACTGATAAATTATAGAAATATTAATCGGTCCCATTGGATTTCCCTGTTTATGGCTGTTGTCAAGCTAGACGACTTATCTCTCTCATGTATTTAGATGCATCCTCCAGCCTTTCGATCGTACCAACGTCATTCCAGTAAGAGGTGAGCTTGGTAGCCCAGATCCCACCACTTTTTTTGTCGGCATATTTTTGTAGTATTTGAGGGTAGATGTCTCTTGTGCTGCTGAATACCTTAGTATTTTTGGGGAAAAAGTGTGAAATCTCCCTTTTGATTATGCTTATTCCTAGAAAAATAACCCGCTCAAAGATATCTTCTTTTCCATATTTAATCCCCAGAAATTCAACTACCCTGCCATCTGCTGAGAGCCCAAGGCTCCCAAATTGCTCCATCTCTTTTTGGGAAGTATTTCTTGTAAGAATAGTTACGGATGCCTGCTTATCTGTATCATTTGAAAGTTTAAGGAATCTTGAAAACTCGCTTTCCGAATTTGAACCGGATAATCCTCCTATAAAAACAGGATCCAAAATGATATCGCTGTTCCATATGATAATATTGTCAGATTGAAGTTTTGTCAGTGCCTGTTTCAATCCTCCACCAGTATCCAGAAGCTCTGGTTCATGGCTGATAATGATTTCAAGGTTCCATTTGTTTTTATTGTCCCTGATGTATTTATTGAGTTTGTCATGAAGGTAATGAGTGTTTATTACTACTCTACTAATTCCAATCATGGAAAGTAGTTGGAGATTCCACTCAATTAGGGGTTTCCCTGCAACATCGATCAAGGGTTTTGGTAGATTCTCGGTTAGGGGACGGAGTCTAGTTCCGAGACCCGCAGCAAGTAAGAATGCTTCCATGAGTCCCTTATTATTCATTTGAGTCTGAAATAAAATTACTATTTTGAGCTGCATCTTTCATATAATGGAATTTCTGGAGTGCTTTTGAAAAGATGTCATGCAGTTCACCGTAAGTGTTGTTGTCATCAGCTATGATTTCGAGCGTTTTTAGAATTCTTTTTGCAGTTCCCGGAATCCATTTCGTGTATGATACCAGCCCACGTGTTTTTGCTACCTTTGCAAAGCGTCCGACTACCTTTAAATCACGTTGAAGCATCGCTCTTGGATATTCATAATGTTCGAGATGTTCATTGTTAAAGGTGCTAAAAAAAAGTTTTTCAAGGTCTTTGACTAGCTTTTCTCCGAGTATTTGATCAATATCCCTTTCATGTACCAGAGCAACAAGATCATAGGATCGGGTGCCAATAAGGGCATCCTGGAAATCTATAATTCTGAGAGATCCTTCCGGATCAATCATGAGATTCCATGAATGAAAATCCCTGTGAACCAGCACCTTGGGAAATTGAACCAGTTCATCTGCCAGGGTCAGGAAAAAGTTTTTTGCCTTTTCGACCTCTCTTTTATTTATAAATTCAGGAAGAAAATAATCAGCGCACTCCATCATCTCTCTCAGATAAACCACTTGGTCAAATCCACGCTGAAATGCGAAACAGCTTTCGTCTTTTATGTTCTGAAATTTTTTAATATAAGAAATGGCGTTCTCATAATATGATTTGAGGTTTTGTGATTTGTTCTCAGCGAGCGAAATGAGAGGGGTTTGGCCTAGGTCTTCCTGAAGTATTATAGAGAGGTTCTCGGCAAAAAGATAAACACATGGCACTGATATGTTGTGCTTTGTAAAGAAATTGCTTAAGCACTCATATGCAGAAAAGCTGGATAATGACGTTTTCAGTTTCTCATCACTGGTAGATAATCTGGATTGGTCCATACCCGCAGGGTTTGCTTCAGGAGGGTTCACGGAGTCAAAATACATTATGATAATGGTTTTTTGATGTTTTTTCACTCCAGAGGTTATATCGGTCATCAAGCACTGGTTTTTAAAGTGAGCTCTGAAATAGCGTCGTGGTGAGAGGTCTCCATATACAAGACTGATTTTTGAAACTTCGTTCTCAAGCTTCAGTTGTTTCAGGGCTTCCAGTACTTTTATTCGGGTATCTGGTTCCAGGGCGGGGGCGAATTCGATATTATTACTTGTATCAGTCGGCACTTCTAAATCCTTAATTCCTAGATTGATGTAATCAGTCAAACAATGTAGGGTGATTTTGTCATCACCCTGCTCGGCAGATTATCAAGTTTAAAATAGAATGTCCTTGGCTGCCAATAGTACAAATAAAGAAATGAATAAAAGAAATGATCAAAGTCATGGTCCTTATGCTACAGGATTCTCGTGTTTTAGATCATGTTATTTAGGGTGGGGTTTGTATGACTAATAATTCATCTGCAGGTATTCTTTATGTTGTTGCCCTTCCAATTGGTAATCTGGAGGATATAACCCTTAGAGCTATAAGGGTTCTAAAGGAAGTAGATTTGATTTGTGCTGAGGATACACGTACTTTCGGTAGATTACGTTCAGCCTATGATATCAAGACCCCTGCGGAGAGTTATCATGAGCATAATGAAAGGGCCAAATCAGAACAGGTTTTAGGGCGCCTTCAGGCTGGTGAATCAGTGGCTTTGGTAAGCGATGCGGGAACTCCGCTGATAAGCGATCCCGGATACAGGCTTGTTAAGGCGGCTGTGGACGCAGGAATTCGGGTATCCCCTGTTCCTGGACCATCAGCCGCAACTGCGGCACTTTCTGCATCTGGCCTTGAAACTGATCAGTACATGTTTCTCGGCTTTCTTCCACAAAAAGGAGCAAAAAAGGAACGGGTTCTTCTTGAAGCTCTTTCTCTTAACGTCACTCTTGTCTGTTATGAAAGTCCCCATCGCATTGAAAAGACCCTTCAATTACTCGATAAATTATGCCCAAGGCAACTTATTTGCTCAGCAAGGGAGATTTCAAAGATATATGAGGATATTTTTACCGGCACTGCTCGTCAAGTTCTTCAACATTTGCTAGAAAAATCTGCTGTTAAAGGAGAATTTGTACTGATTATCGGAAAACCTCCCAAGAAGGCCTCTATGGATTCTGATTAGCTTGTTAAATTGTTTTCCTGACTTTTAATCATGTATGGTACCGTGTAGTAATTCTGATTTATTTTATTTTGGCTGTTAATTATGAACGAAGAATCAACATCTGCATTAAAAACTGCACCAGGTTCAATATTAAAACAGGATCGACTTGGTTTGTTGAAGTTGTCTGTTAAAGCAGCTTTTATGGCAGGTGCTCCAGGTTTAAGACAAATTGAAAACAGGATCAGGGAGACACTGGCTTCTGAGGCTCAGGTGTTAACTGATATCAGCACCTATCTTCTGGATATGGGTGGAAAGAGGATGAGACCACTTCTTACCATACTTGCCGCTCAGCTTTTTGGAATGAAAGAACCAAGCAAAAGTCTTGTTGATGCAGCAGCCGGAATTGAGCTTATTCACATGGCGACCTTGCTTCATGATGACATAATTGACCAGAGTCCACTCAGGCGAAGTAAGCCATCTGCGTATTCTCAATATGGACTTACGGCTACTCTTCTTACCGGAGATTTTTTACTGGTAAGGGCATTCGGAATTTGTGCCATGCTGGACGACTTTGTTATCAAAGAAACAGAAAAAGCATGTATTTCTCTTACAGAAGGAGAAGTTACGGAAGGAATTATAGATCTGGCCAAAGTCCCACCACTTGAGGTTTACATTGATGTTGTAGAAAAAAAAACAGCGTCTCTTTTTGCCCTAGCTTCAGTAGTGGGGGCTTATCTAGCAGGGGCAGATGAGTCAGAAATATCCAAGTTAAGGGTATTCGGAAGATATGCTGGAATAGCTTTTCAAATGATTGATGATATTCTTGACATAACCGCCGATGAGGATCTTTTGGGAAAGCCTGCAGGAACAGATATTCGTCAAAAAACCCCTTCATTGGTAAATCTTATCTGGCTTCAGGAGGAGCCAAAAATGGCCTCAGATTTCTTTTCCAGAGAACAAAGTGAGGAAGAGATAAAGAAAGTCCTCGCTTATTTGTCTCGTTCTCCAGTAATTGAAAAAGCCCGTCTTCAGGCAAAGGATTTTGCAGGACGCGCAACTAATGCACTTCTTTCTCTTGAAGATGGTTCTCTGGATGTTAAAGTCAGATCTCAGTTATTTTCACTTCTTGACTATACACTTGAGCGTTGTCTTTAATTTTTTTTATAATGCCTGCTCTTACAATGAAAAATATTATTACCTCAAAGCCCTCTAAAATTGAGCGAATTCTTGAAGGTTCAAATGGTGATGCTGAGGGAGCTGGTTTGCGAATTACATATCAACCGGACTTTCGTGTAGTGGAGTTCTCTAGCTCCCTTTTAAGAGACAACTGTCCGTGTGCCGGATGCCTTCAAAAGCGTGGCGACAAGAGCCATGATAAGCCTCTTGGTGCTCCAACATCTTCTGGACGTTCTCTCCTTAAAGTAGTGTCCGGTCCCGAAGGTAATTATTATGACCTAAGGAAAGTCTGGACCCTCGGCAACTATGCAATTGGCATCAAGTGGGGCGATGGCCATGATACCGGGATTTACAGCTTCGAATATCTTAATACTATTTTGGGGAAGTAAGTTTTTAAAAAACTCCAATTAAAATCTGCGTCACAGCCACTTAGCAAGGAGTCCTGCTATAAACATGAGGACTGAAAGTCCGGCGGCAATATTTGCAAGGTGAATTGCTACCAGAGAGTAACTGTCTGGACGTTCCTGTATCGTTTCTGCTAGTTTAGGGAATATAACAAATATCAGTGAAGACAGAAGGAAAGTTTCTGGAAGTATTGAGAAAGGAAGCAGTAGTGATGGTAATATTGGGCCTGTGAGAATAAATGCAAGAACAAGTCTTGTGTATCCTCCCGGTCTGAACTTAACCTTTTCATGGTCTTCGGTTTTTATTTTACCGGACTGTTTTGGTTGAAATTCTTTTCCTGCAAGTGTCCATCCAGATTTTTGGAATATTTCATAAGAAAGTATTAATTCTCTTGCACCAAGTATTGTCCCCGGAACAAACCCAATGATTAAATATCCCAGATAAAGTACCTTATTTTCAGTGCTGGTCTGGCTCATAATGCCGATTTGCGAAAGGAGTGCTGGTAGTATGCTTTGACTAAGAGCTCTAAGAACGGCGCTTCTGGTGCTGGTAACTTTTAACTCCTCAAGAACAAAAAGAAGGATAGAAGAAATGAGCGCAAGGACAGCAATAGGAAAAGAATTATACCAGTCGTTTATAAAAAGACAGGTAATGATGATAATTGCAAATATTACCAGTTTCATCTCTCTTTGATATGGAAGATTTTGTTCTCGAACAAGTTTCCCATAAGTTGAAATTAGAAGAAGAGGAAGTATTACCAATGACAAAAGGCTGATGTTGTTTAGTACTATACCTGAAACAAGCCATGCTCCAAGGAACAGGGGAAGCCATGTACTTAATCTGGAAAGTCCATATCCATGTCCACCATATAAAACTTGCATAAGGCTTTTTCTGGAATAGGCTGGTGTTGAGCTGGTATTAGGGCTATTAGTGTAATTTAAATCATGAGAACCATTATTTGAATGCGAGGTGTCGAAAAATTCATTATTTCCGCTTGTTGGGTTTTGCGGGATCTTTTTTTTGTATCTTTTTTTAAGAATTTTTCTAAAAGACATTAATTTTGCCTAAAAACAACCACGGGTTTAAGAATTTCAATTATCGTGTTACTTTGGAAAAGACTTTTTGGAAAGTTAAATTATTTATTCGTATTTGCCTTTAATCAAGTTTTATCAGATGAGTAAAGCCGTTCATGACATGTTCTCTTCAATTGCCCGTTCATATGATCGGGCTAATGACGCCTTGAGTTTTGGTGTTCATCGCTTGTGGAGAAAAAGTGCCTTGAGATTTGCTGGTATTCACGGAAAGCATCCGGCAAGTGCACTTGATGTATGTTGTGGCACAGGTGATTTTTGCAAAGCACTACTTCAGGTTCTTCATGTGGAGAGCCAAATTATCGGAGTTGATTTTGTATTTCCCATGCTTGAGCTTGCAAGTTTGAAGTTTTCAGATTTAATCAATAATCAAGGAGCAGCTCTTTCTTCCCCGATTCATTTTATTCAGGGAGATGCTGAGTCTTTACCATTTAATGAGTTAAGCTTTGATGTTTGTACGATTGGATTTGGTATCAGGAATGTTGACAGGCCAATTGAGGGTCTAAAAGAGATGAAGAGGGTGCTTCGTGCTGGGGGTAAGTTAGTAGTGCTTGAGTTTGGTACTCCTTCGAATCCTGTCGTAAGGCCATTTTTTGAGCTGTACTCGAAATTTATAATGCCAAAGCTTGGAGCCCTGATTTCCGGTAATAAGAGTGCCTATGAGTATCTACCTGAGACATCGGCCAGATTCCCTTGTGGGGAGGATTTTTGTGATTTGTTAAAGGAGGCAGGATTTACCAACGTCAAATGGCGCCCATTTTTTGGTGGCATTTCATATGTATATGTTGGGACCAGGGGCGTTAATTAGTTTTATTGTTTGTGGCTTGGTGTATCTTTTTATTGTCCTCAAAGCCCCGTTTCCATCGGGTAAAGGCTTCGAGTGTAATTTCAAGGAGGATAAGAGCTAAAACGACAGATATGCCCTAAATGATTTGGTTTTCAGTAAGGAAAATCAAGTTGGGGTATGTGAGCCGAAGGCGAACCAGCCTGCGACGAGCTCAGGCCGAGTGGATACGCATATAGTGAACGATTAGGATACCAGCCACCCGTAGGGTGTCAAGAAAGGGCGTATAACCATTATATCTCCTTTTTTGAAGGGCCTGGCGGCCCTCTGCCAATCTTATGTGGGGTATATTTGTATCTGGCTGCGCTAAAGAGGCTGTCCCAAAATAGTTCGACAATAGCGTAAAAATTTTCATTAGCGCAATTTTTTCAGGCCTCTTGCCAGATATGATATATATCGCACTTGAGAACGAGCAGGTTTTGTCTCTAAGAATGTGTTCTAATGTGGGAAAGTATAAGGGAGCAATAGGAGATTTTACACTCAGTGCAGATAGGGAGGTGTATGGTGTTCCAGCAATTTATCAATTGATAAATTGAAGGTTAGAGGAGTTGAAGTAATTACTAAAGAAGAAGAGTGAGCCTTCCTTAATAGGGTGGTACTTAGTGAATTGAACTTATCAATGTTTACAAATTGCCAAATAAAAATACTATCCTTTAAGGGATTTACGAAACACTATTCAATCAAGGGGATCATGAAGTCATTATCTGCATTTATTTTATTTTTTGTTATAAGTTTCTACACTCACTTTGTGCATGCTGAACCTGATTTAAAACTTGGCTTCATTGGCCCTCTTAGTAATAACGCTGCAGTATTGGGAGTGGATGCTCTTCCTGCTATTCAAATTGCGATTGAAGAAGAAAAAGCTCTGGGGATCGACATTCAGCTATTTGTAGAAGACGATCAATATGTCACTTCAAAATCATTTTCTAGTTATTCGAAACTAAGTGGAATTGACAAAGTTGATGCTTTGATTTTTCTCACATATGGTGGGTTATTTGCACTAAAAGACAACATTACCAAGGACAATATCATAACCATTGATACACTTGACTGCGATGAAGAGATTGCAAAAATCAATTCAAAAAACATTTTTTGCATAAGTAAAAGCACAGAAGATATGGGAGAAGTTATTGCAAAAGCAATAATCAGTCATAATGTCCCAAAGGTGAGTGTAATTTATTATGATGGAGATCCTTTTATGGGCATCCTCTATAAATCTACAAAAAACTATCTTGAGTTAAACAGTAACACAAAAATTGTCGCTATTGATGGATACTCAAATACCAATGATTTTCGATCTATCTTACTGAAAGCAAAGTCTGCTGGATCTGAAGCCTATATATTTTATGGATATGATGAGCTAGGTAATGCGATGTATCAAGCAAGAAATCTAGGAATTGAAAGTGCATTTTATTCTTTAAATACGGTAACAAGTCCTGGGTTTAAAAAAACAGCCCGAACCGCATTAGAAGGATCCTATATCAGTACCTACCAGGCTCCAAGAAATGAAAGATATGCTTCGTTCATTAAAACTTTTATATCTAAAACAGGCAGACCCCCTTCTTTTGAAGTCTCAACATTTCCATCCTACGATGCAATCAAAATCCTGGCTCAGGGAATTAAAGATTACAGGGCATCAGATAAAACAATGTCTCTGAAAGATTTTCTCTCGAAATATTTACTCACAATAAAAGAATATGACGGTCTTTCCGGACAGATTACAATAGATCAAGATGGTGTAACACGAAGCATAAAAAATTCTCTCTTTAAAATAAAGAACGGGGAACTGGAACCAGTAGAATAGTGAGCCTTCGTTAATAGGGTGGCACTTAGTGAATCAATCTACTCTGAGCAACCTGGGCCTAGAAAATTCCAAATTCATTCGTAGCGCTCCCCCTCAGGTATAGGCTCTGAGTATACTTTAGCTAAGATACTTTTGATAAAGAGTTATTTCTGCGCTCCCCCAAAATATATAACAAAATATATAACACAAAATATATAACCTCACATACGATACAGTAGTCCGTGTAAATTGTATGGGTTGTTAGTTTAATTGGATTAAAGTCTTAGTAAAAATAGAGGATTGAAACGAAAGCGATGTACTGAGTGTTGTGAAAGTATGTCCGAAATGAATCAAAAATGACGTTTTAGATAGAAGTGCAGAATTTTGTTTTACAAAATACAAAATCGAGCAAGATTGATAATTAGGAAGGTGCGGGATTGCGCCATGGTGGAAACATCCCATCCGGAAAGACAGTATCAAAAAACCCTTTTCTGAATTTTGTGGAAGCTTCTTTGTATTTGTAATAGCAATCGAAGTAGAAATCTAACCACTCTTTGCGTCTTAACTTACAGATAGATAAAACTCTTGGTCTAAAACTGAATCGTTCAGATGTTTTTGTAGATTTTGGTAATGCTCCAGGTTTGGTTTGTTTAAGAAGTTCGGGACCTGCAAAGCCCTTACCTTCGGCTATTCTTGCAGCTACAATTTTTTGCCTTCTCTCTTCAAGTTTTTTCTCTAGCATCAAAGCATACTGTCGTTGAGAAAGATGCTCATACCCTGGTATACGTTTATATTTAAGTTTATACGTGGTTGTGAAATCTTTAATTGATACTTTCTTATTAGACCTTGTAGCTTTGTTATATAGAGTCCAGTTAACTACTTTAAATTTTCTAGTCTTTCCCCAAGCTGCATCGTGAAAACAGTTGTATCCGTCGTAATCTGAGATCTTTTGAACTAAGCCATCTTGAACTGGTTGAAGAACTGTATAAAAGAATATTTCTTCGATATCATCTTGATGTTGTGGGACTAATTCAGAACTGTATCTTCGTCCCCATAGGCCGCCACCTTCATGCTCTTTGCAGTAATTAGGGACTAATTTTCCAATACATGAATTTCTATCACGCATAAAGTTAGCTTTATTCAATAAGGGATAGTCAGCAAGATCCTGTGTGTGATTACCTTCAATTGCGAAAGCATATAGTTCAACGCTGTGAACTTCTAAGTACTTGGCAGTATATGCAAGAATTCTTTCTTCTAATTTTGGGTTATTTACAAACCATAGTTTTGAATTTCGGCACCTTATGGTGCTGAAAAATGATACTTCGTTCGACTCTATTCGGGGATGATAGCCCATTTGGATTAAAGATGTTTAGTTGATCTTAAGGGTTATCGTAAATAGTTTCTGATGTTTTCAATGAATGTTTGTCGATCGGCTGGTGGGTGAGGATAACTTCCTTCCCTGATAACTTCCTTCCCTTACCTTGGCTAACTTCCCTTGGGGTTTGTCGATCGGCTGGTGGGTGAGCCTAACTTCCCTTGTGAATTCAATGCCTTAAACCACCCTTAAGGCGGAAGAGCACAGAAAACATGCTCCCACTAAAAACACCAATAACCACAACCACTTACCCAAGTAAGCTTATGATATCATGTTTTAAGCCGATCCTGACGACATTATATCAGTTAAGCGTTTAATACCCTTAACTATTTTTGTAACACACAAAACCACAATGAGGTGGTTTTACTTTACAGTTTGGCAGCATAGGGATGTGTAGTCGTCGATCTGGAAATTCATTTTTCAAAAAGGATACTTGTGTCCGACTCTACTGGTGCGTCTTTAGCTTCATCCTTACTCCAAAACTCCTGGGAGGGCACGTACCATGACAGGCCTCTCCCTTTCTACAAACATTGCATCTCTCAACGCACAGAGAAATCTAACCCAAAGCAGCAAGGCTCTTGAGACTTCCTTCGCTCGCCTCTCAAGTGGTATGCGCATCAACCGTGCATCGGATGATGCAGCAGGCTTATCCGTATCTTCTCTTCTCGATACAGACCGAAGAGTTTTAGCCCAAGGAATTAGAAACCTGAATGACGGGATCAGTTATCTGAACATTGCAGAAAGCGCTGTTACAGAACTTACAAACATCATGTTTCGTGTTCAGGAGATAGCAGAGCAAAGTGCTAATGGTACCTTCAGTGATACCCAAAGAAAGCCCCTTCAGGATGAAGTGACGGCGCTTCAGAGTGAGTATAACCGGATAATCAACTCTACCAGATTTAATAATATGCAGTTACTTACCGGTGAGAACACCAGAGTGAACCTGCAGGCGGGGTATGGGGAGGCTGGTGGTTTGACTGCTCAGGTGGGTAGCGCACTGTTGAGTGATGCGTTTGGGTTGCAGTCAGCGGGGGAGACGGTGAGGGTTAGTACTAGTAGTAGTGGGGGGGAGGGGAATTCAAATAGTGGTATAAATTCTATCAGTGCGGATGGGCGGTTTGTGGTTTTTACCACAGCTTCTAGCAACCTGATCCCCGGGGTGAGTGGACAGCAGACTTACCTCAAGGATGTTCAGACAGGGGAGCTAAGACTTGCAAGCAGTACCGCATCAGGGGTGCAGGGAAATGGTACTAGTGGTCTAGCCAGCCTAAGCGCGGATGGTCGGTTTGTGGCTTTCTACTCAATTTCCACCAACCTGATCCCCGGGGTGAGTGGACAGCAGATCTACCTCAAGGATATTCAGACAGGGGAGCTAAGACTTGCAAGCAGTACCGCATCAGGGGTGCAGGGAGATGGGTCCAGCAAAAATGCCAGCCTAAGCGCGGATGGGCGGTTTCTGGCTTTTACCTCATCTTCTAGCAACCTGATACCCGGGGTGAGTGG
>DAOLCO010000002.1:0-57779 GCA_035327825.1 Oligoflexia bacterium | reverse complement strand
GGCGGTTTCTGGCTTTTACCTCATCTTCTAGCAACCTGATACCCGGGGTGAGTGGACAGCAGATTTACCTCAAGGATATTCAGACAGGGGAGCTAAGACTTGCAAGCAGTACCGCATCGGGGGCGCAGGGGAATAATAGTAGCTTTGCGCCCACCCTAAGCGCGGATGGGCGGTTTCTGGCTTTCTACTCAGCTTCCATCAACCTTATCTCGGGAGTGACTGGAAATCAGATTTACCTTAAAGATCTTCAGACAGGTGAGCTAAGTCTTGCAAGCAGTACCGCTTCAGGGGAGCAGGGGGATAATAGTAGCCTTGCGCCCGCCCTAAGCGCGGATGGGCGGTTTCTGGCTTTTACCTCATCTTCTAGCAACCTGATACCCGGGGTGAGTGGTGAACAGCTTTACAGAAAAGATATACTAACTGGAGAAATAGAACTAGTAAGTCGCTCTAGTTCTGGTACGATTGGTCAAGGATTTGCAGCAAGACTATCCGCTGATGGAAGTAAAGTTTTCTTTACTTCAAGTTCATCAATACTTGTTGACGGGGATACAAATGGAGTACATGACGTATTCCTCCGCGACCTCTCCAAAACGGGCATAGACGAACTAGCCGGTATGGTAGTCTCAAACCAGGCAAGTGCCCGGATAACTCTTGCCCTTAGTAAACAACGCCTTGAAACCCTGAACCTTGCCCGAGCCGGTATCGGTGCCTCGGTTTCGCGGATTGAAACTGGTATCTCAAACCTTTCAAGCATGACCCAGAATATTGCTTTAGCAAGTTCACAGATTACCGACACTGATGTTGCCCAAGAGTCTGCAAAACTGGTAGCAGCACAAATCCTTCAGCAAGCAGGGGCTGCCGTGCTTGCCCAGACAAACGCACAGCCAGAGATTACTTTGCAGTTGATTCGATCTGTGTAAGTGTTTTTTTCTGGATGATTTCATAGGGGCAGGGATAGCCCCTGAACATAGAGGGGAATTACGGAGAATTATTCTTCTAGAGCGCCAACCTGGAGAGGTTATACTCCTTAAACTCAATTCCAAAACTTTCTCCAATCGCCTTATTTATTAACTTTTCATCACGACAGACCAGATTTTTTCTGAAGCTGATGTTCTGTTTAATAACATCTTTAAAGGGTGCCTTGTACAAGGTAGTTATATACGGCATCGTCTCCTTCTTAAAAGTAGCGTAGCAGTTCGTGGTGCCATTGCTGGCATGTTGGCGACGCAAAGATGGATAACTCCTTCTTCGATATATGATGGTTCAGCAATTGTGGTTGGGTGACGGGTCTCTGAAATTCCACCCTGGTCAATTGCGATATCCACAAATGCGGCATTTTTCTTGCAGGTTCTCAACATTTCTAACAATTTTGAAAACTCTTAAAAAAAGGACATTTGGAAACGATCCCATAATTCTACTTAAACCGAGTATCAATTTAAAATTCGATGTTGGCGTAAAGCAAAAAAGTTTTGCTCTGTGAGAGTTGTTAAGGGGGAGAGTTGTTGAAGTAGGAATTATTGAAGTTTTTTTCCTGGAAGGCTAACTATGTTATCATTTCTTAATTGATCAATAAGTTTAGATAGTAGTGACGTTAGCTGCTTTACTTCGTCTCGGTTAAGGCATGGTCCTAGAGTTTCTATTATTGCTTTGGAATAAATATCCCAGGATTTCTTTAAGGCTTTAATCCCCTCATTAGTTAATGATGCATACTGTCCACGCTTGTCCTCTGGGCAGGAAGTCTTTTTCAGATAGCCACTCTCCAACATGCGATTTACTACTCTGGTAACGCCACTTTTAGAATAAAGAGTTTTTTCAGTAATCAAATTTAACCTACAACGCATTTCTGGTTCTCTGCTTATTATTAAAAGCAGGTCGTATTCATCTAGCCCAAGTGGGCTATCCAAGGCCATTTTTTCTTCCACTTTTTTTATGGCAATTGGCCTTGATACAAACAGTTCCGACCAAAGTAACAGTATTTCTTCGTTTTTTTTGCTCATTGCCATGAGGGTAGATTATCTTAGTTGACATGTCAACTAAAGATGATTATAGTTGACATGTCAACTAATTACGAAAGCCAGGCGCGCTTGTATAGAGCCCCTGTAAAAAATAATCTGGCTGTGTAGGCAGTTAGTAAAACAAGGAGGACGTATGTTAAAAGTATTAAAAAGCGAAGAAAGAGGAAGAACAAATATTTCCTGGCTTGATAGCAGGCATTCGTTCTCTTTTGGTGACTATCATAATTCTGAGGCAATGCATTACAGTGACTTGAGAGTCATAAATGAAGATATTATTGCCCCAGGGCAGGGATTTGGAATGCATCCACACAAAAATATGGAGATTGTGACCTTCGTCTTAAGTGGGTCTCTCATCCATCGGGATAGCCTTGGAAGTGAGTCTGTTCTAAGACCCGGCATTATTCAAAAAATGTCTGCCGGAAAAGGAATTTTGCATAGTGAACATAATTATTCGAACTCTGAACCATTACACTTGCTTCAGATCTGGATAATTCCAGAGAAATCCGGAATTGCACCTTCATATAATGAATCCGAGTTTGATTATATTGATAATGTAGCCCATTTAGCTTCACCTGTTGGGCAATCTGGCCAGGTTACCTTGAATCAGGATGCTCACATCTATGCAATGCGATCAAATAATAATCAAAAAATAACAAGATCCCTCGATGAAAGTAGAAAATACTGGATTCAGGTTGTTAAGGGTGAAGAAGTTAGTATTAATGGCTCTAAAGTATCACAAGGTGATGCCGTACAATTAGAGAATGTAAGTTCACTTACTTACTATTCGGAGGAAGCATCTGAGATATTGATGTTTGATTTAAGGGCTATGTGATTTTTTTGAAGGCATGTCTTGTTAAAAGTCGAGCAAAGTTTATGTAACTGAAATAGAGTAAGCAGGTAGTTTTTTTATCAACAGATAAAATTATTCAGATAAAACTTTTGCTTCGAGCTCATAAAGACGGATTTTTGCTAGCAGAGTCTTGTAGCTGACCCCAAGATTTTCAGCAGCTTTGCTTTTATTTCCATGAGTTTTGGCAAGGGCCTGAAGTATTGCCTGACTTTCCGCGTTTTTTTGTGCTATTTGCGAAATTTCAGCAAGACTTGCCTGCTTTAGTAGCCTGTTCTTCTCTGACAGATGCTCAAGCCCGTCACGGTCTGTTTCATTTTCTTTTCCTTCACCAAGGAACAGATGCTCTGGCATAATCTCCCCAGATGAAAATATAATTGCCCTTTCTATAATGTTTTCTAGTTCCCGCACATTACCAGGCCAGTCATAAGCACCAAGGATTTTAATGGATGAATTGTTTAATTTGGGAGTCGGTATGCCATGTTCCCTTGCCAAAAGCTCTGTAAAGTGTTTTGCAAGAAGGGGAATATCATCTCGTCTATCTCGGAGTGGTGGTATGGAAAGTACAAAAACTCCTATTCGGTAGAAAAGGTCTTCTCTGAATTTATGTGAAAGAATTTCTTCTTCAAGATTTCTATTTGTTGCAGAAATAATTCTGACTGACACAGATTTTGATTTAGTACTTCCAAGTCTTCTTGTCTCGCCCTCCTGAATCGCGCGAAGTAGTTTTACCTGAAGAGAAAGAGGCATCTCGCCAATCTCATCAAGAAAAAGAGTTCCGTTATGGGCAGATTCAAACAAGCCTTCCTTTGGAGATGTCGCACCCGTGAATGATCCGGGTTCATATCCAAAAAACTCACTTTCCATCAAATTTTTCGGAATACTGGCACAGTTTATTCCAACAAATGGTCTTCCAGGACATCCGCCAGCTTCATGGAGAAATCTTGCCAAAACCTCTTTTCCACTTCCGCTTTCTCCGGTAAGAAGCACTGAGGTATTTAGTGGTGCTACTTTTCTGGCAAGAAGTAGTGTCTTTTTCATTTCTTCATTTTCTGTAATCAGGCAGTGATTTCTTCTTGAGTATTTTCGTTTGGTAAGTGAATGTTCAATGAATCTGTTGCAGATATCTTTAAGCTGATCTGGTGTAAATGGCTTTGAGATGAAATCCTGAGCACCATACTTCATCGCTTCAACTGCAAGGTCAATTGTTCCAAACGCAGTCATTATAACAATTGGAACATGTGGATTGAGAGTTCTTGCTTCCCTGACAAAGTCAATTCCATTTTTGTTAGGTAGCTTGAGGTCGGTAAGAATAAGATCAAAAGACTGGTTTTGCAGAGTGGAAACCGCACTCTCGGCATTTGAGCAAGAATGAACTTCGTAGTTCATTCCACTTAGCACTTCAACGAGTACTTCCCGCAAACTTTCAGAATCTTCAACAACCAAAATAGATGACATATCTGTTCAATAATCCAAATACTGCAAGGATTTTTGGAACTCCGGCAAGATTGAAGCAAAAATCATACCCTTAATATTATATGATCTAAGCGCTTGAATTAAATAAGACTAGTCCCGTGTCTCAGTACAGTAATCAGGAATTGCCCGTACATTTTCGGACGTAAGGTGGCTGAATTATATAGTTAAATTCTTTTAATGTATTGATATTAGAGGGATTTTGATTAACAATACCCACCAACTAAATTAATCCGCAATCTTTACGGGGTTAATTCCGTTCAATTTTTTAAAAAGCATTTTTTAAGGGCTTTAATTTCTATGTCAATCAAGAAGGCGGTTATTCCGGCAGCTGGTCTTGGAACCAGATTTTTACCTGCAACAAAGGCGGTGCCCAAAGAGATGCTTCCTATTATTGATGTCCCTACTATCCAGTACATTGTGAAAGAAGCAGTAGATTCGGGCATAGAAGAGATTATTTTTATAACCAGCAAGGGCAAAGACGCTATACTGGATCACTTTGATACTTATCATGAAATGGAGCAGAAGCTTGAAAGAGAAGGAAAGAATGATCTGTTAGCTCTTTTGAGAGAAACGAGCCAGATGGCAAAGTTTGTTTCGGTAAGACAGCCTCAGCCGAAGGGTCTGGGTGATGCTGTATATTGTGCAAAAGATCTGATTGGTGATGAACCATTTGTAGTTTTACTCGGTGATGACCTGGTTGATGCCTCTGTTCCCTGCACAAGGCAAATGATCGAGGTATATAACAGGCATGGTAAATCTGTTGCTGCGCTAATGAGAGTAGGCAATGATGATGTTAGCAAGTTTGGAATTTGTGGCGGGCACTCAGTTTCAGAAAGGGTATACGAACTTGATACAATGGTAGAAAAACCTACTCTTGAAGAAGCACCTTCAAATCTTGCAATTGTTGGCAGGTATATACTTAAGCCTTCAATCTTTAAGTATCTTGAGGAAACACCACCAGGAAAAAGCGGAGAAATTCAGCTTACCGATGCAATGGCAAGAATGATGAAAGTTGAGGGGTTTGTTGGATATGAGTTTATAGGTGAGCGTTATGATGCGGGAGACAAGTTTGGTTTTATTCAGGCAAATATAGCTTTTGCTCTAAAGAGAAGAGACATAGGTCCTCGTCTTAGATCCTATTTAAAAGAAGTTGTTGATCAGACAAAGTAGTTTTTTCGTGTGTGCAAATTTCAGAATACTAAATACTTTTTTAAAAGTCAGCTATTTTTTAAAGAAAGGGAGATTAATTATAACCTCTCCCTTAGTGTAAAAACATTTACAATTAGAAGAATGAGACAGCTCTGATTTAAAGTCACCTTTATTGAGGCAGTGACTCAAGAAAAGTAGTGATGTTGTCTAGCCTGTCATAAAAATCGGCCTCAATTCCAGAAAGTTCCCTGACTTCCTTTTTCCTGTCTTTTTCCATAATTTCAATAAAGCTTTCCAGTAGCGTCTTCAGGGTATGAACGTTTTTGGTAGAGATCATTTTGTCTACCTGAACTTTCCACCGTTTGAGGGAATTAAGACATGATTCAAGCTCAGCATTACGAGCTTGCAGTGCTTCAATTTGCCTGGATGAGTATTCCAGGTCAGTTCGAAGACTTTTGGCCTCGCATGTCAGGGCATCATTATTAACTTTCATTTTTGAAAGCTCACTTTCAAATTCACTAGCCCTTTTTAGTAAATCATCTTGAGATCTAGCACTTTTGCCAAGTTTGAGCTTTAATTCCCTTAATTCTTCATCCAATTGGGCTTTGATGTGATTTGTTTCTGAATTAATGGCCCTAATTTCCTGAAGCTCATCTTCAAGCGAAGAATTAGAGCTACTAAGAGTATCAATCTGTTTTGTCAGGCTTATTACTTTTTCGGTTGCAAGGTTGAGAGCTCTCTGTAACTTTCCACTCTCAAGCTTTTCACTTTCAAGCTCTCTTCTTGAGTCCTCTGAAGAAAGAGAGAGGGAGTGAATGCGATCATTTAATTCCTGAACTTCAATTTCTCTGAGGCGAACTCTTTTTGAAAGTTCTTGCATCTCGCCCTTTGAGCTTGAAGCCAGTATGCTTGTTTGGGCAGCGCCAAGTACTCTTTCTTTAAGCTCATCAATCGACAAATTGCCCTGAATTTCAGCAAATACTTTTAGTCTGCTTTTTAGATCCCTGACAGAATTCCTAAGAGACTTAACGTCGCCCAAGTGTTTATCTGAGTTTGACTTGAGGCGATTTAGCTTTTTATCATTATGATACGCTAATCGATCCTCTCCATGTATCCACTCCACAATTCGCATGGTAAGTACTACAATTAAGGCAATAATCCCCCCTGCTGCCGCAGAAAGCACCTCAAGCTCACCGTTAAAGAATTCCAGAGTGAAAAAAAGAAGCAACGGCCAAATCACCACCGCTCCAAACAAATAGACCCCAATTGGGTGAAGTCTCATTCTTCTTCCCCTTTTATAAACCATGAAAAAAACCTGGGGGTTGATTAGCACAGCGAACTAGTGTTTAAAAGAGAAGCATCTAAAAGTTACTTTTTAGAGCAGAAAAAATTCTCTAACTATTTGATTTGTCTTTGTAAATTAACTGGCTTTAAAATTTTACCTGAGATCCATGTCATGAGGGCATTAGCAGAAAGAGCAGATGAAAGAATCGGGATACCACCTTTTCTTTCAATCCTTCGAGCTTCATCCGATTCCTGAACACGAACATATACTTTTATTGAATTAACATGAGTTAATATTTTTTCATTATCTTCTATTTTTCCGAGTGTAGATATAATAAATGACGCCTCAGTAGCTCGACAAGCGTTAAGGGTGAAAGGATCAGCAGCATCACCTCGAAGAGTTAGTATGCCTTCTTTGCTGAGTTGTGAAAGTACGCCAGGATCGTAGTCTACAACTAGAAGACGTTTTTTTAGAGTTTCGTCAAACTGTAGAATTAGTTCCAGTATACTTTCGCCACAACCTAGAACAATAATATGTTTATCAGGGATATCGCTAATAAAATTTTTATTAGAGTTTGGTATAAGCTTAGTCAGGCCCCAGGTAATGGAATTAGTTGCAATAAAGGGAGTAAGCATCATGGTAGTTACTGTTATAAGTGCAATCAATCCAAGTAGAGACTGATCAAGGTGTCCAGACTGATACCCTATCAGGCCTATAATAAGGGAAAATTCACTCGTTTGAGCCAGAAGAAGTCCTGCCTCAAGAGCACTTCTGGTGGTAATACGGGCACTCTCTGATATAAAAAGAACTATGAGTGGAGTAAGCAGGATTACAAGAAGAATTAGCAAAATAGCAAGAACTATCATTGGGCCAGTTGGGAGTATCAGAGTGGCACCGATGGCAACAAAAAATATCGCTACAAAAAAATCAGCTATAGATAATAATTGACTATTTACAATTCCACGTACTGGAAAGGAAGACAGGGCAAAGCCACCAAAGAAGGCCCCAACGATAAAATGTATGTTTAATAACTTTGCAAGAAATGCAAAAACGAAGAGTACTGCAAGAGAAACAAGAAGAAGTGCTTCTTCGTCGAGTCTGAGCCTGACAAAGAAGTAAGAAGCAATCCGCGTTTGAAAAATGTAACTTATTATTCCCAGGCAAATCAGGGCACCAAGACTGGTAAGAAAGAAATAGGGTGTTTTAAGAATTGATAAGGGCGGAATTGAGTTTTCTGGCAGAGAATATAAAACATGTGGGCTCGCGGTTATTGCAGGAAGAAGAGATATGAAAAATATGGCGATCCCGTCCTGAACCAGAAGTACTCCGAGAACAAGCCGTCCAAATGGTTCAAAGAATTGACGTCTCCTTTGAAGAATTCTAACAACTACCAGGGTTGAACTAGCCGCGATTGCAAGTCCAATATAGAAAGACTGAATTAGCCCAAGTCCTGCAATTTTAGCTACAATAAAGCTTGCAAATCCAAGTGAGATAAATTGAAAAAGGCCAACTTTGATCGCTGCAGGAAGGTATCGACCAATTCTTCCCGGATTAAGCTCAGTGCCGGCAAGAAACACAAGAAAAGTAAGTCCAAGAAGAAGCGTATTGTGAATGTCGCTTTTATCTTCAATAATTCCACTTGCTGTGAGAGAAAGGCCACTTAAAATTAGAACGGGTATGGCAGGTACGCGAAGGATAACAGACAGAAAGTGTGAAGCAGAAGCTGCCAGCAGTAGCAGGGCCAAAGTCAGCATGGTTCGGGTGCCTGTGTTTTAATTGATATCTGGTGAATAAGTTTTCCCAGCTCGAAGCTGCTGATTGATTTAGAGTTAATAATGTAGTCAATTTTAAGGGACTCAAGGTCACTGATTATGCCACCATCAAATGCATGAATGGCAACAGGTATATTCTGCTGACGACATCGAAAAGCTAACAAGAGGTTTACATCTTCAATAGTGAGAGTTGAAATGACAAGTTTTGCATTTTCATAACCGGCTTCTTCAAGCACGCTAAGATAACTTACATTTCCTACCATTGTGAGGCAATTCAGTTTACGGAGCTTTCTAGGATCGGTATCAATAACGAGCACTGTTTCGCCCCGGTTTGTTAGTTCGCGGACTATATTTCGCGCAAGAGAGTTAATGCCAATTATCAATATGTGATGTTTAAGCTTTTCCAGGTTTTTTTCTTCGGGAAGGTGTTCTCCGGGGACCCATGAAAGCAAACCATAATTTTGAAATAAGCTGTAGAGTTCATGATTATAAATTATCATATATGAAGATATGGCTATTGTAGTAAGACCAATAAGCGCAATAAGAGACAATATGGATGAATTGATCAAACCCGAGCTTAACCCCATGGCTGCAAAAATAAATGAAAATTCGCTTATTTGTGCAACCGTTACACTTGTAAGAAAGGCAGTTTTCCTAGGGTATCTCATGGCTGCTATTATCCATATAAATATAAGTGGATTTCCAATTAAAACAAACAATGAAAGAATCGTTGCAGGCAACATATACTCTTTCGCTGCGCCGAATTCCATTTGAGCGCCTAATGATACGAAGAAAATTGCTATAAAAAAATTCATTAGCGGTTTTACTCGTCGATGTAGGTCTTCGCTGCACTTAGGTTGTGCAAGGCTAAGTCCGGCAAGAAAGGCACCTACTTCTACAGAGAGATGGAATAATTCTGCAAGTAAAACAAAGGAAAAGCACCATAGAAGTGCAAGAAAAAATAATAGCTCTGTTGATCTGTTAGCGGCCCATTCAAATATTGGCGAGAGCGCCCATTTAGAGGAGGCTAAAGCAAGTACAAGTAGTACGGATACATAAAATAGAGCTTTTGAAATATTTATTATAACAGAAGAAATTTCTACTGAACTATCTCCTTGAGTTATTCCTCCAAGAACTGTAAGGACGAAAATAACAACCATATCCTGAACCAGAAAGATACCAACTGAAATCCTTCCATACTGGGAGCTAAGTTCCTTTTTTTGATCTAGAAGCTTGACGACTACTACTGTACTACTGAAGGTAAGGGCAACCGAAATAAAGAGAGATTCTATATTGGAGAATCCAAGTAGAATGGAAAGAAAATAACCTCCAATAGCTGTAAATATAACTTGACCCAGGCCAGCTAAAATTGCAACTTTACCAGTGTCTTTTACTTTATCCAGGCTAAGCTCAAGACCAACAATAAAAAGTAAAAGTGCAATACCCACTTCTGATATTGTTTTGATAATTGAAAGACCAGCAATATCGGTGCCTGAAAACTCACCAGGCAAAATAATTTCTATGAATGATTTAAATGAAGTTATGGCAAGGCCAGCAAAGATATAGGCAACTATATTAGGAATAAATAGTCTTCGAAGGAGAAGAACCAGAATTGTAGCAAGAATTATCATAGTGCCAAGGCTCTGAACCAGGCTAAGATCAAACATAGGCTATAGAGAAGAGAAATAAATTGTTGATATTTTTAATAAGCTGAATAGTCTTACAAGTTTCTGCTTGATGCAATAAATCATTGAGGGCATGTTGCTAAAAGGGTCTGGATGCAGACTCGACTAAGCACTTGCCGAAGTCCTGATGGTCTTCACATTTGTAGCAGGTCTACGCTTGATCATATCTGTCTTTTTTGAGACATTTAACCGGATTCAATTAATATGATTACCCAGAGAAAGCTTGGTCAATAATAACTACAATATAGATAGTAATTTGTTTGTGATAGCAGAAGATCACCTTTTGCAAGGTGAGAATGTGAAAATTGCTCCATCTCCAAATATTGGGGATTACTTTGAATCTGGATTTCCCGATAGCATAATTCTTCATTATACAGGCATGGATAGTTCGGAAAGTGCCCTGGAACGTCTATGTGATCCAAAGGCAGAAGTTTCTGCACATCTGCTGATTGATCGAAGTGGCATTATTTTTCAGATGATACCATTTAACCGAATTGCATGGCATGCAGGTAAAAGTTCCTGGAAAGGAAGAGAAGGCTTTAACAGATATTCAATTGGAATAGAGCTTGATAATGCAGGATATCTGAAAAAAACAGATGATGGTTTTATGTCATATTTTGGGGGAATTTACACAGAGGATCAGGTATATAAACTTGAAAATAATAACCCTGTTAGTAATGAGTTTGGAACTCCTCATGTTTCTTATGCTTTTTGGCATAAGTATAGCGAGAATCAAATAAAAACTCTTCTTGATGTTATTCGTATTATTGTTGATCGTTATTCAATTTCCTTAATTCTTGGTCATTCAGACATTTCGCCGGGCAGAAAGCTGGATCCGGGGCCAGCATTTCCCATGCATGAGATTCGAGCAAAGGTCTTATCATGATGGAAATTTATGAGAATTGTTAGGCGAATTCTCCCTTTGCTGTTTCTTTTCATAATCGGAATTGTTTTCGGTTCATATCTTCTGTTGCCTGGTGTGCTTGGGCGGGTTCTAATCAATGTTTTCGAGAATGGTACCGGATGCGATGTTAGATTAAAGAATCCTCAGTTAAGAATAAGGGAACTTAAAGCAGAAATCGAACAGGTATCTATTATCTGTAAAGAAGACAAGAAGGATAAGGCCGGTTTTTTTGCTGAAAGAATTGAAATTGGAAGCTCATGGAGTGATCTGTTTGAGAGACGAGTGCTTCTTTCTCCGCTCATAATCGAAGGAGCATATGCCAAAAGCAGAAACCCGGAGTCGGCACTGTTTAGAACGTTAAACTTTGTTCTTGCAAAGCCGGACAAAAATAATGAAAAGCCCGGTTTTTTGAAAAAATATTTTCCATCTCTTGTTGATGGCTGGCATTTTTATGTTCCAGGAGTTGAAGTTTATGGAGTGAAAAATAATTCTTCCGAATCTCTGTCAATTGGTACAAATGATATTTTTATTAATTTTTTTGATCTCATTTTTAAATCAGAAGATGCAATTGATGTTCCTGAAAGTATTGTTTTGCTTTCGGCGAGCTCTTCCAGAACTCAGCTTGGTGGAGAGGCACTTTCTGAAAGATCATTAGGCCTTCAGGAGCTTGGAGAGTTTGTTCTTAACGCCGAAGCTGATCCTGGGAGAATAAGAATTGTTAATGCTGAAAGCAGACTTCTAGCGGATAAGAATCTTGAAGCAAAACATGACAATCAATTTTATTTTTCTGCTTCTGGTGAAATAGAGACAAGGCAGCAGGAACTTTCATTGGATGTTGAGTTACAAATCACAAAAGATAGCCTGTCTCCAATTTTTAATCCTGTTTTTGGGGAATTAAATTCAGGTCATCTGTCCATAGCATCAAAAATTCAGGGAGCACTCGGCGAGCCTGTTGTTAGCGGATTTCTGAATCTGGAAAGCCTTTCTTCAAGTGATCAATCAAAATTTCGTGACTGCGTTCCGTCTGATGTTTCCGGAAAATTTTCATATAAGTCTCAAGCTATTTTCATTGAGAATGTCGCAGTCGAAGATTTTCTTTTTGCCGAATTAGTCGGATTTGATTTTTCAGTGAAGGATAAGTTCTCTGTTAATAATAAGAAACCGGTTGATTTTAAAACAGCTAGCAAATTTCTTTCAAGGTGTATTGGCAGTGATGCGGTAACTGCAATTTATAATATTTCAGGTGGTTTGTCAGAAATTCCTTTAAGTATATCTTATTCAAGAAATTCACATGACAGTGGTCTTGGTTCCTTGTTCGGAGTGGGCAATATTGTTTTGGGTGATATTAACCGACCACTCTTTTCGCTTTCTTCAGGAAAGGATGATTTGGGTGATATTGTAGAAATTAAAGCAGTATGGCCATCGACAGTTAGTTCTGTTTTAAAGACCAATGCCGAATTATATTCAAGAATAAGGGTGGGTAATGATTCCAGTGATTACAATATCGAAACCATTTCAGTTTCATCATTTTCTGTCAGTTCACTGATTGAGCTCCTAAAGCCAATCATAGGAGATTTATCTTCACTAATTCCAGGCGATATCATAGATGATCCTCATTTCATTTCACTTGATGGAAGTGTGTTTTTGTCATCAGAGAATTTTTATCCACGTTCAGGAGAAATTAATGTTGATTTATCGGGTGATTCCGGGAGTGGTTTGTTTTCAGTCTCTCTTTTGGCCGATAAAAATATTTCACGAATGATTGCGCGATTACCTTCTGGTGTTCAGGATGTGCCAGTGTTTGATCTTGAGTTATCTCCAGACAAACTCGAAGGAACATATAATTTAAAAGATGTTTATCATCGTGATGTTCCGGCTTTATCATTTATTTTTGGTCAGGGTCGTCATTTATTTACAATTTCCGGTAATATTAACAGATCTGGAAACTTGCTGAATTCAAGCGGAGTGCTTGGAATTGAGTCAAGAAGAGGAAAGAAGCGTGATCCTGTAATTGAAAATAGCGAAATAAGTTATAAAATTGAATCAGGAAAAGTCACTATTTCAGGCTCTATTATAGAGGATTCGTTGCGGGTCTCATGTAGTCCAGAGGCAGGCGTTCAGGTTTCATGTAGTTTGAAGGCTAACGATTTCCCATTGCGCTATTTCTTTTCGCGTAAGCAAAAAAATCTTTCTGATTTGGTAATAAATGCAAATGGCAGATTTTCGGGTGAGCTCAGTGATTTAATAGCCGGAAATGGCATATTGACAATAGAAGCACTTAAAAATTCTGATTTAGACTCAAGTGCAATTCTTGATTCGCCCGTAGAAATTTCTCTTGAAGCAGGCACCTTGAAGTTGAAGCCTTTGATGCTTGGGTCTTCAGGTGGCAAACCCCTTGAGCTTTCTGGTACTCTTTCTCGTCTAAAAGGTTGGGATTTTTCCGCAAAGGGTATTTTACCTCTCATATTGTTTTCTGATCATTTACCAGCTCTTGAGAGTGTTTCTGGTCAATTAGTAAGTGACATTTCTCTTCTTGGTGATCTGGGTTCACCCCGACTGGAAGGAGATATAATTTTTCAGGATGTAGGCAGTACATTTTTACTTGGAGAAAAAATTATAGGTGCAGAGGCAATAGAGGGCAAGGTTGTTTTCAGAGATCATGGTGTTTATCTGGAAAACATACGAGGTGAATTTAGCGAAGGCAAACTTGATTTAACCGGATCACTCTCTAATTTTTTCTCAGAGAAGCGAAGTGGATCTTTCAGAATTAAAGCCGAAGAAGTAAGTCTTGAGCCGGCCTCTGGTCTGGTTTTACTTGGTTCGCTTGATTTAAATCTTGTTTTCGACGGAAAAGAACAGCCAATATTAAAAGGACGTGTAAGTTTTGATGAGGCTACTTTTGAAAGCAGTTTAAATATAGAAACTGTTCTTAAGTTATTATCTTCAGTAGTACTTAGTGGCTTTACGGTTAGAGATAAAAGTGGAGAACCATTATCATCTTCAGGAGTGTTAACTGATATTTTTATAGATACACCGTCCGGGTTGTATCTGGATGCAAGCGTTTTGCAGGCAGATCTAACAGGTGATTTCAGGCTCGAAGGTGATCTTCTTTCACCTAAGGTAATAGGAGAACTTAGAGTGCGAGATGGCTACTTTCAGATAAACCAGACAGATTTTCGTGTTATTTCTGGAACCGCGGTTTTTGATGAAAAAAGAAATTCAACAAATCCAAGACTTGCATTGTCAAGTGAGGGGGAGTTAAAGAGTGCAACAGGTGAAACTTCAAGGATATATCTTACACTTGGAGGAACGTTGAAATCACCAAAGGTTAATCTGACCTCTGACGGATATGCTTCTCAACGTGAATTGTCGCAGCAACTTGGAATGAGTAGTGGTGGAAGCCAGTTCCAATTAATTGATTCTCGTTCGGCGAGCAGTGTTAAGACAAGATCAGGTTACAGAGAGGTATTAAATCCGACATCCGAGTTAAGTCTTGCAGACAGATTTGTTGGTTTAACCGGAATTGATGATATGAGACTGGAAACAGCTGTTTCTACTAGAACCGGAGAATTTGTTCCTCAAGTGGTTGCTGCAAGACCTTTGCCCTATGATCTTAGGGGTGTTCTTTCTACGGAGCTATCAGGAGATCGTGCTAATGCTGCAAGAGTGGAATATCGCCTGAGTTCAAGAATTACTCCATTTGCTGGTTGGCGTTCCCAGTCTGTTACTGATCCTAGTGCTACGGGAGCAGCAAATTTTCTGTTTGGAATCAGGTTTGAGGATACTTTTAAGGGGCTATCTCTTTTTGTCGATCGAATAAAAGAGGAGTAACGATTGACAGACTATGATTATAAATCCTCATAAAGATAAAGCTTTATTTATGAAAGTGGGCAGTGCCTTCTGGTATACAGGTTTTATCTGTACTTATTTTCTGATATTTCTATATTCATCTGTGTTATCTGCTTCATGCCCATCAGATGCTCCCGTTAAATCCATTCGTTTTATTACTGATATTGGACTTGGGTTCAAGGATCTGTCGTCTGGTATTAAGCTGAAAAAAGGGCTTCCGTGTTCTGATGTCCTGGTATCTCAAAGTATTGAAAAGTTGTATGAGCGTGGTATTTTCGAATTTATTGAAGCAAGTTTTGAGGTTGAACAAGGGTCAGATGAAATCACAGTAAATTTTCTCCTTATACCCTATCTTGTGTTATCTAAAACTGAATTTCAGGGTAATTTTGCTATTAAGGATCATGAGCTTGGAAGAGTGATTCGTCTTCGTCCAGGGGATAGAATTGACGAGAGTTCTATCAAGGGAATTGAGCATGAAGTTCGTTCTCTATACCGTCATTCTGGTTTTCTGGATGTGGAAGTTGAGTATCGTCTGATAGCTGAGACTACCTCTCCCCTGACCCGTATTCGTATTGTTATCAAAGAGGGTGTTCCAAGAAAGATTGAAAGAGTTGAATTTGCTGAAGGAGAAGATCTGACCCCAAAAGAAATTCTGGATAGTATTAGTGAATATGCTACAGATAAAATATTGTCGAGGGATGCAGTTCGGGATATCAGGAGATATGCTCTAAGGCAATTCAGGGAAAAGGGTTTTCATAAAGCTCGTGTCTCTATCGTTCTAAAGTTTGAAGAAGACGCTTCTAATGTTGACCTTGATGTTCCTAATGAGAAAACAATACTTTCCGTAAAACTGCTTCCAAGAAACAGATTGAGATTCCGATTTAAGGGTAATTCCTATTATAGCAGATCACAGCTTTTGGAAGTGCTCAGGCTTGATCAGAGAACTGCGCCACTTCAAAGATCTTCCCTTAATTCTTTGTGTCGCTCAATAGATGAGCGTTATCGAGAAGCTGGTTTTGCATCAGTATCCGTAGATTGCAGTTTTTCGGAGGAAGTAGACAAAAAATATGGCGGGGTTCGGGATGTTTTTACTGTTTTGATAGATGAAGGCCCAATGTACAAGGTTCTTCCACCAATTTTTAAAGGCAACACAATAATTTCGGATAAAAAACTCTCTGAACTTGTAAATATGGTTCCCAGAAGTTTCTTTGGTTCATTTTTTGGGGCTCAGCGTGGTCCTACTGAGGAAATGTTATCAGGAGACATGTTGAGAATAAAAGAAGCGTACAGGGCAAGAGGCCTTGATCGGGTAGAAGTCAGGACAAGGATAATAGTTGATGAAGACAAGCTGACAACAACCGCAAGGTATCGAATTAAAGAAGGCGCTGGTAACGCCGTTAAATCCGTGAAAGTAAATCTGTCATCTTTGAAAGATGATGAAAATTTAAGTTCGATTTTGAATCTTTGGGAGCTTAATTATTCAAATGGTTTTTATCTTGAGAGTGAGGTTGAGGAAAGAATCGGTAAGCTTAGAGATGAAATATACAAAATTGGTTATCCTGATGCTCGTATTTCGGGTAGGTACCTACAGGATGAGCAGCGTATTGATGTTGAGGTGATTTCTGGTCCCTTGGTTGAAGTTGGGAGAATAATACTTCAGGGTAATTTTTATACAAGTGATAAAATTATTCTTAGAGAGCTCAAGTTAAAAGAGGGTGATCCTTGGAATCCTTCTGTTGTTGAAGAGTCTAAGCATGCACTTTTGAGTCTGGGTATATTTCGTTCTGTAATAATTGAGCCAGTCGGGGGAAATTTTAATGGTGGGAGGGAAGATCTAATAGTCAAGGTTCAGGAGCGTGAGACTGGTACGATTCAGGGCCTTATCGAAATGAGTACGCAAGATGGACTTCATATTCAGACTCAGGTTGGGCAGAGAAATCTTGCAGGAAACGCACGGGCTTTGGTGCTTGGGCTAGATGGTTATTTTAGAGGAGTTGATTCTCTGGTTCAAGCTGCAAGAGCCCGACTTGGTTTTGGTAGCCCAAGAATTTTTGGAACGGATCTGGACTATGGACTTGAGTCGTTTTACCAGACGGCCCTCGAGCTTAATGATTCATTCAAGCTTGATCGATATGGATTTTCTAATAGTTTCAGGTATCCATTTCTGAAATCGCTGCGCCTTACGGCTTCACAAACCACATATAGTGAGCGCCTGTTTGATGTGGCGACACCTATGATACTTGGAGATCGGGATAGAGGAACAACATTTTACTCAGCATTCAGGTTTTTGGCCGAGTATGATCGACGTGATGATGTTTTTAATCCAACTCGTGGATACAGGCTGGAATCAGGTATTGGATATTTTCCTGAAACTTTTGGATCAGAGGTCAGAATGTTTGAAGGCCATGCACAGGGAACATCACTCATGCCACTTGGTTCGGGTATTACATATGCATTAAACCTTAGAGGGGCTTTTAGAGAAGTATTAAATTCTGGAGATACGGTTCCACTTGGTAGTAGATATTTTATTGGAGGTCGAGATACATTACGAGGATATACCAGGTTTCAGGTAGGACCACGCGCAAGTGGTGATGGGCTGGTTGTTGGTGGTGACACATTTGCAGTTTTCTCACAGGAAGTTCGTTATCAGTTTACAAGCTCCACTCAAGGAATCTTTTTCCTGGATACAGGACAGGCATTTTTAAGACACGCTGACCGATTTGACGGGGACAGAAAGAATAACTTGCTTGATTTAAGATTCTCACCGGGATTTGGAATGCAATATCTTACACCAATTGGACCCTTAAGTGCCGAGGTTGGATTTGCTACTGACAGGGAGTTCGGTGAAAGGTGGGGCAGGTTTATAGTGGGAATTGGTTCGGCTTTTTAAGGCTATAATACACGAAAATTTGCATGAGTAGACTTTTGTCTTATTTCAATTTATTTAGCTTTTGTTTCACCCGTTCACTTGGACCCTGGTAAACATCCTTGATACTTTTATTGATTCTTTCTTTTGGTGACATTGAAAGATATGATTTTGCAATAGATTCAACCCTTAGAAGTGGATTCTCTTCGATGAATTTTTCACAAGCATTTTTAACGGATTGAATCAAGTTGTTATTATTAAAATTATAACCTTCTTTTTCAAGCATTGATTTTATCTCAAGTCCCGCAGACACTTTTAACCTTGCGATAGACCCAAGATTACTTAGTCTGTCAGAGATGTTAAATACTTCTGTAACTGATTCTTCGGAGAATGGCTTGGTCAGTATGCCAGAAAACCCAAGGCGCAAGTATTGTGAAACAAGGACATCTTTAAGGATTTCTTCCTCTATTATAAGAATCATCTTGTCAGGCCTGAATTTGTAATTATTTCTAAGATTGTCAACAAATGAGACAATTTCATCAATCGGATGACCAAATTCTACAATAAGAGTGCCACCTTGTTTATCTGAGTTTGAAATATCCTGGGATGTTTTGCTGAGTGTTTTGGCACTATGAATTGCAGCATTTGGAACTAGACACCTGATTATTGGAAGTAGGGAGTTTTTTGTATGTTCTGAGCGAACTGAAACAAAAACAGGGTTAGCTGATGAGGTGGGTTGAGCGCACATTTTCATTCCAGAAGATTACATAGTTTGCCATTGCTATGTCGGCAGAAATGAATTTGTTCCTTATCGGATAATAAATTTGTGTAAGTCTAGTTGGTTAGGGTGCTAAGCGATATGAAATCCTGTTCAATTTGATCTGCCAGTTTGTCCAGCTCTGACTTCAGCTGTGAGATCTCGTCATTTGTCTTCTTGTTCTTTGTTTTGGAATTTAAGGAAAGTTCGACAAGTCTTGAATTGATTTCCTTTTGTCTGTTCTCTGAGTTGATTATTCTTTTCTCAATAACATCAGCGGTCTCTGTTTTGTAAGATTTTTTTGAATTTTTCTGATTTTTGTCTTCGGTATTTCTTTTTCTTGATGGGGCAAGCTGATCTTCTTCCTCCCAGCCCACTCGATCAAGGAAATCCTGGTAAGTCCCGTCAAATATTTTTACTGTTCCCCGGTCAAAAACAATAAGCTTGTTAGCGATGCGATGAAGTAACATTTCACTATGAGTCACTATCAGAACAGCACCAGAGAATTGCTCTATGGCTTCTACGAGAGAATCGATAGATTGCATATCCAGGTGATTGGTAGGTTCGTCAAGGAAAAGAAGATTTGAAGGAGTTACCAGAATTTTTCCAAGCATTACCCGGCTTCTTTCCCCGCCTGAGAGAACTGATATTTTTTTCAAGGCAAGGTCTCCTTCAAACATCATTGCTCCACAAATACTTCGCACAATTGTACGACTCTTTTCAGGATCCACTGCAGCAATTTCGCTTTCAACAGTATTTGCTGGTGAAAGTCTGTCGATGTTTGTCTGTCCAAAATAACTCAGACGAGTATTGTCATTGTAAGTGATATTACCTGATACTGGTTTGTATTCGCCAGCAAGCAGGTTTAAAAGAGTCGTTTTACCTTTTCCATTAGGGCCGATAATAGCTATTCGATCAGTTTTTCCTACGGATAATGTTATTGGGGGTATAATAGCCTCACTCTCAGGTGTATAGCTAAAGCTTGCAGATTCTACCTGCATCAGCCACTTTCCAGGAAATGGTGATTCTCTGAAAGAAAAATCCAGATCATCTATGTTGGAGAGTTCTTCGGCGACTTCCATTTTTTCAAGCTGTTTTACCCTGGATTGAACTGATTTGGCTTTTGATGCTTTTGCGCGAAAACGAACAACGAACTTTTCTATCTCTTTTCGCTTTTTATCTTCATTTAATCTGGTTTTTTCATATAACTCCTCTTCTTCCGCGAGGGTTTGATACAGTTTTTCTGTTGATCCTTCTACTTTTTTGGTTTTCCCACGATGAATAGCAAGGGTATGAGTTGTAACCATATCCATGAAGGTTCTGTCGTGAGTTATGATAATTGCCTCACCAGCCCATTCCTGAAGAAATCTTTCAAGCCAGCGCACTGATACGATATCCAGATAGTTTGTAGGTTCGTCAAGTAGCAAAAGATTTGGTTCCGATAGGAGGAGTTTTGCAAGATTAAGGCGGATCTGAAAACCACCAGAAAACTCGGAAGGTGATCTTGAAAAATCATTTTCCGAAAATCCAAGGCCATGAAGCATTGCCTCTGCTTTGTAGGTTTCCTTCCAGCAATCATCCAGCAGGGGCAGGGCAAGGCATGCTTCGTCCAGGATATTTGGCTCAGTAAATGATAAATGCTGTGACAAATGTCCGATTTTATAATCCTTGGGCCATGTTATTATTCCTGAATCAGGATGTTCCTCACCAAGAATCATCCTGAAAAGTGTACTCTTCCCGTGACCATTTCTGCCAACAAGTCCTACCCGTTCGCCAGGACTAAGAACAAAAGTAATATCTTCAAAGAGAGTTTGGCTTCCAAAGGACTTTTTCAGGTTTGAGACAGAGAGCATTTTTTTAGTGGTTAGTTTGTTGAAAAATATAAAACGGGGTGCGTATGCTAAAATTGATTATTGAATGAGTCAAACCTGATTTATGTTATGTGAGTTATTTATTGGAATTTGGAAGAACAATTAATAGGTTTCTCATTTGTTTTCGGGTGTTATGGGAAAAACTTATACTATAAGTGGCTTGGCACACCTACTGCACTATTTTCCCTATCTAAACCAAGGGAAATAGTGCGTGAGTCTATGGCGTCAATATATACTGATAATTTTGGTAGAAGTCTTGCCCGAGTTTATGCCAAGTCTGATTTAAAGCAGGAAGTAGGTTTGAACAGGGTAGACAGGTCTAAAATTTTCGAAGGAGTGCTTGAAAGTGTTGAAAATAAAGCCATTTTGCCTGATGTTAAAGTGAAAGATCAGAGTTTGATAGCACCGAATGAGCAACTGACTAATTTAAGTGAGAAAGAAGTAATACCACAAAAGTTTCATCATCCGGTCACTGAACCACCTTTTATTATTGGTGACATCCCCCTTAATGAGGATGAGGTTAGTGTCAATAATCAATCCCTTGCTGACAATATTACTGCACAACCAGTGAATATACCCGAAACTCCAAAAATTGTGGCCAGTCGCAGATATTCACTTCCTCAGGGTCGGGATTTGGCAGGCATGATTACCGACAAGAAAGATATAAAAAATATTATTGTTACTGCTGGTAAATATCATGGAGTAGATCCGAGTCTTGGATTGGCTGTGGCCCAGGCGGAATCCTCTCTTCGACCAGATGCCGTAAGCAGTGATGGATTTTACTCAAAAGGAATTTTTCAATTGCTTGATTCTACGGCTGCTGACATGCAGGAGCTCACAGGGCTTACTGAAAAGTATCAGCCATTTGATCCATCAATGAATTCATTTTTGGGAATGGCATATCTCAGGCGTTTGCATGATATATTCAGTCAGAATACTTCACTAAGCAGTTATACCAGCACTGTTGCTGCTAAATCTGCCGGAGAATTGGAAAAAATTGCCGTTGCTGCTTACAATGCTGGAGAAGGAAGTGTTGCAAGAGCGCAGGCAAAAGCAAAAGCTTTAGGAAAAGATCCCTCCATTTATTCCTCAATCGAAGAACATCTTCCAGCAATAACAAGGGGCTACGTTAAGCGCGTTACCGGACTAAGACAGGAGTTATCAAGAATTATTAACAGCGATAACATTGCATGACAGGATTTGGCATGGAGAATGCAAGACCTAAGGTTGTGGTCGTAGTATTTTTACGTACTAAGTTGTGTAAGATAAGGATATTCACTTTACGCATGGATCAGGCGTTTTTGTAAACGGCAATTGATAAAGTATAAATACCATCTCCAAGGAATGTGGCCTTACGGATTTAGGCATGCGGCACTAGAGATGGCGGATAAAAGTCAAGGAGACTAGTTCCATGGGAATTAACATACGAACCAACGTCGAGTCACTACGAGCACAAAGAGATCTTAATGCGACCAGTGACAGGTTAAGAACAGCATACGCCAGGCTATCTTCGGGCTTGAGAATAACCCGGGCTGCTGATGATGCAGCGGGTCTTGCTATCGCTGAACAGTTAAAAGCTGATCAGCGTGTTGCTTCTGTTGCAATAAGGAATGCTAACGATGGTATTTCTATTATTGCCATTACTGACGGAGCCATGAATGAAATTACAAGTTCTCTTGTAAGGCTGGCCGAGTTGGCAGAACAATCAGCGAACGGTGTATATGATACTTCTCAAAGATCAGCGCTTCAGCTTGAATTCGTAGCGGTATCCAGTGAAATTCAACGTATTGCAGATACTACCCAGTTTAATGGACTTCAGCTACTTACTCAGGGTGGAAGTGTTACCTTTCAGGTTGGTTTTGACGGATTTTCGAACTCCCAGATTACTTATAGTGGGGTACAAGCGACTCTTGCCGCAATTGGTTTAAGGGCTGATAACGGAACTTCTGGACTTACATTTTCAATTAACGATACGACTAATCTGGGAGCTCAGGAAGCTGCGAGAAGTGCGCTGAACGCCATTCAAGCTGCTGTAGGTTCTTTGACCCGTGCACGTGGTACATTGGGGTCGGCGGAAAGCCGATTGAATATTGCTATTCAGAACCTGCAAGTTGCAAGAGAAAACTTTGCTGCTGCAGAATCTCGAATACGCGATGTTGATGTGGCGTTTGAAGCAGCCGAGCTTACACGTCTAAACATTCTGCAACAGGCAGCAACAGCAGTACTTGCTCAGGCTAACCAGCAACCATCACTTGCACTATCACTACTTCAGTAGGCCCGTCCAGAGTAAACCAAGGGTTAGTAATGTAAGTAGGTAAGTGAAGAAATAGAACTGCAGGCAGACAAAAATGAGAAGGTAACAGGTTTTGCCTTCTCATTTGTATTTTGTATATAAACCATTGTCTCCAAAAATTGAATCTTTGAATACAATCCAGCTGTTACCAATCCAGATCAATTCTATTGTTACTTGAGGAAATTCGCTTTTTGTACCATCGCGCTGGAAGGTTATTTTGGCTTTGTTGTCATTTATCTCAACATTAAGAACCTTCAACTGAATTACAGGATTATCTGAAACTGGCCATCTGCGAGCTAACTTATATACTTGATCATGATAGTCCTGAAGATTAACGTTTTGATTTCCCAGATATTCGCTAAGTAGTACATAATTATTGAGTGCTGTAGTGTTGGCCAGGAGACACATCCTTAGGTAGTCAATTGAAACCTGTAGCACGGCAGTTTTGGCTCCTTCATTGCCTTTGGATTTGCCTCCAAATTGAGAGCATCCTGATACGCTAAATAAAAGCATTCCTAAGAAGAGAAATAAAACCAGGCGATGAAACACAGCTGTAAGGAGAAGAGGCGAGCGATGATTTGCTTTACAGAATGGCAAGGTAAGGATTCTTGATAGGATAATATTGGAAATTGCCGGAATTTTTGCTTTAGATAGGTGTGTTTTTGATAGCATGTTTGCTATCCTAGCGTATTTTAAATGTCCCCACAAATTTATAATAGTGTAGGGTAAAATATGAACCTGTTCAGGCAAGTCACTTTTAATCTTATCATCATGTTAATTCCCGAACTGGTTTTTGCGTCAGATGGCGAATTTTCCGACAGGGAAGCCACTCCTAAAAGAATAGTGTCTCTTGCTCCGGTGCTAACTGAAATGCTTCTTGAGCTTGAGGAAGGCTCCCGTTTGGTTGGAAGGACTTCATATTGCAGACTACCTCAGGAAATTGAAGATAGTGCTTTGGATGTTGGTGGCTATCTGGATGCAAGTACCGAGAAGATCCGTTTTTTAAAACCAGATATGGTTATTTCTCTTAAAGGAGAAGTCAATACCTCTAAAAATATCAGGGATCTGGGTATAAGAAGCGAGGAGTTTTCTAACGAAAGCATTAAAGATATCCAGAACAGTTATTTAGAATTGGCAAGAATTTTTGGCAAAGAGGAACAGGCGGCAAGATTTCTTGAGCAGAAAAAAAATAGACTTGTCAATTTACGCACACGGCTAATTCCTTATATAGAAAAAGTCCCCAAAGTGCTATTTGTACTGGGAGATGGAAGTGGCTCAATTAGACAGTCAACTGTTTATGTGGCTGGAAAAAACAGTTTTTATGCAGAACTTTTAAAAATGCTTGGATTTAGTTATCCCCTTGGTAGCTCTGTTCTCTATCCTCAAATCGGTCTTGAGGGAATTAGAGCCCTGAAGCCTGATCTGATAATTATTGGAGGTGAAGCGGTTCTTGCAGATAAAAGCTTTTCGGGTGAAATCTCCCAACAATTGTCGAAAATAGCAAAGGGACAACTTATAAGAATTTACAGCGATAATATTTTATATCCAGGAATAAATTATGATCTGATTGCAGAGCAGATTGCAGATAAAATAGTGAGTGATTTTAAATCATGAACCATAGCTCAAAAATTATAAACCAGAAGAATATTCCATCAGAAGGTCTTCGGGTTATTTTTGATCATTTTTACAGAGGCAGAAAGAAAGTTCTTGGAAAAATCATTTTCGAGTTGTTGCCTGGGCAGATAATTGGTGTAGTAGGGGTTAATGGTGCCGGAAAAACAACGCTTCTTGATGGTATGCTTGAATCAAGAGGAAAAAATTCCCAAATTTCACTTATTTATGAAGGCGTGAATATTTCTTCATATGGAGAATCTAAAAAGGCAAAAATAATAAGCCACCTTGGTTCTTCGGATTTATCAAAACCGAGGGTATCTGTTGATACTTTTATTCGTTTTGCACTAGAAAAATACAGGGCTGTCGATTGCAGCTTGGGTGAGGTTGAGGTTGCAGTTGAGTATTGGGGTCTTTCTGCGTATCGTCGTTCTCTTGTATCAGAGCTTTCAGAGGGAGAATTTCAAAGAGTTCTTCTTGCTACTGCTTTTCTACAGGAAGCCAAATTTTATATTCTGGATGAACCTGAGAGACATCTTGATCCTGTTGGAACTTTAATGCTGGAAATAATTTTTAGCAAAAAGGCTGCTTTGGGAAAGGGAGTATTATTTGCAACTCATGATATTAATCTTGCATTATCAGTGAGCACTCATCTGCTTGGAATTGATAAAAATGGCGAAGTGGTGTTCTATTATCCTGCTGCAAGGATTTGCGAAGAACGCTTGCTTGATCTTTTATATGGAGTAAGTTTTGATTACATTAACCGCACTAGTGGCAAGTTTATAGTTTGTCGTAGCGAAAGCTCAATTAGTATTCCATCTGGTATCCGATCTGGGGAGCAGGTTGAATGATTCGAAGTAGTTCTTTTTATATTCTTCCAGCTTTTTGTATGCTAATTTTTTTGCTTAGTCCTTTTTTTGGAGCAAGCCCTACATCAATTCCTCCTTCTTCGGATCAATGGGAAATAATCAAGGAGCTAAGATTGCCCAGAGTACTCCTTGCAATACTGGTCGGTGGTGGGCTTTCGATGACCGGAGCGGTGCTACAATCTTATTTCAAAAATGAACTTGCTTCTCCTTATACTCTTGGAATATCAAGTGCTGCAGCATTTGGTGCTGCGATTTCAATTTTTCTTCGCTTGCCAGCACCCTTTCTTCAGATATGTTCTGTTTCAGGAGCAATGATTGCTTTGGGATTTCTGCTTGTTTATTTTCGGGCCCGACACTTTGAGAATTTAAGTTATTTATTGCTTGTTGGTCTTGCGATCGGACTTATTGCTTCTTCGGGAATATTTTTGCTTCAGTATATTGGAGGCCCTGAGCGATCATTTGAGATGTATCGTTGGCTTACTGGTGGTTTAGAGATTGTTGGATTTCGGGTTTTGATATTTCCTGCAGTAATTTTTATTTTTTCCCTTTATTTAATAATGCGAATGACATTTGCCCTCGATGTAATGCAGGTTGGTCTTCAGTTTGCTAAAGGAAGAGGTGTTGATGTTCAGAAAACCGGAACGGTAATAATTATTGTTTCATCACTTCTTATTGGTGTTTTTGTTTCAATTTGTGGTCCAATTGGATTTGTTGGTCTTATCATGCCACATATTGCAAGAAAGATGGTTGGAGCATCTCATGCAATATTGATTCCTTTTTCTGTTATCCTTGGAGCTGGTTTTCTTGTTTTTTCAGATATGCTATCCAGAATTGCATTTTCGCCTCTTGAAGTACCTGTTGGAATAATTACAAGTCTAATTGGTGGACCATGGTTTTTGTATCTGCTTGTGCGTGAGAGGAAGGGTTGAGTAACTCTATTCAGAATAAACCGGCTTTCGCTATTTTTATTACGAACTAAATTAGTCGTCCCTGAAAAAACATTAAGTCATTTTAACACTAAAGAACCCCTAATAAAGAGTTTTAAGAATCGATCCAGATATGTAAAAGACGACAAAAACTTGGGCAGAAAGCTAAATTGAGAAGGGTGATTTTAGTATTAATAATAGATTTTCCCCCACCAAAGAGGTTCAGGCTTGATGTCTCCCGAGGAGCTCATTCTCGAAATTGCTAAACGCAATTTCTCCGAGGGATTTTTGAAATTTTATCGAATATATTTAGCTTAGGAAAAATTTCAAAAACAATCCGCTCATCAGAAGACATCAAGCCTGAACTTATTCCGTCCCACCAGTAATTTTATTTTTTGTATTTTTGTTAACGTGCTTTATAAAATATCAGTCACTATACATTTCTTTTTATTCTATCACGCATGAAATATTCTTGCTTATTCTTTAAAAAAAAGAAAAAACAGGTGGTGGGGTGATCGGGGTACTCTTCTGCTCTATTACCGGATTTTTGAATTAAATTCTTCCTTAGCTAATATTTAACTATAGAATTTTATGAAACCCTCGGAAGACGCGCGGTTAGCGCGTCTGAGAATGAGGAAATAGAGCAGATGAGTACCTCGATCAGGGGGGGGGAGGAAATATAAAATACTTCTTAAATTAAAAATACCTTTTAAGCAAATTTTAAAAACGAATTTTACTAATCTTGGTCGATAAAAATTATACTTAGCTTTCCTTGTTCTATGATTTATTTAAGAATAAGAGTTCTTCAGGAAAAACTAAATTACCTTCTGAACTCAACCCTCTTGCAGCCATCAGGAATAGTTACGGAATTGCCTGAGCCTGCAACGGGTATCTGTGCGCCGCTTGAGTTAAAAAAAGTTACTACTGCTGATCCAAAGCTGCAACCAGGCCTTCTTGCTCTTGCAGTTGTACCTCTACCATTACTCGGCCCAGTGTTGGTAAGCGTTTCGGTTACGTTTCCTGTAACAACTACCCTGACATTAAGTGGATTGACAAGTATCGCTAGATTTCCGTCTCTCTCTGCTTTCGGTTTCCAGAGAAAATTCCTGATCAGGTTTTCAGTAAAGCCATCACCTGAACCGGTTTCATTTCCTCCGCCGCTTCCTGGTTGGGGAGGAGGGGGGTCTTCTATGACGGGAGCATTATCCCTAATATTCTGATAGCAAGCGGAAATTTTATCTCCACCGCAAGGATCATTTGTGCTATTAACGGCATAGCCTCTCCTTATTAATTCCTCATTTATACTTTGCCCGTTTTTTGTAAAAAGGTATCCCGGAACTCCAATGCCTGAACCTTCTATTTCAAGCTCACAGGTCAGGCTTTCAGTTGAAAGATATGCTTCAGGACTGCTAGAAAGGGTTATGAAGTTGGTAGCAGATTGCTTTGCGGTTTCCGTAAGACCTTCCTCTCCAAGGCCATGAAGTTTTATGATCTGTGAATTTCCTGATTCAACTCCAAGAAGTCTTGTAACCAATACATGTGATGGAGATAGAGCATTTACTTTTACAAGTTCTGCTGTAGTAACAGGGTTAAGGAGATTGCCGTTTCTTACAGATCCGCATTCTGAATTTAGGGATACGCTTTGCATATCAAGTTCAATATCACTTGGTGGACGTGAAGTAAGTGGAATACCTTTGTAGCAATCAAACATTATTTCACCGAGACATGTTTCTCCATTTGAAGGTAGAGCGGAACCCTGTTCAAGCATAAGCTCGCTCATGCTTTTTCCTTCAAGAGAAAATATCTGACCCACTACCCCAAGACCTCCACCTGGAAAAACATAATCACAGTTTTTGCCCGCGGGAATAAAGTGAGCTCCCTGGGCAAGTGCTTTCTTCAGAACATCTATTCCGTGAAGAATTCTAAGGCTTTGTACTTGTGATGAGGAAATAGCATGAAGTTTTACCAGTTGTTTGTTGCCAGCATTCGAACCTGTTAGTGGTGTAACAATTACTGTATCAGAACCAAGTACTTCTACGTCGACCCGTTCACTTCTGGTGATTAGTGATGAAGAAGGGTTGGATTGAAATTTTCCATCCGCTATGATCCCGCAACGTAATTCAAGATTGGAGCTGGTGTTAATTTCCGGGACGGTAGTACCTGATTCGCTACTATTTGAATCGGTTTCGAAATTTTCGGAATCGCTCCCGGCACAACCTGGGAGGAGGAGCAGTAAAAAAAATAAAATCAGAAATTTTGAAAACAAAACGGCACCTATCTGCTAAAAAACGGATAATGCGGCCTATTCTATTTATATATTGTTGTATCGGCAATTGATTTTTTTCAGGGGCTATGAAACGCTATTAAGCTAAAAGAAAAGTAATCGGAGTATATTTTTATGGCTGGCATGTTACCCAAAGATCCAGGCAGTTTTTTTAAAATTCCTGATGCCAGGGTCGCAATCATTGGCAGTATGTGGCACGGTCAGTATGTTTCGGCAATGATGGAGCGAGCAAGAGCAGAGTTGTTGCGCTGTGATGTTTTTCAAAAGAATATTCAAATGCATTCTATACCTGGCTCCCTAGAGTTGCCATTTGCTGCAAGAGTTTTATTTGAAAGATTTTCAGATATTGATGCAATACTTGCTTTTGGTGTTGTACTTCAAGGTTTAACCTCACATGATCAAACAGTTTTATCTCAGGTTTCTCATGGCTTTTCATTGGTGTCGGATCGGGTTGGAAAACCGATTATTAATGAGGTGATAGGAGTGGTCGATCTTAAAGATGCTGCAGCGCGATCTGGTGATGATTCTAATAACAAGGGAGTTGAGGCAGTTTTTGCTCTAACAGAGCTTTTAACATGGAAGAAAAGCCTTTTGCCATCAGCAGTAAAAGTTGGATTTTAGTAAACCGTTGGATAATTCCAGCTTAGCTAAACTATGTAGGTAGCCTATCGGATTTTTTAAGGTGGTGTAGACTTCTAATCTGAGTATTTGGCAAGTACCCCACTTATAGTATCTAGCCCCTTTAGAATACCCTTTATGATTTTACCAGAAGTGCTTTCTCCTCTATTCTTATTTGCAGAATTTGTACCCTTTTCTTTTTTTGATTTTTTTCTGTCAAAGTATGGTTTGGCCTTTTGCTCCGGTTCTTGTCTTTGATTTCGTTGGGTCGTCTCTCTTTCTGCTGATGAGTGCTTTTTCGCTGCTAAATTATTATGAAGCAAGTGGTTATATGGGGTGCCTTGTTGTGAAACGTGATCAGTGCTTTGAGCGAACAGGAAGGGATCGATTTCCGAGTTGGTAGTGCTTTTAAGATGAATTGCCCCTAATGTGTCATTACCTATCGGATTTTGACCTGATAGAGTGATATCACTAAAAATCAAGTTTCCTTCAAGTGTTTTTGCTGTCCGGTCTATGGTGTCTGCTTGTTGATATGAATTTTGAATATTGACCAGATTTGATACCAGCTCAATATAATTTGGTTTGAATAATTGATTAACTGACGGGGAAGGAGAGAGCAGGTCGAAATAATTAATTCTTTCAAGTTCGGGTCGAATTCCTGGATCAAAATAACTTTGCTGAATATGACCGTTTTGAGCGGGTAAGATCCCGGATGAAAAGTAGCTGCCATCAATTTGTGATGGTCTTGGGCCTCCAAATAATAAATTACTCTCATGGGAAGATGAATTTCCTCTTCCACCAAACGGAAGTGGACGTATATTTCCCGTTTCTGCTATTCCAGTCACGGAAGGTGTAACTGCCATATTAGCAAGTGTCGCAATATTTGCCCTAGGTGAGGTGCCAGATAATGGTGAACTTTGCATGTTGAATTACCTTATTGAAGAGTTTCATTTAGAACGTCCCTATAGTTATCGAGAAAATGGATAAAAATTTTCTCTTTTAAGGATATTCAGGTTTAATTTATTCGGGAAAGTGATTAAGTATTGCGAATTCAGCTGGTTATAGAGCTATCTACCCGCTACTACTGATTAGCTGAAATTCTACAAGAGAAGCGTAGAGGCCTCCTTCTGCCATCAGGGAGTTATGATTGCCCTGTTCGATAATATGACCATCTTTTAAAACCATAACGCGCTCTGCGTGTTTAACTGTGCTCAGTCTATGGGCGATAACAAGAGTTGTTCTGTTTTTTATCAAGCTCTGAAGTGCAATTTGAATTGCCTGTTCATTGTGACTGTCAAGGGAGCTTGTTGCCTCATCTAGTATTAGAATGGCAGGATCTCTTAAAAGGGCTCTTGCAATTGATACTCGCTGGCGTTCCCCTCCACTTAGCTGAACGCCTTTGTCGCCGATTTTTGTTTCCATGCCATTTGGAAGACGGGAAAGAAGTTCGCTCAGGGCGCATTTTTCAATTACTTCAATTATATATTTTTCGGAAACTTCATCGCACCCATAAGTGAGATTTTCACGAAGCGAAGAAGAAAAAAGTTGCGGGTTCTGTGGTACAAAAGCAATTTGTTTTCTAAGGTCTTCAATCCGTATTTTGCTAACCGGAATTCCGCTGATAAGAACTTCTCCTTCACTTGGATCGTATAGGCGAGGAATCAGAGCCGCAATTGTAGATTTTCCGCTTCCAGAAGGGCCAACAAGCGCTACGGTGGTTCCTGGGTCAATTCTAAAGGATATATTGCTCAGTGTTAATTGATCAGGTCGACTTGAATATTTAAATGAAACATTTCTGAATTCAATCGACAGATCAGTGCTCGGAGGTATTGATTGTGTTTCATTTGAGTTCTGAATAAGGGGTTTCCTGTCAATAATTTCATAAACTCTTTCTGCTGCGCCAATGGACTGAACAAATTCTGCCCATGCATTAACAAGAAAACCAAAGGAAACAGCAACTATTGTACAATAGAGCATGAATCCGCTCAGGTCGCCAAAAGAGAGCTTCTGTGAAATAACCTGACTGATTCCAAAATAAAACAAAACTGCGATTGATATGTGAAGAAGTGTTACCATGGAAGAGCTGAAAACGGCGGCAATGTGAGTCCGTTTTGCAGAAGTTTTAAATGCTTCATTAATGGATTTTTCAAATTTATGCTGTTCCTTGTTTTCGCTTGAGAAGATTTTTACAACACGAATACTGCTGATAGCTTCTTCGGCGGAAATATTTGCTTCTGCAAGGCGCTCCTGAACTTCTCTTGATAGAAGTTTTAGTTTTTTACCCCAGAACATACTGAAAATAACAAGTAGCGGAATCAGTAAAATTAGAATTGAGGTTAGTCCGGATGAGAGGTAAAGCATAAAAAGCACACCACCTAAAACCTGGATACTGTATCTGAGAATTACAGAAATATTGGTGCTTACTCCTTGTTGAACTTTTTGGGTGTCGTCGCTTAATCGACTTAGAAGATCTCCAAGTCTGGCCGAGTCAAAAAAGGAGATTTCCTGAGCAAGCAGGCTTTTCATCAGCTGAGCTTTTAGCTGAACAACAACATTAAGTCCTACCAGGTGAAGGTAGTAATGGCGAATATAAAAACATAGTCCCTGAATGATAAAAAGAAAACCAACGCCTATGGAAATAATTCCAAGACGTGGAGCCATATCCGTTAAGGTGGATTCGTTTAGGAAGTTTCTTAGGAGATAGGGAAGTGAAAGATTTATCAAACTACCTCCCAGAAGGCCAAGAAGTCCGATTAAAATATTTACTTTCTGAAGAGCCAGCAATCGAAGAAGTCGTGGAGCAATTTGTTTGAATTTTACCGGATCAAACCTGGCACGACCCTGAGGGATTGGGGATGGGTGGGATGACATGAGCTCCAGTTGTAATTAAAGAAAACGACTCTAGGCGAACCTAAAAATGTTATATAAATCAAAAAGTTATCAATTAAGCAATCACAGCTCACGAAGCAGGAGGGTGATTAATAATTCTGGTTGAACCTAGTATAGGTTAGCTTACACCATGCTGCAAGCGAGCCCGTATTATTCATACAAGAAATATACACATTGATCCGATTATAGAAGAGCCTTTTGGCTGTTAGTGCCTTTTTCCCTGGTCTTATCAATTTCCAAAATGGTTAAGTAAATGGACATACAGTTTAACAGTAAGATCAGGAACCGGTTGTTATTGCTTATTCTTGGTGCGGCTACGATTGTTCTGATGATTCTGGTTTTTGCAACCTACTTTTTCAGTTTTAATTTAATGAGTGAGGTAGTAGAGCAGAAGAGCAGGGACGAGGTCGAGCTTGCAGTATCAAAGATTGAGCGCTGGATTGAACAGAAAAAGAATATTGCGGACATTGTTGCCAAGGTCGAAAGTCGAAATATTAATACTGTACATGAATTAGTTAGCTACCTTCGTGATATTCAGTTTGAATTTGGTGTTAAGGCGATTTTTGTTGCCTATAATAATGATGGAGCATTTGTCAGTAGCGATAATTGGGAGCCACCTTCTGATTGGGATCCAAGAGAGAGAGATTGGTATAAGGAGGCGATTTCTTCTAATGAAACTATAGTAACTACTCCATATGATGATGCTAGTAATCTCCATGACAAGGTAATAACTTTTGCCAAGGCAATCCGTGATAAATCAGGAGTGCAGGGGGTAGTCGGTATTGATGTCTCTATTGATTCAATTCTTCTTATAATTAATGAAATGAAGATAGGGAAATACAGTCGTCCCTATTTATTGACAGAATCCGGAGAGGTTATTGAAGCGAAGGCTTTACTTGTCAGGGGTCGGGGGGCAGAAATGCCGAAACTCGACAATATTAGGGAATTTATTGATACAGGGGAAGCCCTTAAAACGTATGTCGATGGAGAGTATCGGGTATTTGCTAGAGTTGAAGGTGCTCCTCTGATTGTAGTTCTTCATTATCCTTTGGCAGAGGTTCACTCTCAGCTGGAGAATTTGTCTTATATTTTTGCTTTTGGATCTTTTGGTGCGCTACTGGTTCTTGCTCTGGTAGTTCTTGGAGTAAGTAATTTAATAGCGAGTCCGGTATTATCTCTTGCTGAAGGAGCCAAGCAGGTAGCAGAAGGAAATTTCAAGCATCGACTTCCAATTACAACAAAGGATGAATTAGGATTTGTTAGTCATCGTTTTAACCTTATGGTGGAAGAGTTACTTGAAAAAGAGCTTATAAGATCTACTTTTGGAAGATATGTTTCACCTGAGGCAGTTAACGAAATTTTGTCCGGAAAAATGACTCTTGGAGGTGAGAAGCGTCTTGTTTCAGTTTTAATGTGTGATCTTCGCGGATTTACTGCGTATAGTGAGAAGGCGGACCCGGAAAAACTGGTCAGTCTGCTTAATGATTATTTTACAAGAATGGACTCTGTAATTCGTGCTAATGGAGGGTCGATAAATCGATATCTTGGAGATGGTATATTGGCTCTATTTGGGGCGCCTGTTGTTCTTGAGAACTCGGGTCTTTCAAGCATAAGGGCTGCTTTAGCCATGCGAGATGCCTTAAAAGAGTTTAATGCCGAAACTGGTACAAGTTTTGAGCTTGGTATTGGGATTCATACAGGAGTGGCTATTGTTGGAAATATCGGCTCTGAGGCTCATACAGAATATACTGTTATTGGTGACGTAGCAAATCTCGCTTCGCGCATTGAGTCATTAACAAAGTTGTATGGAGAGACAATACTTGTTTCTGAAGCCGTTTCTGCACTTCTTCCTCAGGGGATGTATCACATGAAAATGGTTGATAAGGTCAGGGTTTTTGGTAAAGTTGAACCTGTGATGCTATTTTCTCCACATCAAAAGGAGAGTATTGATGATGTGTCAGTTAGTAAAACAAAGACAATTGTTGAAACTTATCTACGGGGTAATTTTGGTCATGCGGCAGAGCTTATTCTTTGTCTTGATGAATCAGATAAGACCCCACATCTTAATATATTACTTGAGCGCTGCCAAGCCTTTATGCAACAAGCACCAAGCTCCTGGGATGGAGTATTTACCTTTGGTTCAAAGTAGGCGACCATGGGTTATTATGCTGCTCTTTTATGAATAATTCAGACTAAAGATCAAAACGATCGAGATTCATAACCTTTGTCCAGGCAGCAACAAAGTCGTGAACAAATTTAGAACTCGAATCATCGCATGCATAAACTTCTGAAATAGCTCTTAGCTGCGAATTTGAACCAAAAACAAGATCTACCCGGCTTGCTGTCCATTCAGGTTCTCCAGTTTTTCTGTTTTTGCCCTGAAATAAGTCAGCCTTTTCTGAAACTTTCTCCCAGCTAGTATCAAGATTTAAAAGATTTACAAAAAAATCATTGGTAAGTTTATCCTTGTTTCTTGTAAAAACACCATGCCTTGTTCCATTAAAATTCGCGCCAAGAACTCTAAGTCCGCCAATCAGAACCGTCATCTCGGGTGCTGTCAGAGTGAGAAGTTGCGCTCGATCAATTAAGGCTTCCTCGGCAGTTAGTCTACACTCAGGAGAGTGATAATTTCTAAAACCATCAGCCTTGGGCTCAAGAACCGAAAAAGATTCAATATCAGTATCCTCCTGATGGGCATCAACTCTCCCGGGGATAAAAGCCACTTTAACAGTAACTCCAGCATTCTTTGCCGCTAATTCAATCGCAGCACAGCCACCCAATACAATAAGATCTGAAACGGAAACCTGCTTGCCATCAGTGCGACCATTGTTAAACTCAGACTGAATGCCGTAAAGGATGTTAAGCACCTTTTCTAGTTCTTCTGGCTGATTTACTTCCCAGTTTTTCTGGGGTGCAAGTCTTATTCTTCCCCCATTTGCTCCTCCTCGCTTGTCTGATCCACGAAACGTGGACGCAGATGCCCAGGCAGTGATAACAAGCTGCGAAATGGAAAGACCAGAAGAAAGAATTTTTTCCTTAAGTGCTACAATATCCTGATCGTCTATCAGCTTGTGATTAAGTGCGGGCAGGGGGTCCTGCCACTTTAAAACCTCAGCAGGAACTTCCTTTCCAAGATAACGGGCGCGAGGACCCATGTCCCTGTGAGTTAGCTTGAACCAGGCACGACTAAATGCATCTGCAAACTGATCTGGATTTTCATAAAATCGCCTTGATATTTTCTCGTATGCCGGATCCATTTTTAATGCGAGATCAGTAGTGGCCATCATTGGAGCATGCATTTTTTTAGGATCAAAAGCATCTGGAACGGTATTCGCTCCAGCTCCATTTTTAGGAGTCCATTGTTTCGCTCCTGCAGGACTCTTGGTAAGTTCCCAGTCATAAGAGAACAGCACTTCAAAATATCCATTGTCCCATTTAACTGGATTTGTCGTCCAGGCACCTTCAAGACCGCTGGTAATTGCATGAGCACCCTTGCCTGTTCCAAAAGAATTTTTCCAGCCAAGGCCCTGCTCCTCTATGCTTGCGCCTTCCGGCTCTGGGCCTACATTCTTGGGATCACCTGCTCCATGACATTTTCCAAAAGTATGTCCCCCTGCAATAAGGGCAACTGTCTCCTCGTCATTCATTGCCATTCTCGCAAATGTTTCTCGAATATCCTTTGCTGCGGCCATAGGATCAGGATTCCCATTAGGACCTTCCGGGTTAACATAAATCAAACCCATCTGGACAGCGGCGAGGGGATTATCGAGCTCTCTGTCTCCAGAATACCTTTTGTCACCAAGCCATTCAGATTCTGGCCCCCAGTAAATATCTTCTTCTGGTTCCCAGACATCTTCTCTCCCGCCAGCAAACCCAAAAGTTTTAAATCCCATAGATTCAAGAGCGCAGTTACCTGCAAGAATCATAAGATCAGCCCAGGAGATTTTTTTTCCGTATTTCTTTTTTACTGGCCAAAGAAGCATTCTTGCCTTGTCCAGATTGGCATTATCTGGCCAGCTATTTAGAGGTGCAAATCTTTGTGTTCCAGAGCCAGCCCCACCTCTTCCATCTCCAATCCTGTAAGTGCCCGCACTATGCCAGGCCATTCGAATAAAAAGAGGTCCATAATGACCATAGTCAGCAGGCCACCAGTCCTGGGAATCAGTCATCAGATTAAACAAATCACTTTTGACCTGATCCAGATCAAGACTTTTAAATTCTTCAGCATAATTGTAACTCTCTTTCATCGGGTTAGAAAGTTCAGAATGCTGATGAAGAATTTTCAGATTAAGCTGATTAGGCCACCAGTTCCTGTTTGTTGGGCCAGTTCCGTTAGTGTGCTTTGGGGCTCCGCCCGACATTGGACATTTGCTCATAACCGCTCCTGAAATATAAAAATAGGTAACGGGATGTTTTAGAATTTTTTTAAGCCGATAGCAAGTATCCTCTCTATATATTACTGGGGCGATTAAAATGAGAATTCTGAAGGTTTATTAGGGGTTATTGAGAATTATTTGAGAGTATTTTTCTTAGGTGTTCTGCTACCTGAACTCTGCTCTTTGCTATTCTGTCTTCCTTCGAATGATAAATTGGAAGTGCCTCGCCATTTTTTAAGGCATTCCGTCTTCTTTTCTCGAAAAAATACTGCTCACTTGAAGCAAGTTTAAGGACACGCAAATCTGTTTCACTAGAAGGACGAATAGAATTTTTATTGAAGTGAAGATGGTCGCTTTTTGTCAGGTTTTCGGTTGAGGCAATTCTTGATTCCGGGTTTGTGTTAGTAGTGGATGAGTGCTTTTTAAAAGAATCTGATATTTCAGTTTGGTTATTAGAATTAAATTTATATAAGTTTATAAGAAGCAACAAGACAGCTATTAGTGTTGTTCCTGCAAAATAACGCCGCATAAGATAGCTTGATAAATTATTAATACGCTCTAAGACCTTCGACATGTAAGGTTTAAAAGTTGAGGAGGAAATCTGATAAGGAATTTAATCTTAAGTGTAGCTTGTTCTTCTCTAATAAAAACTCGCAGTCTTTCTTTTCATAGCACAGGGTCTTTTACTTCTCATAAAAAACTCTATTAATCCTTTATTGGTCATTATTGGTTTTTTTAAGGCCCTTTTTTTACTTAAAGAATATATGGCACATGTTTTGATAATATAAAGCCGATCTTCTTAGGGGGGCTTGACTGCGGAGCGTCCGATAAGAGTTTTTCCTGGTTCAACTGCTGGTTTGATGAATAAGGTTAGTTCTTGAAAAAAGGTAGTACAAAAACAGTATTCTTTTCTAGCTGCTTCTACAGAAGCCGCTCTCCAAAATTCATTATTTCCGTATATCTACTTTTAATTGGCGGATTATTGTGTTCAGGTATTAGTCCTCTTCTGGCAGATACTGATACAAAAGGAACAAATAATAATGATTTAACTGAGTGGGTTCAGGGTGAGTACATTATAAGGTATAAGGATGAGGAAATAAAAAAACTAAAATTACTCCCAGGTCTTGAAAATCAAAGCGAAGAATCCTTAAAAAATGCTCTTACTGAGCTTTTAGGGTCGGAGAAAAAGGAGCATCTTTCTCTTGTTAATGCAGATGCGATCAAGGCGACAGGTAAAGATGGTGAAATTGATGAAGATATAGCAGCGCTTCTTCTTGATGCTGATCTGGTTGAGTATATAAGCCCTAACTTTATTCGTCGCACTAACAGGGTACCAAATGATCCATCATACAGCGCTCTTTGGGGACTTAATCAATTAAACAATATTGATATAGATGCTCCAGAAGCATGGGGCATGATAGACGATTCAAAAACCGGTGAAATTGTTGTCGGGGTAATAGATACGGGAGTTGATTATAACCATCCTGATCTTCATGCGAACATGTGGAGAAACCCAGGAGAAATAAACAAAAATCCAGGTCTCGATAACGATAGCAACGGAATAATCGGCGATGTTTATGGCTATAACGCAATCACTAACAGTGGAAACCCGTATGACGATCAGGGTCATGGTACTCATTGTGCTGGAACTATTGGTGCTGTAGGTAATAACGGTATTGGTGTAGTTGGTGTTGTGTGGAAAGTAAAAATAATGGCACTAAAGTTTCTTGATTCAAATGGAAGTGGAAGTGATATAAATGCCATTAAAGCGATTAATTATGCAATCAGCAATCGAAACAAAGGGGGTAGTCTTAAGGTTTTAAGCAATTCATGGGGTGGAAGTGGATATAATCATGCGCTTCTTCAGGCAATTCAGGCAGCTAATGATGCAGGCATTTTATTTGTAGCTGCTGCAGGTAACGATAACAGAAATAATGATAATCTTCCAACATTTCCAGCCGGATATAATGTTCCTAATATAATCTCTGTTGCAGCAACAGCTCAGGATGGTTCAAGAGCAAGCTTTTCAAACTATGGTGTAAATTCAGTACATCTTGCAGCTCCCGGAGTTGGAATACTAAGCACTGTTCCTGGTGGTGGATATGCAAGTTTTAACGGCACTTCTATGGCGACTCCCCATGTTAGTGGAGTTGCTGTTCTTGCGTATTCAAAAGTGCATTCTTATCAGCCAATTGAAGTAAAAAATACTCTTATGCTTGGAGTAAAGAAACTTCAGCAGTTAAACGGTCTGATGCAGTCTCCGGGAATGGTTAGCGCTGTTTCGGTAGCAATAGACCCATCAAACTTTCCTCCTGTTCTTCTTCATATTGACAATCAAAAGGTGTCTTCAAAGATAAGATCAAAAAGAATTCCTTTACTGGCGCATGATAAAGAAGGGGATCCCCTTTCATTTTCTGCGGAAATTGAGGTTGCGCCGTACAGGTTACATGCAGCAGGTATTTCAAAGCAATACTCACTTAGTTCTTATCAGCCACAATTTGATAACTTTTATGGAATCGGAGAAAAAAGATTACTAAGTGCTAGCACCGGTAGGTCGTATTTTATATTTTCGGACGGTTCAATTTATGAACTACAGTTCCCCTATTATTCATACCGAGCCACTGTAAGTTCGGTCTATTATCAGAATCCGAATGCACTTGTCAGTGCTTACCCTGTTGATACGAGTAACCTTGGAGAAGTAACCATAGTTGATGGTGATCCGGTAGAGTTACTTATCAGGGTGGGCAAAGATAATCAGGAAGGGTTCAGGGTTAAGGTCGAGGTTAGTGACGGGCTAAGAAAAGACCAGAAAAGCTTTGATGTAAGCCTGGGTGATGGGGAGGATTGTGCGTAGAATGAAAGTATCAACAAAAGCCGGTATTATTTTTCTTATATTATGCTTGATTGAAATTTTCACTTTCAAAAATATTAAAGCCGAAGAATTCTCTATTCCATTTCAAAGGGTTTTATTTGATCATTCAATTAGATCTGAGGGAATAGAAAGCAGTGAAGCATTGATTCCCCTTGTTGAAGGTGGAATGTCATTGTTTCACGAATCAGATGCAACAGTAACAACAATAAAAAATAGTGGCCCTGATTCAAACAGGGTTCACCTTGTGTTTTTAGCTGATGGATATGCCAGTTCCGAGCAATCAGAATTTAATAACAGGGTATTTGCGGCAACACAAAAATTCTTTCTTCAGTCTCCACTTTATGAGTATCAGGACTATTTTAATGTTCATCGGGTTAATATTATTTCCAAAGATTCAGGAATCACCAACTATCCTTTGCCCGGAACAGTAAGAAAAACAGCTTTGGGAAGTTATCTCTATTGTCAGGGTTCCCCGGACACGCTTTGTACTGATGTTGGAAAGGCCTGGAGTTACGCTGCAAAGAGTCCCGGATATGATCAGATTGTGGTGTTAGCCAACGCTAAAACAAATGCAGCTTCTGCATATCCCTTTAGTTCTCTTGCTGTAATTGCGGAGGGCAATGCAAAACTTGGTGATAGCCTTCTGCATCAGGTTGGACACAGCTTTGCAAATCTTGCAGATGAACATAGTGAAGGCAAGTGGCCTGTTTACACCGGTTTTGAGCCGGCTGAGCCAAATATTTCAGCTCAGAATTCAGTAAGTATGATTACTAAGGGACTGAAATGGCACAAATGGCTTGGGTCTGGAAATGGGGAGGCGCTAATTGATACCTATGAAGGGGGCTTGGGTCATGCTGAAAAGATATATCGTCCATCATTGACATCAAAGATGAGGGATCTTGATAAGCCATTCAACTCTCCATCGATAGAAGCATTTATCAAGGAAATTTATAGGAGAGTTAAGCTAATTGATGATGCAACACCACAGGTTGAAGGACTCTCTGGTTCCAATACCTTTTATATTAAGCATCCAAAGCCTGTTAATTCTGCTTTGTCTATACAGTGGTATCTAAATGATATTCCGGTTCCGGGCGCTGTGCATTCGAGCTTTAAACCAAATAATTATCAACTAGCAAATGGCCACTACAGTCTAAAAGTAAAAATAAAAGATATGACTGAACTGGTCAGGGATGAAGAGTTCAGAAGTGAATACATGATAGATCAAAGAACATGGTCCGTGGTGATTAATCAACAAGCGCCAGTTATTGTTGAAGAGCCAAAGGATTTGATTCGTTATGTTGGAGAATCTGCATTGTTCAGTGTTAAGGCTGTTGGAGAAGATATCATCTACCAATGGTATAAAAATGGCCTGATGATGCCCGGGCAGACAGATTCTTCTTACCTTGTGTCGCCTGTTACAAGGGCTGATTCGGACAGTGAGTACTCTCTTGAAGTGAGAAATATAGCGGGTACTATTATTAGTAGCCCTGCAAAGCTTAAAGTTTTAAACCGGGTACCAGTTGTTTCAAGCATCTCTGATCAGGTAATGTATAGAAATGAGAACCGTACTTTAAATTTTCAGGCAAGTGATCCTGATGGAGATTTCTTGTCGTATTCAGTTTCAATAGAGGAAATTTCTGGTTCTCATGGTGCAACCGCAAGAGTTGTAAATCAGAATACGTTAGAGATTAGTAACGGTTCAAGCTTTATTGGAGAGTACAGAGTCAGGTATGAAATCTCTGATTCTTTTGAGAGTGTTTCAAGATCATTTAAGGTAAAAGTTGTTAATCGCGCACCTGTTATTCAGGCTGTGCCTACAATAAATCGTCGTCCTGGTCTTGAGCCATTCACGGTGCCATTGGTATATTCAGACCCTGATGGAGATAGTTTGACTCTTGGAGCAAGTTTGCTTTCTCCAAATGCAAAGATTGTTGTCTCTGTAAAGGACGGATCGGTTAATATAACCCCTGATAAAACTTATATAGGTTCATTCGGAGTCAGGGTAACTCTTCATGATGGGTATGAAAGTACCCAGATGATCTTTTATGTGTCAATGACAAATGCGGCTCCAACGATCTCTGTTATTCCTTTTCAGTATATGCACTGGAGAGAAGGAACAAAGAGAATTCCAATTATTGCAAGTGACCCTGATGGGGATGTATTGAGTTATAGTCCATCACTTGTAACGTTGACTGATGCGATTTCCCTTGAAATGGACGGCAGTGTGCTTGTAGTGAAGCCAAGGCAAAATTACTTTGGCACATTTCATGCGAAAGTAATTGTCAGTGATGGATTTGCGAGTGCAGAGAGAACATTTTCAATGAATGTCGGAAATCAGGCTCCTGTAATTGGTGCGATAAGTGAGCAAGCGGTTCACTGGCGAAAAAATGAACATACACTGGTAATTCCTGCTACTGATCCAGATCCGCAGGATTCTGGAAACATTTCTTGCAGTGCTTCACTTCTAGCGCCAACTCCTGGAGTAACTTTAAGTGTTGAAAATTGTGTTCTTAAAATACTACTTCAGAATTCAGGAGAGAGGATTTTTGGAGTAAGAGTTCATGCAAGTGATGGAAACAGGAATGCAACGCCAAAAGATTTTAATGTAAGGGTCTATAATAGTGCGCCAGTAATATCTCCAATACCGGATCAGGAGGCAGGGAGAGAGGTAAGGGAACATAAAGTTAGTGTATCAGCAAGTGATCCTGATGGTGATGAGCTTGAATATGCTGTTAATATTGTTTCGGGAGGTGGATCCGGAATATCTGCCAGTATGAAGGATGAAAGTATTATTATTTCAATAAATGAAGGTTATCTGGGTTCTGCAAGAATTAGAGCTTCGGTATCAGATGGACTTAAGACGGCAAGTACTGAGTTTGATTTCTCTGTAAGTAATTACCCGCCTGTTCTTGAAAATCCCGGAGATCAGCATCTTCACTGGATAAAAGATCGAAATAAAAGTCTTGCTCTTTCGGCAACTGATCCTGATAATTCTATAGAAAATTTGAATTTTTTGGCAGAAATTGACGGACATCGTCCAGATGGAGCGGCAGTCGCAATTAGAGGTCAGACTCTTGATATTACTCTTCCAGAAAAATATCTGGGCAGTTTTAGTGTAAAATTAAGTGTTAGCGATGGTGAGTTTTCTGATACTGCCATATTCACGGTGCATAGTGGAAATGCGCCTCCGGAATTGGTTCAACCCTGTGACATTTCAATCCGATCAGATGAAATGCCCTATGATGTTGATCTTCAGGGAAATGATCCAGATGATGAGGAGCTTGAGTACTCGATCCGAATTGAACATTATTCTCTTCCTTATGAGCTCAATGCAAAATACAATTTCACCATTACTGATTCAGGTTTGTTCTATAACTTGTCTGGAAATAAGGAGAAATACCTTAAGGGGATATTGCCAGGAAGTAATGCTTCGGCACTATTTGCAATTACACCTGAAGGTAACCTCTATGAATGGAAAGGAAGTCTTGAAAAAAGTAGTATAATAGCGAAACTTCCAGAAGCATATTACAGAGATCCTTCACTTCTAAGCAAGGTAAGTGCACCAATTGGCCCAGTTCCAGTTTCATTTGAAGTAAAAGATAGCACAGTAATATTTAGTGCAGATGAGGAGTTCCTTAGAACATTTATTGTGCATGCGCGAGTCAGGGATGGTCAGACTTTTGATGAGAAGAGTTTTCTATTTTCAGTTTATGGAGAATCTATCGCAATTGAAAGCAGTGGGATAATAAAAATGCACTGGCGGGAAGAGCTTGGTAATCTCGAGTTATCAGGTAACTCGGAGAGAGCTGGTGATCCACAATATGAGGTTGAATTTGCGGATAGTGAATTTGCATATCAACTATATATTGAGCATGGTTTTAGAAATACTTTACCAAGAAATGCATACAGGGCAGATAATTCATCTGGAAGGGGAGAGAAGTATTTTACAGGCAACAGAAACACCAATAATTCCTATCTCTATGCAATTCTTCCAACTGGTGAAATATTTCAGTGCCATGGTTCAGTTGGTAGTGCTTCTATAGATAATAGCACTTATCTTGGAAAGTTATCAGCGGCATTTTACAGATTTCCAGATTATATATACAGAATTCCACCGGGTGGAAAGAGTTCTGCTAAGGTTTCTATTAGTGGTAGTGTTCTTTCTGTTGTTCCGGATAAGGGATTTACCGGAGTAGCAGTGCTAAGGGTTAGTGCTTCGAAAGGGAACTCAAAAGATACTACTGATGTCATTCTTGACGTTTATAATAATGCTCCAAAGGTAAATGATATTGGCGGGCAACAAGCTGATTCTTTGCCTCATCATGTTGTTGGTTGGAAAACGGGCGAGGTTCTGATTACCTCGGAAGCGATTGATAGTGATAGTTTTGATGTTCCTCATTTGAGCGGTAGCATAGTTGAAGGAACGCTTAAATTTTATCTGGACTCACTAAAAGCTCATGGATTCATTGTTGATCCATATAATCTTCAATACAATAGAGACGGTTACAGAGAAAAGCATTTTTCAGTTATTGATGATGGGGTAAGAAAGGAGGCCGCTATTCTGCCTTCAGGTGGAATATATATCTGGAATGGTACGGTTTTAAACAGCAAGTTATTATTGCGCCTGCCCCTTGCCTACTTTGAAAATCCAGGGTTACTAAATACTCTTGGGGGTCAGGGCAGTGTGTCTGATTATATTCCTGTTGGTGCAAGTGCCTATATTGATGATGGTGTAATAAATGTCAGGGCACCTGATAATTTTACAGGTACTATTTCATTTCTCGTTTCTTATACGGACGAAGATGCAATTTCCTTTGCTGAATTCAAGTTATCTCTGGTTAATAATCCTCCATATATAAGATCTCTTCCGGCTATTAATCGTCATATGAGGGCTCCGCCAACTTTAATAGCCCATGGTGCAATTGACCCAGACGGTGATGAGCTTCAATTTTTTGTTGAGAAAAGAGCGGTAAATGGTCCAGTGTCACCTGTGGCACTTGATGTGAATAAAAATCATATCAGTATTTCTAATGACCCACTGTTCATGGGTAATTTAAATGTTTATTTTTCAGCAAGCGATGGCATTAGCACCAGAAGTCAAGAATTTCCTGTTACAATTTACAACAGAAAACCCGTGCTATCAGCTATAAATAATAAAACTGTAGGATGGGAATATTCAGTTGTAGAGTTTCCTGTTAGTTATAGTGATCCAGATGATGAAGACAGAGCAAGTCTTCAGGTGAATGCACATGCTGGTACAGTTCGTCATCGGGTATATGAGCTTTACAAAGAGTATGGTTTCAAGACGAGCAGCTATCCGGCAAACAGCCTTGGATTAAGTGAGAAGTATGTTGAGGGGAAGAAAAATGGCAGTACTCTTCTTTTTGCGATACTTCCCGGAGGAGGGCTTCATGAAGTTGAAAATGGAGTTCTGAGGAGACCGACAGTGGCTCATTTACCAGAAGAATATTATCTAAACCAGAATCTTCTGTTTAATGTTTCGGCCCCTGAAGAGCTTCCTCCAATGAGTGTTACTTTAATAGATAATAAAGTCAGTGTTCGGCTTGTCAAGTCCCATTTTTCGGGAACGGTGCCGGTTACTGTAAGCGTCAGTGATGGATTCGAATCTGCATTTGAAACAGTTCAGGTATCATTCGTAAATTCACCTCCAACATTACAACCAATTGCAAACAGGGTTTTTCACTGGCGTGGTATAGTTCCAGAAATTCCAGTTAATGCTAGTGATGTCAATGGTGATTCTTTATCAATTACTGCAATAAATGTTGGAGGATTGCCAATTCAGGTTTCCGTTGTTGGATCCTCTATTAGGGTTACTCCGGGTAAAAATCAGGTTGGTACAAGTCTTGTTAGAGTATTTGTAAGTGATGGGGTTCATGTAGTAAGTAGTGATTTTAGTGTTACCTTTACAAATAAAGCTCCACAGATTAGTCCAATTTCAACAGTTGAAGTTGGTTGGAAAGAAGTCATTACAAGAAATATTTCAGCAAATGATCCAGATAATGATCCAATTACTATTAGTGCTGCCCCGGCACTAGAGAGCGCATCTCTTATAAATGTATTCTTAACTGGTTCAACCTTTCGGGTAGAGCCAAAGGTGCCATTTAATGGAAGCGCCAGAGTTCTTGTTAAGGCAAGTGATGGGCCTTCCACAACAGAAGCATATTTTACTGTGGTTTATTCAAACAGAACGCCTGTATTATCCATAATTCCTGATCATAGTGTGCATTGGAGAACTGAAAATTATTTCGTTCCTGTAAGTGCTAACGACTCTGATGGTGATACTTTGTCATTTAGCGCGGTACAGGTTGCGGGTGAGCTAATGGCAGCATCTCATACTATTTCAAAAGAGGGGCTTGGTTTTGTATTTAATAATGAGAATATTCGTCCCGGAGATTACCAGTGGCAAGTCACTGCTTCTGATGGAAACAAGGAAGCATCAAGAACCTTCCAGTTAAAAATTACAAATAATAAACCTCGAATATCAGAGATTCCTGCCTATAATCTTCAAAAAGGAATTTTGCTGATTGAGGTTCCAATTGAAGCTGAAGATCCCGATGGTGATCCGCTTTTATTTAGCTCTGAAATTTTAAGTTCCAGGGATGTAGGTTTCGAGCTTAATACCAGGTACGAGTTCTATCAGCTTTCTTCTGACCATGATTTTAATAAACTTGGTAATAATGAAAAGTATTTTTATGGAAAAGATCCCGTAAGTAATGCAAGAAAGACCTTTGTTCTTTATCCTGATGGAAGGTTATTCCAATGGGAAGGACAGCTTACGAAAAGTATGTTTATTGGAACAATCTCAAAAGATTATTATGAAGATTTGAGTTTGCTGTTCTATGCAGCGAGCAGAGATGGAAATAATGCTGGGGGCCAATCTTTCATAAGTGGTAATAAAGTCAAATTAGAACTTCCAGCTAATTTTACTGGAAGTATGTGGATAAAAGTAACTGCAAGTGACACTAAAGAATCTGTATCTACTTACTTTCCTGTAAATGTTTATGATTCTACTTTCGGAGATGATAGTGATCACGATGATTATTTGTCCTGCAAGTTTGTGTCCAGAGTTTATGAGGGCGAATTCTCGGCTGATGGTACAAGAAGTTTTGTTTCTGAAGGAAGGATTGGTGATACTGTAACAGGTGCCGGAAACAGAACATTTGAACTTGCTGTATCAAGCTCTACTGCGGGGCCATTTAATGCAGGTGAAACGCTTAATTATGTCTGGAAAAATGATGTTTGGGTTGATTTCAGAATTGGTGTAAGCTACGAAAAGAAAGAAGCAATTTTTACTCTTGATGGAAAAGAGGTTGTTCATCATGGAGTATTTGATAAAAATATTACTGACATAGTTATTCGCTCAAGAGCCACACCAGAAGGCACGGCGATTGATTTTAAAAATATTCAAGTCGGATCGGAAACTATAAGTTCTGTTCTTTCAAGCTCGCCAGAGACTGGTGGCATAAAAACAATGCATATAGCAGCGGGCGGCCTTTTAAATAAATCCTTTGAGATTAAAGGTAAAGTAAAGATGCGTTTTTCAAGCGCTGTTTCATCTCAGCCAAGAAACTCGGAACTTGCCTTTCAGGTGTCTTTTATAAGTTCTGCCAAAGAGCCTGTTTCATGTGAAAATGGTGGGGGAGCTAACAAAGTAACAATCTGTCATATCCCTCCAGGGAATCCGTCAAACATGCGAACTATCAGGGTTGGAGCTCCAGCTTTGGAAGCTCACCTTGCACATGGAGATATTCTTGGAGAATGTCCGGGATCGCCTGATGATCCAGGAGATGGAACCCGAACTTGTGAAGAAAAACAGTTGTTTTCAAGTCCTAATTACACTCTCTGGAACAGTTTCCTTGGAATGATTAATATTCTTGAATTAACTAATTCAAGTGCGAATGATATCAATGTAAATGTGGAATTCTACTCGATTCAAGGACTACTTGAATATCAGGCGAACGTGAGAGTCCCAGCGAATAATCAGTTTGATCTGATAGTTAATGAATTTCCCGGCTTTATAGCAGATTCCTATGGAGTTATAAAGCTTGAGTTTGAGGGTCCTCTTGATGGTCGGATGATGTACTACAGGCCTAGAGCTGCAAGCTTTGGTGTTGACTACGATTATGCATATGGGGTTCCACTTGCTGATGCAACATTTGGAACAAGTGCCGTTGGATTTAATACATATCAGCCAAGTCTTAAGCCAGGTGAAGAGAATAATCTGGTTGCTAACTGGTTATCGATTGTAAATCTTGATCCAAGAGCTCAGCGTTATTTAATATTTACTTATGATGCAAGCGGTACGTTGATAATGAGAAGAGAGGTTGAGGTGCCTTCCTTTGGCAGGTCTGACATTGATGGTGGACATGATGTGGCTGGGCCCGGGGTTGTTGGTTATCACAAAATTGTTCCAAGAAATGTTACTGCCCAGTATATTGCACAGATAACCCGTTTTGGTGGAAATGCTCCTGCTGGATTTGCTCCATCGGAGTTCAAGTTTGCTCTTCCATTAATTGCTCGTCTTGGTCAAAGTGATCCTATTTTTCTGCCAATCTCGAGAAAATTTGGAGAAACAAACTGGATAGAAGTGGTTAATATTCTGGACCAACCAGTGGGTGCGACTATTAATTATTATGCTTCTGATGGCAGGGTACTTGAATCGGTTGAGGCATTAATTCCAGCAAATGCACAGTTGCACTTTCATGCTTCAAGTCACTTGCAAGAGGGCGGATCGGGTTTTGCAATGATTGTTCCCCGGGAGCATTTTTCACTTGTTGCCCAGAGCATGGGTTATCTCAGGGAATCTCAAGGTGGAAGTGTTACATCGGTATACGGCTCTCAGGCGAGAAGAGCGGTTCCTTGTGTTCAAACCGGATCATATAATTTGTATCTTGGGATGCAGAACTGGCTTCTTGTAGGAAATCCGACCAATGAAGTTGTTCAGGCGACTTTAAGGCTTACTGGCCCATCAATGATCACTGATAAAGTTATATCTCTTTCTCCAAAGTCATCGCAGCTAATACCAATTCATGATAATGCAACATACAATACTGCTCCTGATACTTATGGATTACTTGCTGTCTATCCAAAAGTTGAAAGTGTAAGGCTTTTTACCGAAGTAATAAGAGTCAGGTATCGTGCCGATGGTACCCCTGATTTTTCAGTGCCGATTCCCGTCAGGTAGATGATAGACCTCTTCTGAATAAAGAATCCATGGTAGATGCGCATATGCAAGAGCTTTACGTTCTAGTTCTGGATTTAGGGTGGATGGAAGTAGTTGTTTGTTTTTGTATGTAAATTGAAGTGGAGGCAAGTCTGGTCGATGAATAATTACTTCTTCTCCAACCTGATAAGCGTTATGTGAGGCATGTTGCATAAAGGCCCTACCGGGGACTGATTCGGGAAGAGTCATGAGATTTCTACCGATCATTGGATGATCAGTATCAAGTCCAGTGAAATGTAGAATGGTAGGAAGCATATCAATCTGGCTTGAGAGTTTGTTATATGTTCCTTTCTCTATGCCTGGCCCAATAAGCAAACCTGGAATCCTGAATTTTTCAATAGGCACAAGATCATTCCCTTTTACGTGAGAGTTGTGATCTGCAATAACCAGAAATATGGTATTTTGATAGTACTCTTCTTTTTTCGCGAGTTCAAAAAAAAGACCGATCGCATAATCAGCGTATTTTATTGCATTAAAATGAGTTTGTTTTGGTTTCTCATAAGGATCAATGCGTCCATCTGGAAACTCATAGGGCAAGTGGTTTGATGTTGTAAGGATTAATGAAAAGAAAGGCTTGTCTCCATGTGATTTAAAAACTTCATTTGCCTTTTTTACCAGATCTTCATCGGAAACTCCCCAGGTGCCAAGGAAGACAGGATCAACAAATGATGGTTCATCGTGTATGGCCTGAAATCCGTTTCCGAGAAAAAAGGATTTCATTTCATCAAAGTTACTTTTTCCGCCATACACAAAACTTGTTTCATATCCATGTGCCTTAAACAAGCTTGCAGCAGTGAAGAAATTGGTTTTTGATTTGGCAAGTTTTAATACGCCGGGTGCAGAGGTAGGAAGAAAGCCTGAAAGTGTTGCTTCTATTCCTCTAACAGTTCTTGTTCCGGTTGCATAGAGATTTTCAAACCACAACCCCTCATCCCTGAGGCGACATAAGTTAGGTGTAATATCAGGTCCTTCAAGGCAGCCAACATCACTTGCTCCCATACTTTCCTGAAGAAAAATAACAACATTTTTGGGACGTACTGTTTCAAATGGTGAGTCCTGGTGATGAAGAAAAGGAATTTTTTCTAGTGAGTCAGAAATTATATCAGTATCTTCACTGATAATTTTTAGGACTTCATCACGACTTAATGTTCCGTAAGAAAGGGAAGGGTTTTTGTCATGTCGAAGGAGCCTGTAGGCTGCATAAAGCGATGAGTAAGTTGAATTAAGTGCAAGTTCATTAAGGAGATTATTAGGGGAGAATGCTGCAGTGCTAAGATTTGCAGGACGGTGAGATAGGGTGGACCTTGCCCCAAAAAACAGAAGAAAAGAAATTAAAGGAAAGAACGATAAGCGCTTTATGAATGACCAGTCGCGATAATTTCCAATTAAAATCCCTGTAACTTTCCAGTATGCATAAAAAAACAGACCGCAGAAAGTAACTCCGCATAATATCTGAAGAGGATAAACCTTGGCTAATGTAAGACCTACTTCATTAACATGCTTTAAATATTCCCAGAACTTTTGATCTGGACGAAGGTCGTATTCTTCTACAAATGAAAAACTTGCTATTTCCATGAAAACAATAAAGCTAAGAACTATTGCAAACCAGACCTGAAAAAATTTTCTTATTTCAAAAATTTTGCTTTTAGGAAGAAGCATTAAAAGCGAGGCAGGGAGAGAAATGCCGTAACAGACAAGAATCGTGTCCATTCTAAGTCCGACTGGAAACAGCCATAAAACTCCTTCTGTATCCTTTATTCGATCCATGTAAATGAAGAAGAAGGCCAGTCTGAAGAGACCCAGTATAATGACGATGGATACTGATATAGCTATGATAGGAGCTAGTGGTCCTGAATGATTAAAAAGTCTTTTAAGTTTGGAAGAATAGAAGTTGATTGGTTTCATTATTGAAAAGTACTTATTTTTAATAAATAAAGGATGAATTGGGGATATGACGAAATTATATCATTGATTATTCAACCCGAGAGGGCTTAGATAATAAGTCGCGACTATAAAGAGGATGGCAAGAGTTCGACAAGAGTTTATTAAATAAACTGTGAGCAGTCATCCTGATGGTGCCCATATTGATATTGTAGTTGTCGCATCTCATACTGCTCATAGAGTCAGGTTTGAGGAAGGACCCGTTGAAAACTCAACTTTATGTTCCATGAAAAATACTTGTTAGATGTATTTTTGAAATAGTATTATGTGAAAAAATGATCAAATTAATATTTCTGTTAGTTTTATTTTGCACCTTGAATAACAATCTATTTGCCGAAACAGTAAATGGCGTTATCTATCGACCAACGGATGGGTCGGAGCCCTTCTGGTTGCCTGACGTTGAAACTGTTAAGGCATTTGAGTCTGTTTTTTCACCTTTTCTGCAGGAGAGGCTTAATAGCTTTGCAAGAATTCGAAAGATTGATCAGGTTCCAAATCAGAAAGAGTATGTGAGGCAGTATTTTGGAACTTATAAAGATAATAAAAAAGTTCTCATGATCAGGGGGCACAGAAATTCAAATCCAGATTTGAAAAAACTGGAAGAAGAACTTTTCTTTATACTAGATGGAAGCTGGTATCTGTTTACTGTTTATTTTGATCCGGACAAGGGAGAAATAAGCAACTTTTCCTTTAATGATGGTTCGAATTAAAGACTGGCTGGATAGATTTCTTTGGATATCTGATGAAATGAGTTGTTACTTTGTTAGTCACTATCGTATCTAGTTGATAACTATAGATAAAATCGGTACATTTGGCATATTAACAAATAGTTAGCATCGTATTCTTATGCTAACACGGTAAATGTTCGATAAGATATATGTAGGGGTTTTATGTAAAATTCGGGGTATTTATAAGCAGGTAGCGAAGCTAAAATGTATTGCTATAATGACACAATATGCACTCCACTTGGGAGCAGGGGTGCCATTCTGGTCAAGATTGCTATAATGATGGTGCCGATTATTGCCTTGCTAAGTCTTGCTATCGATATTGGCTTATTAATTGTAAATAGAACTAATCTTCAATCAGCCGCTGATTCCGCATCGCTCGCTGCCGTAGATCAACTAAGACCCCTAGATACCTCAGTAAGAGATCATAATGATCTTTCCTATCGTTATTCGGATGAGAAAACCATGCCACAGCACTTAATTTCTCGCCATCGTCGTGACAGGCTTGCCATTAGTTTTGCAAACACCAAGCTTGCTCTTCTTGCTGCACTAAAAGCGTATTCTCCAAACTGGCGAGGAATAAATAGTGTTGGAAAAATAAGCTTATCATCAGAGACTACAAAGTTTTCATGGTATGATGCTGGATGTAGTGTAAGTAATGGCAGGGCCCCTGATTACGGTGAGTTTAATTCGACATGCGCAAGAGCAGGTAATGTAATAGTTTCCCAGGTAAGAGGAATTCGTTGTTATGATAGTGGAGACAGACTTTTTTGTCCGGTAGAAAACGATTCTCTTAACTGGTTTAAGGCAAATGCAACGTATGTTGAGCTTAGGCTTGCCGGACTTCCCAGGTATTTTGCTATGGTCGTTGGAGCTAATCCAAATCAGAGTACAATTGCGGCTTCCTTGAGTTATTTGCCAGAAACCTCTGTTCCGATTTGCTCTCAACCTCTTTGCTCGGTTCTGGTCTCTAATTTTAACAGATCAGAGTGTAGTTTAGTTGAGGCAATTTTATAGCAGTTACGGGTTGTTAATGCTTTTAGATAATTATTAACTTTAATAGTTAATTTATGGTATAATCCATTAGATAAGGTTTTAAGGGTGATTGTAAGTTATGGAATTTAGGAATTCTTATAGTTCTAGGGACAGGTGCTTGACAGAGTCCGGTTCAATTTTACTTGAGTCTAGTATTGGTTTTGCCTTTTTGCTTGCGATGATATGCTGGACGGTTAACGTTGGAGCAAATATCTGGGAAACAAGCCTTTTTCTTGAAACAAGCAGGATCTCGGCGCGTGCTATGGTTCTAAACTGCGGAGCTCAAACTGGGAATGGAATTCAGGAGCTTTTTTCCTCTGCGGAGGACAATAATAATAGTACCAGAAACAGAAACGGCTGGAGCCTCTCAAATAACTATCCTTTGACAAAGCGCACCTATGGTAGTCTGATAATACCAGGAATGATTGCCGAGGGGGAAGATCAGGGATATATAAATCCGCTTCCTTTTACAAAATTAGGGTATCCTACTTCGAATGGTGTTGGTGCGTTTTTCAGAGAAATAGAAATAAAAAGCAATGAGGGTAATTGCCGTTTCTGCTCTGCCTATTTTGGTGATTTTTCAAACTATCTAATCTCAACAAAATCTATATTTCCTGTAAGCAATGGCTGTGGTGTATAATATATTCTAGTTAAAGAAATTATATTTTAGGCATCAATGATTGATTTGATTAGAAAAAACGATTCCGGAGTTGCGATGGTTGAATTCTCCATTGTAGCTTTTCTCTTTATACTTATTATTGGTTTTCTACTGGATGTTCTCCTGATTTATTTCAAGAATCAGGTTTTAATTAATACTTCAACTAGAGCGGCAAGAGCTTTTGCAATTAATTACCCAAGCCCCGGAGCTTATAGTTCTTTGCCTGAAGAAAATTTGCAGATCGCAGTAACTAACAAGGTTAGGAGCTATATAAGCAGCAACTTTTTTTTAAACCCTGATTCCGTTAATGTCGTTGTGGATGCCGTTCCGGTTCCTAACTCTGGACTTTGTAGTCTGCAAGTTGGATTAAGTTGGCCTGGTTCATGTATTTTTTGTTTCTTTACGGGCTTCTACCCGCAGGCGCAGGGTGAGGCTGTGATAGAAGACGAATGTTTTCCCGGTTGCTAATCACTATTTAAGATTTGACTAGGTTATGCAAACTCTTGGTGACCTTATCTCCAAATTTTGTATTTTGTCCCAAGCTGAGATATAAAAAGTGTAGGCTAGGCGATTTATATACCCCAATTTGATTTTCCTTACGGAAAATCAAATTGGGGTATATAAGCCGAAGGCGAACCAGTTTAGCTAGTTGATCCTAAGAACCCAGTTCCCGAAATAAATCATAGCCTTATAAATGCTATATGTAATTTTATCGACCATGAATTGTGAAAATTTGCTAAAAACCTGGTCGAAGTGTGTTTAGTTGTTGAATAGTTTTTTTATCACCCCCCCCCCTCCCAGATCGAGGTAGTCTTGTGCTCTCTTGTCTCATTCTCCCAGACACTGATCGTGTCTGGTCCGAGGGTTTCATAAAATTCTGTAGCTAATATTAGCTGAGGAAGAATTTTATTCCAAAATCCGACAAGAGAGCACAAGACTACCTCGATCTGCCCACCACCTGTTTTTTCTTTTGTTTTATGTTTAAAGAACAAGTAAGAATGTGTCATGTGTGATAGGAGAAAAAATAATGTAAATAATCTTCAATTGGAGTTCAAAGATGAAAGAGAAATCACCTTCCAGGGGTCAAACAAATTTTCTTCTTCCAAGTTTACAAGAGCAATTAAATCCAAGTGAGGGTCTGTACCTTTTGGCAGAGACTATTAACTGGGATTACGTGGAGAGAGTGAATTTCGGTGGAGCCTTCAGGTGGATTCCTCTCTGAAATATCAGGATAAACTTGATATTTTAAGCGGTTTCTAGCTCAGGAGAAACACTCAACAAATATGATCTATAGCCTGCATGAACCAGAGGTCGTTTGTTACTCAAAAGGCAAGGCTCATCAGGGTGTGCAGATACTTCATCCTAAAAGTTCAACAAAAGATATTACCGAGAAAGAAGTAAAGACTAGGAAAAGAAAAATCAAAAGAAGGTCTGCAATTGAACCCATAATTTCACATCTCAAGTCTAATCACAGAATGCAGAGAAACTTCTTAAAGGGAGTATTCGGTGATGCTATCAACCTTCTCATGCCTGCTTCAGGGTTCAACTTCAGAAAATGGATCAGGAAAATCCTTTTTTGCATTATTCAATGGCACATATGGAATAGTTTATATTCGTTTTATGTCAAAAAAATAGCTTGTATTTAATCATTAATAAGGAAAATTTTCGGGGTTCAACTTATTCAGTATCGACTAAAATACAATCACAAGCCTAACCTATTTAATTTATTTGATCTTTAACCGGATACCACTGGGATTGACATAGATTGGTGATATGTCAATCCACGTAAGCGCCTAATTTATAATGTTGGAAATCTTATCCTTTTTTTTATATAAATTTCAATTAAAGTAACGATAATGTTTAATTTACTACATGACGCTCCTAAAAGTATTCGATTAAAGGATTTATATTATATGTCAAATTTTTCGGGATCTAGGCTTTATGTGGTTTATGTTTTATTGTTTGCATTGCAGATTGTCCTTTGCTCTGGATTGTCTCTTGCTTCTGACTGTAATCTGAATAACGTTGATGACTTAGTTGATGTTAGCTCTTCGGGATTAGATTTTCAGCTATCAAATAATTTTTCAACATTCGAAAATCAAATTTTAGGATTCTCGGACATAGACGGAGATGGCGATAAGGACATGTTTATCGTTAGAAGTTCTGGACCTGGAGAGCAGGGAGTTTTTATTCGCGAAAACAACCCTAGCCTCAGTTTTAGTGACGAAACACTGACTCAGTTTAAATACCAGTCTGGACCTGGCGTTTCCAGGTTTGCGGAGAATCTGGTTTCGGGAAATTTCAGGGATGTATCTTCTACAACTAAAGAAGTTATAGTGCCTGTATCTGCTTTTTTATTTCCCGGTCCTAGATTTGCTGGAATGACACTTAACTTGATTTTTAAAAATGAATCTAATGACTTTGCTACGTCAGAAATAACACTTCCTTTATCACTTCAAACTACTGTTGGCCCAGTCAGATTTTCAAGTATTATTGCTGGTGATTTTAATCAAGATGGCCTTTCGGATATTGCAATTACTGCGAACTCTTCTGCAGGAAGTATATTTGCTGTATACACTAATCAGGGAAATGGAGTAACTTATCATGAAAGCTTCGCACTTATACCATCGCCTGTATCCAAGTTATTTGCAGCAGGAGACTTAAATGGAGATAGTCTTCCTGATATTTTGGCAGTTGATTCTAATGATAGACTAGTTGCTTTTCTCAATACAGGCAGTTCATTTCAATTGAGTAATCTTGATAGCGGTGGGAAGATCGTCGATGCTAAAATAGCAAAATCTGAAAATGGGAATCCTTTTATTGTTTCCCTACTTGATTCCCCCTTGCGTGGGTTAAATCGTCTTGTAGTTTTTCGCTTTCAAAATAATACACCAAAAATTACCCAGATTCTTCCACTTATTAATAATGGCGAGCTTTTTGTTGCTGATATTGATAATGATAACAATGAAGATATTATCGCTAGAGACAGGATTTTTTCTGGGAGGCCTAAAAGATTAGTTTTACAGAAGAATGGAGCTTTTGTCCCTGCGGGAGAGTTGCAGGGCCTGGAATCCACTCTACCACTCTTTCTAGTAGATCTAAATAACGATAATAAGGCAGAAATTATAACAAGTAATTATCCAAGTGTTTCTAATCTTAAGCAAATCTATTTTAACAACTCCCCTGATCTCTTGCCTTTGCCAGTAAGTCATGATCGGGACTTCAATCTTGTACCCGATGAATGTCAAAGAGCAACTGCTATGGACTTTGATGGAGATGGTAGATCAGATCTAACAGTGGCAAGAGCACTTCTTGGTGGATGGTATTGGTTTGTGGATGATGCCATGTCATCTGTTTATCAGTTTGGGTTATTTAATCCTGATTTCAAGGATGGTTTATTTGCAGGAGATTATGATGGTAATGGTCGATTTGAGCCTGGAGTTGTCAGGGATGTGAACGGTTTTCTGTTTTGGTATACAAGAAGGGAAGATGGAAATGCCGATGTAACTCAATGGGGACTGAGAGGAGATTTCGCACTTACTGGACACTTTGACTTGGATAAGAAAACAGACAAGGTCGTTGTTAGGGATATTTTAGGTGGGAAGTATTGGTTCATCTTGCGTTCCTCGGGAGAGCCTGTTCAGGCTGTTTTATGGGGGCTTGCAGGAGATCAGGTGTTTAGTGGTGATATGGATGGAGATGGTATTCATGAGATGATGGTTGCAAGAAAAGAGGGAGCATTTACTAGATGGTATATAAGAAAACTTAATGGTGAAGTTTTAGCTAATCGGATTTTTGGTTTAGCTAATGACGAGCTTCTTTCTCCGTATGATATGGATGGTGATGGTAAGGATAATTTTGTTGTAATCCGCAGAGAGAGTGGTGGAATCAGTGGATTTTTTAGCGTCCCGGCCGATGGTCCAATATCTCCTTCTGCTTCTCTAAGAAGATTTGGACTATCAGGTGATTTGTCTTTAACAGGTTCTTTCACTGCTCCTGGAGCTGGAGAGCTTGCAGTTTTTCGTGGAAATCCCAGTTCATTTTTCGCTAACTTTTTTATCAACCGTACTACAGATCCAGATCATCAAGGTGTCCAGAAACAATTTGGCCTCTGGAATGATGTTGTTATAGGTTCGGATGGTAGAGGAAAGCAACTTCCATAGTTTGTGTCAGCATTTAATATTTTTTTATAATAAAATGTTTTCAGACTCTGGTATGTATATTGCTATAAGAGGTCATAACTAAAGTAAAATGACTTGGTGGGGATGAGGTGATGAAAATTATATCAGGCGCTAACAGTTTTATTAATTCAAGAAATAAATACCTTGCAGGATCTGCCCCTGCAACAAAATCAGAATCTGCTCAGTCTGATAATCTAATAGCAAGGAGAAATTTGTTCTCCTTTATGGATAAAATTTCCTTAAATGCAAAGACTGTAAAAAAGAGCGAAGTGAGGATTGAGCAACCCCCTTTGTCCACTACTGATAAATTATCATTTAAGGATAGGCAAATGGAGGATTGGCATAAGCAAGTGCGTGCTATCGCCATGAGTCATCTTCGTTCAAAAGTCGGAAGTTCGGCAGAATCAGGCTCGTTTGGTGATTTTGATAAAAATGGAGTGATAAGTTTTAATGATCTTGGAATTCTCAGGCAACAAATGCACGAAGGTGATTATGAGCAAGCAGTAAATATTGCATTTGAGGGAATCAGATCTCGTGTTGGTCAGCAGACAGGAAAAGATGGCAGTAATGAACTGTTTGACCTGAATAATGATGGTGTTATCTCAATGGCTGATCTAGCTTATTTGCGAGAATTGATGAGCAGGGGAAAATCAGAGTAGATAGTAACCGTTACTACGAACGACTAAGGCCCCCCGAAATCACCATTATCGTTAATAACTTAGCCCGCGTACGGAGCGAGTGCCGTCCGTCTTGATTGCTTCGCCGTGCACCGGTTATCTTG
>DAOLCO010000001.1:0-341835 GCA_035327825.1 Oligoflexia bacterium | reverse complement strand
TTATTAGCAATTCTCTCACATTAACAATAACTTAGCAGTTTTTCAGGGACAACTAAATTAAAATAATGACTCGACCTGCCATACCTACAGAAACTCGCAGAAAACGTATCTCAAGGATTCAGGCCCATCTGAGATTTTAGTCCTGTAAGCAAAATTCATGACTGAATTATATCCTTACTTTTCTGGATCAGAAAAAAACTAATGTGCGGCTTTAAGCGCATTAACTCTTGTACGAATAAAGGGGCCGGTCTATCTCAGCGTAAAGCTTGCCTTTCCGGTTCCGTGAATCAAAATACTCACATAACCGACTAAGCACATACAGTATATGGTTATAACTATTTTGGTCATTCGACTGCTCAACTTTCTTCATCATAGCAGCGTAATAAGTTAAGGGCTCTTCATATAAAAGTATATCTACTAAAGGGACTATGCCCAAAGAGTTGGGTCCTGTTAAGGGGACAATAGTGGACCAACTACTTAATAATGTGTCATAAATAGCACTTATGTCGTCTCTATTTAAATTTTGGGCGACCATCGTTTTTGAAATACTTTTGTCGCTCATCGCATAATCAAGCATCTTTTCTTTAAATTTTTTTTCATTCTCTTTTCTCTTGGCCTCCGAGGTAGGACTGAATACGTCGTCAAAGACTTTCATATCAATATTCTTACCGTGCCAAGGGTAGTGTATCGAATGAAAATCTCTCGCAATTCTATTCACTCGTAATCTTTTTAGAACACGTGAAAGCATGAAACTGCCCCTTCGTTAGATATTTTGAGTCAAAGACTAGTGGAATAAAAGTACAGTGTCAAACTAATATGAAATGGCATCAGCTCACCCGGATATTTCTGGAAACAGGTTACTACGAGAGAAACAGAAAATCATAATTAGGTCGGTAACTTCGGAGGCCACATAATTAAGATAAATAACAATAATGTGTATATACCCCACATAATTTGATTTTCCGCATGGAAAATTAAAATATTATATACATTGGGAGGAGCCTCGATTTTCCTAGGGCATCTTGTATTAACGGCGGCATACCAGTACAAGTTTCGTCATTATGGACTTACACTTGGTGGACTGTCGTACTTTCTAGGTGGAATATTGACGTTTAAGTTGATAAGTTGGTGGCCATTATTCTGTGGATGGTTTATCGCGTTTGTGCTTAGAAGAGTCTTTGGTGACCCATATAGTGCTAGTTAAAGTTTGATTATGTTTCTAAGCGATATTGCATCTTTTTCACGTGCGTCATTTCCAATGTTGACAACCCTTATGGTTCATATTTTCAAGATAGAGTGTCAATGAAAAAATATACATATCAAGAACTTGTTGAACATTGTAAGGATTCGGAGGATATACAACTGGAGTTAAAAAATTCCGCATTTCTTCTACTTGAGCATCCAGGTAATAGCAATGGCATAGAACCTGCGAAAACAATTCCTGAACTAAAAAATAAACTCACTCAAATGCTTTCAAAAGAATGTAGTGGATTAGCAAATGCGACCGGAGGAATGCTGGTCATAGGGTTTAATAACAGTGGAACCTTGGATAATTGTTCGGTTCCAGCAAAATGGGGAACAAGTAACACTAAGATAGATAAGTTCGTTGAAGATATTCTAGCCAGTAACATTTTCCCAGCTATTAATGGTATTTCAGTCGATCTGATTGAAAGTTCGGATGATCGGGAAAAGAGACTCTTACTAATTGATGTTCCAAAAGCCTACAGACCGCATCAAGCCAATGACAAGCGCTATTACATAAGACGATCTAAAGAAAAAGTAGAGGCGCTATTTGACTGGGAGATCGATGATATACGAAACAGGGCTATTCACCCAAAACTTGAAATAGAATATCAGAGTACAAATCCATACTCAGTCCTCGGAACATATCTAAATAACGATCGAAAGATTTTTCCCAAGTTTTGTTTCAATACTATTATTACAAATACGGGCAACAAACTTGCCAAAGAATGGGCCGTGCTGATAAAACCTCCATTTGGTACTGTGTCCGAAGTTCAACCAAGTGAATTATATAGTTGTCAACTTCTCAGAAGAGATGATCTAAAACAAAGTAACTCAACCTTTTACTGCAACAAATCTCTATATCCATTACAATCAATAAGTTTTACTATTAACCTACATACTGAAGTTAAGCTAATAATGAACGATGGTAAACCTAGCGATTTTCAATGGTTAGAATTGTCACGAGGTCTGGATCAAGATGCAGATTACAATATTGAGTGCACTATATATGCAGATAACGCTGATCCTAAAATTGTAAATCTTGATTTCTCAAAATCAGTTTTTGAGAGCATGCTGATTGGATGCTACCGTGGTTTAGATGAGCAGCTGAAAAGCTTCAGAAAGGATTTTTAATTAATTGCCTCTAGTAGGAATATTTTATCGGATTTGATGCGCCTTTTCTCCTGTATTCATCTGGTATACGCTTGCCAACATACAATTGCTCGACCTCTAACGGAGCTTTAGTTCCATAAAAGCCATATCGCCCTTCCGCCGCCAGACGGCCCGGGAAATTTTCGGAAGTTGCCGCTATCCACTTATCTGCGACAAAAGCTCCGACAATCAATCCCTGGACTGTGGCCAGCACAAATTCTGCCTCTTCCGCCTTACCCTTACTTAAACGCCAAGCGTACCGCACTGCTTCATAAACCGATGATTCAAGAGCACTTCTATTCACGCTTATCAACAAAACCTTATGATGAAATGTGGCAGTTTCCGCGCAATACCTCTTTATAATCTCACTCGAATGCATTGCACCGAACTCACTATTCCCATGACCATCCATAACATTCGTAATACCTGGATATGCATCTATAAGTGCCGACTCAACTTCAAATGCTGTATCTTCTGTCATGCCATGACGATGAATAACATGAGCAACTTCAAAGCCAGCAAGATTAATCGCTCTAATCCGAGACATTTTCTCAGATAGACTGTCCCCCTCAATCTCACCTCTGGCGTGAGCAAATACACGATTACCCTTACCCTTGCCAATATAAAAAGTTTCACCATTTCTAGGATCTATCAAACGATAAACATAATATTGTAGTTTTTCAATCACCTCTGAAGGGAATGAATCAATAGTGCCTGAAGACATTTATATTAAACCTCAGTTATTATTAATTTAAATCGAACGCTCAAAGATTAATTCAATTCAGCAAAAATATTTTTTTCGGCTTTTAATTCAAATCTATTTGGCACTATCTGCATATGATATAACTCAATTTCGTTCAGTTCTTTCTCGATAATTTTTATAATTGTTAAGCGGTGTTGTCGCTTCATTCTAGCACCAAAACGAATCGACTTAAGCGCTGTTGGGTATTTTGTCATTCGATCATAACCATTAGGCCTATCATTAAAGAAAAAAACATGTCGCCACTCCTTTTCATGTTGCCATTGCTTAGGCTTAACATATAAAATTTCGCGCATACATTTCTCTAGAGATTCACGCCCATTCAAAATTTCAAAATAATCAAAACCCTTATGCGACCTCCGATATGAAACCGGATGAATATTTAAATTGCTTAAGTTGTGGGCTTCAAACTCCAAGCAGAAGCCGGTATGCGAGTTTGCATAATGCGACCACATTTCTACCGATGTCCCATCTTCGGTAAAAGAGCATACACCTAAAGCTTTAAGATTCTCCTCAATATCTTTGTGTAAACTTTTAAATCTACCCAGAAGAATCTCGGCGATATCCTTCGTGAGTTCCTGTTTAAATTTATTCCTAAAGACATTAATCAATCTCTGTTCACTTATCTCACCATTAAACCTTATCGACACATCGAAGGGATCGTTCAATGTTGAAGGTTCAGCGAGCCAAACATTTCTATGAGCTAGTAGGGAAAGTGAATTAGCATTATACGGCTGATATTTAAAAAGAGAAGTTGGTTCTTTCATGGCTATTTAAGAATATATAATTCAAACTTCATTTTCATCTCAAGTTAGGTCAATTTTTAGTTCATCAACCATAGAATTTACATTGCTTGGCGACAAAAAAGCAGAGTCAAAATATTCTTGCTTATCTTTTCTTAATATTAGTTCGATATGTTTAAACCGCTATACTATCATGAGCTGCACATTCCTCTTCTATTATTTGATAACCTTGAATAGCCCTGATTGCCTTAAATAATTTCTGCTTATATTTTTTATTATCGAATTCAAGGTTTCTTAGCTTCTTTTCATCGCGCTGAAGAATAAAACTTGTGAGCACACTAACGAATGCTATTATTAGGCTTCCAATAGCAATAGTATCTTGTGTTTCCATATTTCTTATTCCCTAATTACGTTCTCCTTACTTCAATTCCGCCAGCCCCAACTCCTTCAAAAACCCATTATGCCTTTTTGTCGCATCCTGTATTTTCTCTTCTGCGGCAAGTAAAGCCTTATGGACATCTTCCAAAACAATATCCTCTTCATCCTGTGCAGTGCTTATGTAGCGGGTGATGTTGAGGTTGTATTCATTTTTTATTATTTCATCCATCTCAACACGTCTTGAATAGCGATCTTCATTTTCGCGCTGTTGATATGTTGATATAATTTTCTCTATATCTTGAGGTCGTAGCCTGTTTTGTCGTTTGCCTTTTTCAAAATGTTCTGACGCGTTTATGAAGAGTACGTCGTCTGGCTTTTTGCACTTTTTTAGGATGAGGATGCAGACGGGTATGCCTGTTGAATAGAAGAGGTTTGCAGGGAGTCCTATTACGGTGTCTATGTGGCCGTCTTCAAGCAGTTTTCTTCTGATTCTTTCCTCTGCTCCTCCTCTAAAGAGTACGCCATGGGGGAGGATTATTGCCATTACCCCATCATCTTTAAGGAAATTAAAGCCATGAAGGAGAAATGCAAAGTCAGCAGCAGATTTGGGGGCTACTCCATGATTTTTGAATCTTACATCTTCTGCAACTGCGTTTGATGGATCCCAACGATAGCTAAATGGCGGGTTTGCAACTACTGCATCAAAATATGGTTTTTTCGCAGGATTTGCTTCACGCAGGTACTCCCAGTCATTGGTTAGAGTATCCCCATGAAAAATCTCAAATTCGGTATCCTTTACCCCATGAAGAAGCATATTCATTCTGGCAAGGTTATAGGTGGTGATATTCTTTTCCTGTCCATAAATCTTACCAATACCATCCTTACCCATACGTCTTTTGATATTCAGAAGAAGTGAACCAGAACCACAGGCAAAATCAAGAATATTTTTTAAATATTTCTTCTTACCACTTTTTGGCTCTTGGCTATCAAGGGTTACGATAGCTGAAAGAATGTCAGAGATTTGTTGTGGTGTGTAAAATTCACCTGCTTTTTTTCCCGAACCTGCGGCAAATTGCCCAATCAGATATTCATAGGCATCTCCAAGGTTATCTGCTCCATCACTAAACTCTGAAAGACCCTCAGCGATTTTACTAATAATCGTACACAGTTTTGCATTACGCTCAGTAAGGTTTTTTCCAAGTTTTTCTGATGAGAGATTAATCTCAGAAAACAAGCCTTGGAAATTACTATTAAAAGAATCATTCTCAATATACTTAAAACCCTTTTGCAAAGTATCAAGCAGATCCTTACTTTGCGTCCTTGCCATCTCTGAAATACTATCCCAGAGAAATGCAGGCTTGATTACATAATGAACCTTCCGTCGCATGGTGTCTTCGAAAACCTGAATGTCACCACTATTTGAGTTATACCAATGCTGAAGTGGAGTAATATCGTTAATATCCTTATAATCGGGATAGTCCTTTCCCAGTTCTTTTCTTGCAGCAGCTTCATAGTTATCAGAAAGATACCTTAGAAAAAGGAATGAGAGCATATAGTCCCGGAAATCATCCGCGTTCATGCTCCCACGAAGTTCATCGGCGATATTCCAGAGGATTTTTCCTAGTTGTTTTTGATTTTCTTCTGTCATTTTAGTTTTCTTCCTGTATGAGTTTACCAAATTCAGGTAATTTAAAAGAATAATTATTTAAAAAGTCATTGAGAATACTATTAAAAAGTATCTTAGTATCGGGAAGCATTTCTTTAGGTTCATAAACAGAATACTTTCCATGGCTTAACAAGTTTAAAGCACGTGCATATAATGTTTCATTGTCTTTATTTGGTATACATATTGAAAAATCATTATATCCGAAGAATGCAGATGTCTTTTCAAGAATACTTCTCAACATATTAAAATGATATGTATATAATTTTCCAGATTCAGAAGCATCCTTCAACTCTTTCAATATTGCTACGTGATGGAAAAAAGGGGTGTCTATTGTTGACTGGAGGAAATAAGCATTATCCTTGTCTAATCTATGTAAAAAATATTGTTTTGTTTCGTTCTTCTTAAGTTCATTACACAGGATATTAAAAAACAAACCATGATGTGAAGAAATTACAACCTTACATTCATTTTGTTCTTGATTTAGTAAAGCTACCAGATCACATACAATTGCAATGACATTGTTGTCATCTAAAGAAGAGATTGGATCATCAATATAAATATACTTTACCCAACTATAAGATTCATCACCTTCTGCAACAAGCTGAACAATTGCGAGAAAAAAACACCAGATGAATATTGTTTCTTCTCCTCTGGATATTTTAATTTTTTCAACTTTCTGATTTTTCAGCTTGCCATTTTCAGATGTAATTGAATCTCTTGAAAATAGAATCTTTGAATTTGGATAATCAATACTAAAATCAAAATCCGCATAACGATTTAAAAAAAATCTTACCTTATTCTCCATCTCTAGTTGATCAAGGCCAGAGAAAAAGATAGAGGAAGAGTTAAATTTGAGAAATCTTTCATTATCCTCGTCTAGATCATTATCCCAATTGAACAAGTCCTCCGTAAAAGCATTAAAGTAAAGAGTATCTTTTAATACTATATTGTCATTTTTTTTCCTTTTACCCAGATCTTTGAATTCAGAAGATAGTCTAGTTTTCCCGGTTCCATTAAATGCATAGATTAATACATAATCTTTACTGTTTAAGTCATCGCGGATTCTTTGGGCAAGTTTTCTTAGGGAGTGGTATTTATATACCTTCAGATCATCACTCATTACTGAATATCCCGAGAAGAAGGGAAAAGCTGTTGCATCAAGCCTTTCTTGTGATTCTTTAATGATTCAAGTTTTTCTTGCTGGGCGTTTATCAGATCATCAAGGGAGGATAGGCAGTCGGCGATTTTTTGTTGTTCGGGTGGTTTTGGAACATAGATTAACATTCCTCTGATATTATTATTATATAATCTTGAAATAGTTGTATCTTCTGTATTCCATTTTATAATATTAAAATAAAAATATAGAAAAACATTCTTTAAAGATACTTCACTATTAGACATCCACACTATATTTGAATCTTGAAAATAAGCTGGCTTACCATCATATATAACTGTTCTACCTATTGTTCCAGCAGCTGAAATCAGAATCTCTCCAGTTTTTGGAAATGGATATTTATTCTTATAATTGTTAAATAGCTCTTTGCTTATAAATGAATCCGGAGTTTTCCCAAAAGTTCCTATTTTATAGAAAGGGATATCTCCAGTAGCTGATGTTTCATGCTTTAGTACTCGCTTGCACATTAAAACTTCAATAATTTCCCCCAATCTCTTCTCCTCCCACTCCCCCCCATCCCTAAACTCAGGAAATCTAAGTCTCGGCACCTTGGATCCTTCGGTGGGGAAAAGCTGCTGCATCAAGCCTTTCTTGTGTTTCTTTAATGATTCAATTTTTTCTTGCTGGGCGTTTATCAGATCATCAAGGGATGAAAGGCAGTCGGCGATTTTTTGTTGTTCGGATGGTTTTGGGATAGTGACTTTGATATTAGATAGATCTGAACTATTAATTGCAGGATAATTTGATCCAGTGCATTTTTCAATAACTTTTAAAACAAATAAATCTGTATGAATGACTTGAAAAAGAAAAAGGCTAATATCAAAAGATCTTAATTGAGCATATCCAGTAGATGCAACATAGTTATATAAATCATCAAACTTACAAAAATAATTATTTTTCTGGTAGGGACGAACAACTTGAAAGATTATATCATTATCTACTAGCACTCTTTGAGCACGACTTGGTGCATCCTTTTTTTTTATAATTTTCTTTTGGAGAAGCTTTCCAGATTCAACTGATTCTAAATCAATATAAACAAACTTATCTGGAAGTTCATTTCTAGCTGGATTAATTAGACATACATCCCCCAACCTCTTCTCCTCCCACTCCCCCGCATCCCTAAACTCAGGAAATCTAAGTCTAGGCACAAGCCCCGCACCTTCTTTCTTCTTCTCCTTCTTCATCTCTGTATTACTACCTCCTTTCATAAGCCTGTAATCCAGATATATTTCTTCCCTGTGAAAGCTTATTAAGTAGTGGAATCAGATCATCCATCAAAGAAAGTTCCCGCTGAGATCTTTCTTTCCAGCCAAGATCAAGACGTAAAAACAGCTCACTCAATGCCTCACCATCAAAGATCGTTCTTCTAATTGTAATATCAATTAAATTCTTTAATTCTTTCTGCGAAATACTATGTTTATCCGCGATTTCATAAATTCTTTTATTATTCTTTTCTGCAATGAACCTGTTAAGTCCTTCCCTGATCTCTCTTTCATTCAGGGAGGCTCCTACTTTTAGGGTCTGGATGTATTCTTCGAGGTACTCCCTGTCATTTATAAATTTTGCGTCTGAGCGAATTAATTCAAGAAGCTGTTCCTTGGTCATCTGTTCGGACTTTGTGCCGCCCTTGGTGTAATCAGAGGCAAGTTTCATTATGTAATCATAATCAATTACTGCTGACGAGAAGAGTACAAATTCAAAATCGAGTTGTTCGATGGCTTTTCCGGTATCGTCATTTTTTCTTGGTCTGTCTCTGAAACCTCTAGCAGTTTCCATATACTCTCCCTTAAATCCAGTCAGCACATCAGGGGGGAGTATGTTATGTATTTCCTGAATTTGTTCAGGCGTGAGGTCTGTGAATTGGTCAAGTTTGGTTTTGTCTCTTTGAACTTCCTGAAAAAGCCTTATAAACTGAATTCTTGCTTCATCACCCTTGATATTTGGTATTTGATCAGGGGAAAGTATTAGCCCCTGATTACCCATGAATTCTTCAAGCTGCCTTACTGACTCTTCATAGTGTTGTATGAGTACGGGTGCCGAATCAACTAGCCAAATTTCTTTTGCTGATTCTCCATCTTCTCCAGAGAATAATTTAATCGCTTCATCTACTTTATCTTGCTGATTTCTAAAGTCAATAATGATGCCGTTTGGCTTTGTGTCATTTAAAACCCTGTTAGTTCTTGAAAATGCCTGAATCAGACCATGGTATTTAAGGTTTTTATCAATGTAGAGAGTGTTTAAATAGACAGAGTCAAACCCTGTGAGGAGCATATCAACAACTATTAAAATATCGATTTTCTGTTCATGCGGAAAATCCTGATTTGGGAATTTTTGGTCCTTAATTCTTTGCTGTACATCTTTATAGTAAGAATCAAAGTCGCTAATAGAAAAGTTTGTACTGAATTTTAAGTTATATTCATTTATGATTTCTGTAAGAGCTGCCTTCTTTTCATCTGGATTTACTTTGTTATCTTCTTTCTCCTGCTCCAGGTCTTCCTGAATCTGGGCAACTTCCGGGCTGACGTCGGAGGGTGGCGAGAATACGCATGCGATATTAAGGGATTTATATTCAGGGTTTTCAGTTAGCTTACTTAGTTGGATTTCTGAAAAAAGTTTGTAGTATTCTATCGCATCATTTATTGAAGAGGTTGCAAAGAGGGCGTTAAACTTTCGTCCTGCAGTTGCTGATTCATGCTTTTTCAGGATTGACTTTAAAATAGCTTTTTTTGTTATTTCTTCGCCTTTTTTTACCTTAAGACCTTCTTCCGCTTTGTAATAATCAACGTGGAATTTCAGGACGTTCTTGTCTTCAATAGCATTAGTAATGGTATATGCGTGAAGTTCTCTCTCAAATATATCCTTTGTGGTTTTAAAGCTTGCCTCTTCACCATCGACTTTAATGTAGGTTGCATTATCTTCGAAAATGGGCGTTCCAGTAAATCCAAAAAGTTGCGAATTGGGGAAAAATTCCTTAATGGTTTTATGATATTCTCCGAACTGCGAACGATGACACTCGTCGAAAATAAATACGATTCTTTTATTTTTAAGTGGCGCAAGTTCTTCAACGTAATTTCTTTTTTTAGAAAATCCATTTGAAGATCTTCCCTTGTTGGTTTCTAAACTAGAATTATTTGTACCTTTAAGAGCAATACCAAGTTTCTGAATAGTGGTTACGATAACCTTATCAGCATAATCATTTGAAAGAAGTCTATTCACCAACTTTCGAGTATCGGTATTTTCTTCAACACATTTTTCCTGAAAGCGATTAAACTCTTCTCTGGTTTGTCTATCGAGATCTTTTCTGTCAACTACGAATATACATTTTTCAATGTCGGGATTATCCTTTAGGAGGGTTGACGCCTTAAATGATGTAAGGGTCTTTCCACTTCCTGTGGTGTGCCAGATATATCCATTACCACAATTATCCTTAATGCAGTCAACAATAGCTTTTACTGCATAGATTTGATAAGGCCGCATGATAAGCATTTTTTGTTCAGTTGCGACTAAAACCATGTATTTGCTTATCATGTTCCCAAGGGTACATTTAGAAAGGAAGCTTTCTGAAAAATCGTGGAGGTGATTTATTTTCTTATTATCCTTTGCAGCGAATTGATATACCGGAAGAAATCTTTCATCTGCATCAAAGGCGAAATGAGAGTTATTGTTATTTGAAAAATACCAAGTTGCGTGTTCATTTGAAACTATAAACAGTTGTACAAAGCAAAGAAGAGTTTTTCCGTAACCGTTCCCAGGCTCGTTCTTATAATCAACAATCTGCTGAATAGCCTTTCTTGGGCTGATGCTGAGGGTCTTTAATTCTACTTGAACAAGGGGCAGACCATTAATAAGCAGAAATACATCATAGCGGTGATGACTGTTGTCCGTATTGATGCGTAATTGGTTAACAACTTCAAAATTATTTTTACACCAGTCTTTTATATTGACCAATGAGTAATTGAGTGGCGTGCCATCATCTCTTTCAAAGCTGTTATACTCGCGAAGCATCTTTGAAGCGGCATAAACATCAGGGGTTATGACCTGATCCATCAGTCTTGCAAATTCTGAATCGGTAAGAGCAACTTTGTTCAGAGCTTCGAAATGGTGTCGAAAGTTTCTCTCTAAAGCCGCACGGTCTTTTATGTTTTTGTTATAAGTGTATTTGAGATCTTTAAGTTTCTCTAGGAGTTTATTTTCTATTTCTGATTCGGACATGTTAAAACTTATTAATTTAGTATTGAAGAGATGTTTTTAGCCTTTTTGGTGGCTTATGAAAACTGTTTTTTGAAAAGTATGGTATAAAATACTGGATTTATGTGAGGATAATGTTGATTAATACATTACCATTTATGAAGCAGACTTCAGACTATTGTCAGAATTTTAAAATTCTAATAACGTATTTTTTTATTAAAATTAGTGTAGAATATACTTTATGCATCTAATTCAAGCTTGAAATTTTAATATTTGAATTAATCAAAATATTTTCCAACTCATTTTTTCTTCTTATAATTACTGAACTATCTATGAAGATAGCTTCCAAAGATTTATTTGGAAATTCAAAATCATCATACAATTCTGATCTAAGAAAATTTTTAAGATTATCGCCTTCCCAATCTGACCTAAGTAGTACAATTCGCCATTCTCCTTGATGACACCATTTGTATTTTTCTTTTATAAAACACAATTTTGAGATCTCTTTTGCTTTATTAAGTTTTTGAATACCCATTAGGTGATTAGCTATTTGATTTAAGTTAATGATTTGGGGAAACTCATTAACATAGATGACTTTACCTACTTTTTGATAATAATCACAAAAATAATCAGTGTTAAATTTGAAAAGTACACCGTTTCGACTTTCCCCATATTCTTGCCATAAAATCGGATCATCGAAATATTCAGTTAAGCATAAGACCCGAAAATATCTGACGATATATTTCCAGAAATTTATTATATTTTCATGCTCAACTCTAATTGCTTCAACTATTTTTAAATCTGTCTTTAAATTTCTCTCTCGTAGAATTTCAGGACTTGTCTCAGGTCTTTTTATACTCTTAAACATGTTATTCAAAACATAATTGATATCTCCTTTAACTCCAGGAATTCTTTCTTTAAAAAATACAAATTCTTCATACTTATCTTGGATTACTTTTAATAATTCATTCTGGCAGAGTGGGATTTTAGGGTCAGTTTGGATATCGTGTATATCATCAAAATTGAGAGGAGAATTAAATCTTAATTTTCCTGACTTAAGTATATTCAAAGCAGTTTCAAAGGTTGTATACTTATAAAGATATTTTGGGACGATTTCATGTACATAAGGTGAATTTAGAGTATTAAATCTCAATTTAAGGAATTGCTTCCTAAATTGCAAAATTTCATCATCCCCAAGGGAATTCGATCTATAATTCGACCAGACATGACCAAATCGTAGTTGAAAGCACTTTCTAACAATACGAATTATTGACGGTGAATTGAGAAATTCATTTCTTTTATTCGGAATATCAGCTTTTTTAAACTTTGCTAAAATTATATTTTCAATCTCTCGTCGATCCTGCACTATAGCATCTACAAGATGGATATCTATTATATGGCTCAGACTGTATTTATCCGTTATGCCCATTTGAAAGGCATCATGAATCAATGGTCGATAATCTTGATTTTTTTCTGGAAAAGTATCTGAAAAATATTTTAAAAGAATTTCATATAGTTCACTTTCTGTTAACATTATTTACGTTACAAATTTATTTCACATAAAAAATTAAAGCATCAATTGTATTTCACACGACTCTAATCTTTAGAACAAAGAAAATGCGATCTAACAATTTCACAATCTACCAAACACTGTCATACAATCGTTAGACTAAAAGTCAGAATTATCTTTTCCCTTAAACACCACTCCTCTAAGCATAGTGCAATCACCATACTTAAAATTTGTTAAAGTTATAAACACTTATTTTTATAAGGAAAATATTCAAAAAGAAGAACTTAAAAAAAATATGGGTGATGCAAGGCTCGAACTTGCGACCCGCTGATTAAGAGTCAGCTGCTCTACCAACTGAGCTAATCACCCACAAATGAATACAAAATATTTTTTTGGACTAGGTGGATACACCGAAACCAAAACCTTCGCAAGTTTATGAAAAGATACTGAATGCAGTATGGTTTCCCGTTTTTGTAGAGACCCACATAGGAGTTCAGTATATGCGCACCCAAAATATACAGGGGGCTTCACCTAAAGGCTCACATACCCCAATTTGATTTTCCTTACGAAAAATCAAATCATAAGGGGTATATAAAATTACATTAATATAGTGTTAGTATTGAGAGGTAAATAAGAAACGAAGAAAGAAGTTATTAAAAGACAACTTTTAATATAAAGGCATATTATCAATAAGCCTCACCCGACCAAGATTTCCAGCAAAGAAAATTCTGTGCTTTACACTTAAATCAATCTTGTCCGCTTCTAAAAGATTATCCTCCCTGTTAATTGTAAGATACTCAACTCTTAATTCTGGTAGAGTTTCTAAAACTTCCAGGGCCTTGGCCAAAACACTAGAACTCACAACATCCCCTCTCAAGACAAGATTAGATGCTTCACTTAATGCTCTAAAAATAACCCCCGCATTTTCTCTCTCAACACTTGTTAAAAGCTCATTACGGGAACTTCTTGCAAGACCATGCTCTTCTCTGAAAATTGGAGCGCGGATAACCTCAAGATTAAACTTGAGATCAACTACCATATCTTCAATAATTCTTAACTGCTGAAAATCTTTCTCACCAAAAACAGCATAATCTGGATTAAATACATTAAAAAGCATGGCAACAACAGTACATACTCCTTCAAAATGCCCGGGCCTGCCTGGCCCCTCCATAACAGACGATAATTTTGAGGGGATAACCTTTGTGGAATTATAAATCCCATACATAACCTCATTTGTTGGAGCAAAAACATAATCAACACCAACTTCTTTAAGTAATGAGAAGTCTCTTTCAATATCTCTTGGATAACTATCAAGATCATTCTTGTTATTAAATTGAGCGGGATTTACAAAAATGGAAACCCCTACTCTTTTCGCTTGCTCCTTTCCTATCCCGACAAGAGAAAGATGACCGGGATGAAGAGCACCCATTGTAGGCACAATCGCTAGGGAATCAGAGCTTAAAGAAAGCTCCCGCCTGAGATCTTCAATTGAACAAAATATTCTCATCTAATGCTACTTGTTAACCCAAATCTACTATTACTCAATCCTTTTAATTTCCAAATCTCCAAGAATCAAATTTAATGATGAAAACCAGTAAGAAGTTATCTGTACAGTACGAACACTCTCAAGTGTACAGCTAAATTCTATCTTGCTGAAATACTCGTCGCTAATATCTCTATTCAATACCGGATGCTCACACTGACCAAAATTAAGTTTGTATACAGGCCGACCGGGATCAAGTGCACTCTGTGATTCATCAGCTTGTACCCACTGAGATATTAAGTACCTTCCAGCTTTAAGACGAGGCTGAAGACCACTAAATACAAATCCTCTGCCTTCCTTGCCTTTGGTAAGAAGAAGAGCAGGCATTTCACGCTCAGTTCCATCATCAAGTCTTGAAGGATGCTTTCTTCGCTCTCTACCCTGGGCTCTAATGAGACGGGTTACATTAATGGAAGCCCCTTCAAAATAATCAGGATCGGGCACTCTGTAGACACTTATAACAGGAACCCCATGCCAGGAATAACGATAAAGTGGAAGTATGTCATTAATTCCCTCGGGGAACTTATATCTAAACAAACTGTCAAATTGATGATAACGGATTAGTAAGTGCCCCCACATATATGCAAATGGACTGTTAAATTTTACTGATATATCACCTGGATGACGTTTATAATGAGTTGCTTTTACAGCATCCATGTCTCCAAATACATATACCTGACTCTGACAAGACTCCTTACTGGCCAGTTCTACAACTGCATCAATAGCTTCTGAAGTTCCTATAAGATATCTTGTTTTTCCGGACTCAAGAGCCATTTCCGAGCCACCAGCAAGAGGGCTTATATATAAAAGATTATTAGGCCATAGGCCGAAATTTGAAACTAATAAACTAAAGGGAGTAAGAAAGAATAATAGAGAATGACTGCGACCAGATAAAAATATTGAATAGGTTTTATAAAGACCAAAAGAAGCCAGGAAACAAAGAGCTGGAACAACTGGCATGATGTAGCGCATTGTTTGCTTTCCAGATACAGACAAAACAACTATCCAGATTACAGAAACCAGGAAAAAACCGGACATAATCTGACCAGTTAAATTCCTTTTAAGAAGCTCAAAGAATGAAAAAATACTTCCGGCAATAATTGCCAGAAGAAGCACAGGAGGAATTTGGCGAAATAATATCCCTGCATAACCATAGGAAGGGCGCGGAGCAATTACGCCGTATGCCTCATGATCCCTGGAGGAAAGACCAGCGGACCAGGTCCAAAAGCGAATTATATTTTCTATAACCTGAGGAAATTTAAAAAGACAAAACAAAATAAAAATCAATGGAAGCACCCAAAATAAAAGACTTTTCAGGAGGTTCTGACTTTTGAATTTCCTTTCACTCTTACTGAAAAAAATCAGTAAAAGAACTACTCCAAAGAATAAAAATAATAAAACTACCGATAAACCATTGCTAAAATAAGAAGTACCGAGATAATAGAGAGAATCAGCAAATGAATTCTTAATTTTAAGACGAATAAGATAGTCACTCGCATGAATCCAGAAACGGGTATACAAGAGAGAAAAAATCACATGGCCAATTAATACGGCCCAGATGTCCATAACACCAATACCAAACAAAGGTGGAAAGAATCTTTTTGCAATATACTTCCTTACAAACTGATATAATAAAAAACCAGGTACAAGAGCAAGTGCCGTCGGCTTGGTGGCAATTGAAAATCCCCAACAAATACCAGAAAATAACTTATAAATACCACCCTTATTATTTTCAATATCCTTCTCTACACCAAGAAAAAACAAGAGAATGGACAACTGAACAAAAAAAGTCATAACGGCATCAAGGTGAGCAAGTCTTGAAAGCCCAATATGATGAGGTAAAAGAATCAGGAATATAATTGCTGAGATGGATATTGCTGAACCAAATAGAATGCGACCAATAAAAAACATTGGAAATACGACTGCACTCGCAATCAACAAACAGGAAATACGAGCTGAAGTAACAAGTTCATAAAAACTTAGAGCCGGGGGAAGTGAGAGTGTACGACTGAGACGCTCTGAAATATATTCACCTGCAGCCATTATCAGCGCAGGGGTAATACCTGGCTGACCTATATGGGATGTAAAAATTTCAATTGAACCACTTTTGAGTCTTTTAACAATTTCATAACTTCTTAGCATCCAGTGAGCCTCATCAGGCTGAATGCTAAATTCACTAATTCCGTAAAATCGCAGGGAGCAGGCAAAAATAAATAAAACAAAGGGTAAGGCAATAACCCAAGTTTTAAACTTATCCTGTTTATCTCTTAAAAAATGACTCATTAAAATATAGGACTAGATATGATAACTGTGTTAGCCTGCATAAGTATCAGACTCTTCATAAAAAATCACGATAAGTACTCGAAAAAATTATGATAAACCCTCTTGTTAAAGAAATAGAACATCTTAAAAATGAAAAAAATGCGAGCATTCTCGCTCATTTCTATCAAGAATCTTCCGTTCAAGATATAGCAGATCATATTGATGACAGTCTTGGCATGGCGAAATACGGAGAATCATCAGATGCAGATATACTACTGGTAGCCGGAGTCCTTTTCATGGGAGAAACAGCCAAGATACTTTCTCCAGAAAAAACAGTACTTGTTCCTGACCTTAATGCAGGTTGCTCACTAGCTGATAATTGTCCGGCTGATAAGTTTTCAGAATTTATCAAACAGCATCCGAATCATCGAGTAGTTACTTATGTAAACTGTAGCGCTGAAGTAAAGGCAATGAGTGACATACTATGCACCTCATCTAACGCTCTCAAGGTTATTGAATCCATACCGCCTGATGAGCCAATTATATTTGGACCAGACAAACATTTGGGTAACTATCTTCAGAAAATTTCCGGAAGACAAATGGTTCTTTGGGATGGTGCCTGTATCGTTCATGAAAACTTTAAAGCCGAAACTCTCTTTAACTTAAAAAATACTTACAAAAATGCACTTGTACTAGCACACCCTGAATGCCCAGCTTCTGTTCTTGAACTAGCTGATCACATTGGATCTACAAGCTCCCTTCTTGCCTATTCTAAGAACTCTCCCGCAAAAGAATTTATAGTCGTTACTGAAGCAGGAATTATTCATCAAATGAAAAAGGCAAGTCCTGAAAAAATATTCCATGCCCTTCCTAACAATGAACTGTGTAATTGTGCAGAGTGCCCTTTTATGAGACTAAATTCACTTGAAAAAATCAGAAATGCTTTAAGAGATCTTTCACCTAAAGTTTTAGTACCAGAAGAAACAAGAATAAAAGCCCTGATTCCCCTAAAAAAAATGCTCTCATTAGGCAAACAACCTACAGACTTTAATCAAAATATTTCACCATTATAATAATCTCAATCGACTAACATTTAATTTAAAACTAATTTTAAGGCATGAGTAACGCTCAAAGAATATACCTTGATAATAACTCTACAACTCTGATTCTTCCGGAAGTTCTAGAGATACTTCTTAAAACATCAAAAGATATTATCGGAAATCCATCTTCTCCCCATTCATTTGGATGGGAAGCAAAAAAAGTAGTAGAAACAGCAAGAGAGGAAGTTTCACTTCTGATTGATACTACACCTGATTCTATTATTTTTACTAGTGGGGCAACGGAAAGCAATAATATAGCACTTCAGGGTATTGCCGGATTTTTAAAGAAAAACAGTGCTATTAATAAATTACCCCTGATTCTCACCTCCGGGATTGAGCATAGCTCAATTCTAAACGTCGTAAAGTTTTTAAATAATAATAACCAATGTGAACTGAAATATTTAAAATGTACGCAGTCAGGCTCGGTACTTCCTCCCGAAAAACTATGCTCCAATCAGCCAACAATTATCAGTATTCAACTTGCTAATAGCGAGATGGGTTGTATTCAAAGCATTGATTCTATAGCAGACTCAATTGATCCCGAATTCAGACTTGTTCATAGCGACATCACTCAGGGGGTTGGAAAAGTTCCCTTTTCTCTAAAATCATCATCAATTGATTTCGCAAGCTTCACTTCACATAAAATTAATGGGCCTAAAGGAATTGGGGCACTAGCTGCCAAATCAAATGATCTACTCAACCTGATACAGCCACTTTACCATGGTGGTAATCACGAAAAAGGACTAAGACCTGGAACCCTGCCTGTGCCATTAATTGCAGCATTTGGTGAAGCCTCAAAGATTAACCGTCTTAGAATTGAAGAAAACAGAAAAAATCTGAATCACTTATGCGAAAAATTTCATACGGGAATAATTAATCACATTCCTGACATAAAGCTGTTTGGACCAGATTTTAAAAATCGTCTGCCTGGTAATCTTTCATACATTATTCCAGATGTAAAAGGAATCAAGCTTGTCTCAGCACTATCTACTCGAGTCGCAATCTCTACGGGGTCAGCCTGCCTTAGTGAACAAAATATTTCTTCAAATGTGCCTGTTGCTTTGGGGGTAAACAAGAACGACTCTGAAAACATTATAAGAATTGGCATTGGAGTTACAAATTCAATTTCAGAAATTGATCAGGCTATAAGTATAATAACAGACACCATTAAATCACTTAGGAAAAACGCACAATGAACTATAAAACTGCGAATCGATCAATTTTGCTAGAGCGGTATGATGCATTTATATTTGATCTTGATGGGGTTATCTGGAAAGGACCTGAAATTATTCCTGGCGCACTTGAAGCAGTAAATATTTTAAGAAATGCAAGAAAAAAAATACTCTTTGTAACTAATAATGCAAGTGAATCAAGAGCCTATCAACATAAAAAACTTCTTAACATGGGAATACCATGTGAATTAAATGAATTTCTGTCTGCCGGTTTTGGTACTGCATCATACCTGGGGAAAAATTTCCCTGGCGCTTCTGCCTATGTAATGGGTACAGATCACCTTACTCAGGAAATTGAGGAAGCAGGCCTTCGCATTTCAAACACTGATGCTGATCTTGTAGTTGTAGGATTTGATCGGGATTTTTCCTACAAAAAACTTGATATTGCATTTAATAATTTATACCGGAAGAAATGTCTATTTGTAGCATGTAATCAAAATCCTATTTACCCAGCGCCTGACGGATTTCATCCTGGAGTCGGCCCAAGTGTTGCCGCTCTATCTTATGCAATTGGAAGAGAACCGGATCTGGTTATAGGGAAACCTAACCTGCCTCTTCTTGAAATGTCACTTTCGCTTCTTAACACAACGAGCGAAAAAACTGCAATTTTTGGAGATATTCTTGATATGGACATACTTTGGGGCAAGCAAAAAAATCTTGGAACAATCTATGTCCTATCAGGTGTAGGAGTAATAGAAGATATAGAAAAGCTCAATATTGAACCTGATTTCATTGCAAATTCTGTAATAGATGCATTAAATTAACGATTCAAACTGTCTTATATATCCTGAACCTAGTTTATATAAATCGTTCTTTAGCATAAGACATATTCTTGCCTTTGATTTATCATCACTATTTAATGCGTCCCTTACAAAATCAGGATTTTTTATAAGATAAGACTGCATACTTCCAAAGGGATCGCTTATGAAGCTTAACAGCATCTCCAGCTGTGATTCATCTAGAAATTTCTGAATATGAGCTTCACGAAAAAGTGACTCACCAAACTTTACAAGAGAATATACTTCAGGAATGCCTGCCTCATTAAGATTATCTGCACCGCCCTGATTTCGGTCAACGCAATTAAGAGCAGCAATAATCTTACCACCAAAAGAACTTATTGCAGGTATCCACTTTGACAGATAACTTGAACCGACTGTAAGAAGATCAGCAACATGCAGACATTCAAAGGATTGAGATGAACTATTCTTAAAAGGCTCGCCTTTTTGATCACATACAGAACAGTCATTAAACAAAAATAAATGATCAAGATTTAACTTTTTTGAAAGTGGTACAGAAAAAAACCAGTCTCGTCTTTGGCCTCCAGTAATATAACGCACATTTTTGTTTTTTAGTATGCGCCTTGCCTCCCCTGCCATAACATCAAGAACGCCTGAATAAGTATCAGATGAGCCAATGGCCTGATCAAGAAGCAGGGGAAGCTGTTCTGCAAGAAGGAGTGGATCATCTTGAAGTAAATCAATACTACCAAGAAGACCCTCAGATACTTCCTTACCTCCACATAAATAATGAGTATTTATATAAAATGGCCCAATTAAACCTGAAGTATATAAAAATGGTCTATCAACAGGCGCTATCTTTATAGCTTCACAATGAAATAGCATTTTAGCAACGCGAATTTCTGAAATTTTGTCTGTGCTCATAGAAGAAGTTTCCTTGTACCTACTACACTCCAGGCCTGGTCATACTCATAAGATCAAGAATGGCGTCAAGCTCCTCTTTTGGTAAGACATTCTCTTCTTCTGCAACTTGTCTTAAGGATTTTCCACTCTCAAAAGCCTTTTTAGCAAGTTTAGCAGCGCTATCATATCCAATTCGGGGAGCAAGAGCAGTACAGGTAGCGATACTTGCTTCAGCAAGATCATGTAAACGGACTTTATTCGCTTCAAGTCCCTCGACGCACTTTTTGGAAAAGTTTAGTGTAGCTGCACTTAACAGTGATATTGATTCAAGTATTGAATGTGCCATAACAGGCATCATTACGTTAAGTTCAAAGGTACTTCCCATTAATCCTCCAACTGTCATTACTCCATCATTGGCAATTACACGAGCACATGCCATAAGAGTAGATTCAGCAATAACAGGGTTAACCTTTCCAGGCATGATGGAAGAACCAGGCTGAACAGAAGGTAAAGCAAGTTCACCAATTCCACATCTTGGCCCTGAGGCAAGCCACCTGATATCATTGGCAATTTTTGATAAACTAATTGCTACCGATTTCAATTGACCACTCATTTCAACAAGTCCGTCTTTAGCAGCCTGAGCCTCAAAATGATTTAAAGCTTCAAAAAATGGCAGCCCGGTTCTTGAAGAAAGGTGCTGAATGGCCTGAGCCGGAAAATTCTGATGAGTATTAAGTCCAGTCCCTACCGCGGTTCCTCCAAGTGGTAACTCCAGGATTGAAGTAAGCGACCTTTGAATACGCCAGATACTCTGTTCAATTTGCCTTTCATATCCGCTGAATTCCTGACCCAGGGTCATTGGAGTCGCGTCCTGTAAATGAGTTCGACCTGTCTTTAAAACATTAATGTACTCATTTGCTTTTGCTGATAAAGAATCTTTTAAATAATTAAGTGCAGGTATAAGATTTTGAGTGAGAGCTTGTGCAACAGCTACATGAATTGCAGTAGGAAATACATCATTTGAAGATTGCCCCATATTAACATGATCATTAGGGTGTATTTCTACACCTTCGCCCGCCAGTTCCTTTGCACGTCTGGCAATTACTTCATTCGCATTCATATTAGATGATGTACCAGAGCCTGTTTGATATACATCTACAACAAAATGATCTGTAAAATTGCCACTAACGACCTCTTCACAAGCTGAAATAATTGCATTAGCTCTTGGCTCATCAAGCAACCCCAAACCAAGGTTGGCTTTTGCAGAACAAAGCTTTACAAGTCCGATTGCCTTAACAAGTGATTCTGGAATAGGTTCCCCACTTATTGGAAAATTCTCAACGGCACGTTGTGTCTGGGCTCCATAATATGCACTTACAGGAACCTTCATTTCTCCCATTGAATCCTTTTCAATCCTGAACCCTTCTGCCATAGCAATCCTAACCCCCCGGTATAAAATCAATATTTATTTCAATTACTTGAACACAGTAAACATTTAACCCATCTGGATTGAGTTTTCAAATACTTGGGGAGCCTGTAATAAATTCAGAAAAAACATCATGTCAGACTCACTTATATAAAAACGTAGTAGATTCAAGTACATGGAGATGTACGATGTTCACTTCAGTGATAGATTTTAACTAGCCCGGATTATTCATCAGCTATTTTACAAGCACTGCCAACCGGACCAAGTCACTATTTGCTATCAAGATAACTAAAAAGAGTGTCGACTCACATGTCATGATTAAGGTTAAGTTCTGTTTGTCATTTTTGATTCACCCTTAATCTTATTAAGAAATACTTAATTAATAGTTCAATCCAGCATGAATAATTCCAAGGCAGATAACCTTGTTGCGCCAGAAGACATGAGCCCCAAGGCCTTGCATCAATACCTTATTTCACTGGAACTTAGTCCTGACAAGAAAATACTTGAACAGGCAATACTTCTTGCATCTGACAGAAATGTTCGCATTTCCAAATTATCTGAAAGTGTACTTAAGGATCCAATCACTACTCTGGAAATTCTTAAAGCTGCCAATTCGGGAGAATTCTCGACAGAGAAATCAAGTATTGCAGCAGTCCAAACCGCTGTTATACGAATAGGATCAAAAGAACTTGTTCGTCTATTTGAAGAGCTTAAAAATCGAGAGGACGACAAATTGGACTCAGATGTCCTGATGGAGCTTAATTCATTAAGAAGACTAAGCGAAAGAGCAAGTATTGTTGCTGAAATATTTGCATCAAATATTCAAAAAGATATTTCAGAAATCTCACAAACCTGTGGTCTATTAAGTTATGTTGGCCAAATGATTCTTTGCTGCCATCTTAAACGTGAATATCTTGAGTTAGCCCACTTAAGAAAGCGTAACGCACTTGCCTATCGCCTGCAGTCCAGATTCAATATTAATTTTCAGAATATGCAACTGGACTATTTCAGATCACGACATCTTCCACCTGTAATATTTTACGCCTTTGACAGGGAACTCAAATGCAAAACTCCTGCTCAGTCTTCACTTCGATTCATTATTGAATCTGCCGTTGAACTCGTGGAAGCCTATGAAGATGGCAAGTGGTCAAAATATACCAACCCTGGCAAACTGCCACCAAAAAGTAATATTAGACTTCTTAAAATATCTGACCAGCAATACACTCAAATTGTAGAAGAGATTGAAGATTCGCTGGGGTTCTCACAACCCAATCTTGCCATACCAATACCAGAAGACGACACCCTAAGGAGTAAGAGTTTAACAGCACCGGATTCTTATCTGTCAGATGATACAGAAATACCAATTTCCGGTATTGAATCGGGCAAACTACTCTCTGAATCCACAACTACTGACAATTTGAACTCTAGGGAAGATTCACATCCAGTTGATTTTGAAACTGAAGCACGTTTTTTTTCTCAGAGAGATCCAACAGTCGTTATAGATCGCTCGGAACTAATCAGCTTTTTAAGCTCTTCTGGTGCGACCGTTTTTATCGAAAAACCAAGCGAAGTCGTCGAACAGGAGAAACAGGAACTTTCAGTAGATGGTCAGGCGGTTTTTGAACTTCTTGAATCTATTTGTAAAGAGGCCAGCGAAAGCATGGACCTTTTACGAAATCTGATGGAAGTTATAACAGAGCAGGGACCATTTTCACGTGCTGCTCTTATTGAACTGACAGATACACGAAAACAGGCTATTGTTCACACAGCAATAGGAGAAAGTTTTGAAACTCTGGAATCACCCCACGCACTGAGCATAATGGATCCTCTTAGTCCACTTTCGCTAGGAGCAACAAAGGTACAATCATTTAACGCTAAAAGCGTACGTGATTTTGTTTCACCATTTGGAATATCCTCCTATGCTATCTCTCCACTAAAATTAAACGGTGGCGAGAACCCGCTTGTATTCTATGCTGACTGTGGTGAACACAAGCCTCTTCCATTTGAAGCAAGAAAGACATTTCGACTTGTAATTGCTCTTTTAAATCAAACATTACCACGACTTACACAGAATATCCCTCCAATCGTCAATCAATAGAGAAGCCCGCCCCCCTTACAAATTTTACTCCTTTTTGAAAAAACATTTGATTTTTTGCGATACACCTAATGAGCGAGAGCTCATTATCCTTTTAGAAAAATATAAGCAGATTGGTATGCAAATTAATAATAACTCTGCATGTGGACAAACCCTATTGGGAATGCTTGGAGCTCTCCTAATAGCAAGTATAACCATGGGGAGCATGGCTATTATTGGGAAAAATGCCATGGAGCGTCGGGTAATTAATAAAACAGCCAAACTCATTGCATCTTCCATCGTTAATGCTCATGAAAAAAGTCTCTATCTGGGAATTGCAATAAGCGGTTTTGTGGAAATTTCTGGACTGGTTTTTCAGTTAAGCCATAAATCAGGAATTATATCCAGAGTACTGGCTCCTGAAAAATACATTAGCAAACTTTCAATAAGATCAGGCACTAGCTCAGAGGAGATGGGGCCGGTAATCCGCCTTCTTCCAAACGGCTACGCAACTCCAGCTCGAATAGAAATAGCTGGATATAATTATTTGTGTGATGTGCGAATTTCCCTACGAGGTAGGGTTACAGAATCATGCAGATCGATCTGATATGGGTATGAATTTTTGCAGATTTTCAAAAGATAAAGGAGTGATATTGATTGAAGTAGTTATATTTTTTCTGCTTTTAACTGCTCTTCTCACACTTAGTCTTTCTACATGGCAAATTCAAAATGCAGGAAAAGCTGTATTAACCAGAAGAAATGAAAATCTGAACCTATGGCAATTAAAAAGCAGCGCAGAACTATCGCAATATCATATTTTTATGAACGAGGAATTAGATAATTCAGCGTACTGCTCTATGGATGAAACAAGCCCTAAATTAACACTTGTGGAATGTAAAAACTCAACCCACAAACCCTCAGCCAAACAACTTGTGAGCATGAAATGAATTATAAACTCAAGAAATGCAAAGGATCTGCTATAGGAGAAATACTTCTTTTTCTATTCCTTAGTGCCTTAGTTGGTGGAATTGCACTAAAATTTATAAGTATTCAGACTAAAGATCTTGTAAGAAGCATCCACGACCTTGCACTAGAATCAGAGTTGGCTAGAGCACTTTCTGTTCTTTATTCATCCAGGCAATTAGCACCAGCTATTTTTGGGAATTCTTTATCCCGCTGGCATTTTGTAAATTTGATTGAAGCTGATTATATAAGATTTCGACTTGAAAACCTGCCAATCTCAAGTAAGCCAAAGGAAAATAATTTGCTTCTGGAGGTTATGGAAACAAGTACAATAATTTTTTCAAGGGACAATTATAATAAATATATATTTACAGGAGAAGTACAAGATAATTCGCTTCTTCCAGACCTAAGAGAAAGGTTCTGGTTAATAACTGGTCCATTCATAAATGAACGCTGGAATACCTTCCCTCAAAGACATTTTTCAGGGGGTAATACATGGATAGTTTCTTTTCAGGCCTCTACACCGAAAGTAAATTTAATGAATGGATCCCAGCATTACTCTGCAGAAACAGCAAATAATTCCGAAAATAGTCCTGCAATTGCGACTCCCCTACTAGATCACTATGTTATTTATGTAACAAATTCTAATGAACTTAGAAGGATTTCACTAATCTCTGCAGAGAATCAGCCAGTTGCAAAATACATAAATGGAATTACTTTATTTGAGAATGGTTGCCAGGTCTCAGCTAAAAAAAATAACAGAGAAACTAAAATGGAAATTCCCTGTCAAAACATTCAAAGTGAGCCCTTTTTCATTATGGACATGCTGGATCTATGATGGAGGAGAAGCAACATATCGATCAATTTAACAAAGGTGCGATATCACTTATGTTGCTTTTCTCAATTCTATTGATTATTGGGCTGCAAAGTGAACTGGCTATTCTTCTTAATCACAGATCAAACAGTGTAAAAATTTTGCGAGAAAGAATTGTTGAAGAGGAAAATGGATTTAGAGAACTCTTGCATGATAATTCAGGCAATTCATCAAACAGTATAATGAAAAAAATAATGATTTCTAGCTCTTCAGTACTGAATAAAAAAGAATATAAAAGTAATTTTGCCCTGCCATCACCACTTTTTATAACTCATCTAAACAATCCAAAGATCCTATGGAGAAATTTCATTACAGGAAATATCTACGATTTAGAATGTGAAGGCCTTGGTAATCAATGTCAAGCAAGCCTGGAAGGGATCTACAGAAGTTATTCAGATATAAATCTTTATAATCTAGAACTAAAAGCAAGCAACGATAACAGTGTTACTGCTCTTGCTGCTCTGGGTTCAATAAATGTTGAGGGACATATCAAAGCTGCCAAAAGCGCATCCGACAAAAACGATGAGGCCTTTTTTTTAATATTAAGTGCGATTAATGATATTTCAATTAATCAATTTTTCAATGAAGATTTTCATAACATAACATTAATTATTTACAGTGCTCGAGGAAAAATTATATTACCAGGAATTATTCCACCACATGATAACTGCAATACTAACCTTGAATTAAACTCGCCAAGGAAAATGAAACTTTATATTGCAGCCTCTAGCGCATATGCAGGTGACACTCTTCTTGAACTTTATCCATATCAAAATTGTCTTCCAACCTTATATCCACATTGGTTTCCGGAAGAAAAGCTTGTTGGCTTTAGTCGCAGATAAATACCCCCGAAGCTTGAAAGTTAAATAAGCCGATTCCTGATAATTCATAGCAAATATTAGAAATTATTAATTAAACTGGCTAATAAAAACATAACTTGTTTACTATTATCCCGGAATAGGTCTATTATAAAAGCAGTTGTAAAATTTGGAGCAACGACAAATTAATGAATAATATCAGTATACTTATAGTTGATGACCATGAAGACACAAGGTCAATCATTCGCACTATACTCCAGGCCAAAGGCTATCAGACAACTGAAGCAGTTAATGGCAAGGATGCTCTATCAGTCCTTTCAAACTTCAAGCCCTCCCTTATATTGCTAGACGTAATGATGCCTGAAATGTCCGGATTTGAAGTTGTTACTCGACTCAGGATGAGACCAGAAACTCAATCTATACCTGTAATAATGCTTACGGCAAAAGGTGAAGATGAAGATATTATGAGTGGATATAATGACTATCAGGTAGATTATTATATAACCAAACCTTTTACCCCAAAACACTTACTTAATGGTATTGAAATGGTTCTTGCCAATGTAAGCAATGAGAAATAACTTTTTTATCTTACCAGATCAGGTTCGTTAGTGAAATCAGGCGCATTTTTCTGTATCGAAGGCATCGAAGGCTCTGGAAAAAGCTCTCTCATAACAGCTCTTGGCAAAACGCTTGCAGATAATCGATTTTGTACCGTTATTACCAGGGAGCCTGGAGGTACCATAATCGGACAATCAATAAGGAACCTGCTTCTTGCTAACAACTCAAAGGTAAAGATGTCTACACTTACAGAGCTTCTTCTGTTCTTTGCTGACAGATCTCAACATCTTGAAGAGATCATCCTTCCTTCCCTTAAAAGTGGAAAAACTGTTTTATGTGACAGATACATATACTCTACTTTAGCCTATCAATGTTATGGTCGTGGCCTTCCGAGATATCACGTTGATACCATGATTGATATACTTAAAAATTACCATTCAGAAATCGCTTCCATACTGCCACTTGGAGTTATCCTTATTGATATAGACCCTGAAACTGGATTAAAGCGCGCCTTGAATCGAGCATCCCTGGACAGATTCGAAAGTGAAGCTATAACCTTTCATCAGAATATACGAAATGGTTTTCTTGAACTTGCAAAAGAAGACAAGGAACGCTTCCTCATCCTTGACGGGGAAAAACCCCTTAGTGAGCTTTGTTACGAAGCCTATCAGTTCATATGTAATAAATTGTCCGCTATCAATAGTACTGAGTACGCTACATAATCCGGTAATTAAATGGCAAAAATTACAAATTATTTAAAACCGGAAACAGAAAATGAAAGAGTCCTGATTGGACACAAAGAATTATATGAAACTCTAAAAACGCTTTTCTTAAAGGACAAATTACCTCACGGAATTATTCTTGCTGGAGAAAGCGGTATAGGGAAAAGAAAACTTGCTCTTGCTGTTGCAAAATTAGTTCTTGGTGGAAAATCAAAATACAATGAAATAAATCTCACTGATACTCAAAATATTTACTGCATCAAAATACCTCATCCTGACCTTCATTTAGTGGCTTCTGCGCCCGGGAAAAAAAATATCCCCATAGAAAATATCCGTAATTTGCAGAGCAAGCTTTCACTTAAATCATTCCATGGCTTTGGCTCTTTTGTGATTATTGACGACGCTCATAAAATGACAAAAAGTGCCGCAAATTCTCTTCTAAAAACACTTGAAGAACCCTCTAGCTCTACTTATATTTTTCTTGTTACAGAGTACCCCCAGCTACTTCCTGACACAATTCAATCAAGGTGCCATTTATATAACTGTAAATCTCTTTCCCCAAACGAAATATCAAATATAATTTCTCTTTTATCAAATAACGAACTTTCTGATGAGATCATTAACGACCTTGTTTATCTTGCCAGGACTTCAACAAAAAATCTTAACCTTGGTTCTTTGATTAATGATAAAGCGTCTGATTCTGATACTAATGAAAAAAGCGGAGTAAAAGACCAGGAAAGCCAGAAAACTCTTAATAACCATTTAATATCTGTCTCAAAAAATCTAAAAGATATCAAAGAAAGAATACGAGCCGCTCTGTCTTATGGTAGCACTTCATTAACTGCATCATTTGATCAGGAAGAGGTTTTATTGTCTCAAATTATTCAGTTAATTAACACTCTTGAGAAAACAGAAGAGAATTCTTTGATCTGGGATATACTTCTGACCGAAATACGAGATATCATGTTGCAAGAATCAAGCAATGCATGGGCTGATCGTCTGATTAAATTATCTGCAAAAAGAAGAGAATGCGAGAGCAGAAATCTTTCAATTGGCCTTCAGATTCCTGAAGCCTTTCTGTTTTAGCGAAATACAAAATTAGCAAACGATAAATAATCGTTAGATCACAAATTTACAAATTAGATATATACTGAACGCAGTTTGGTTTTCCGTGTTTGCATAGACCCACATAGGCGTTCAGTATATGATTATCCACTCGGCCTGAGCTCGTCGCAGGCTGGTTCGCCTCCGGCTCACATAACCCAATTTGATTTTCCATACGGAAAATCAAATCACGAGGGGTATAAACTGCACGGAACGTTATCTTATTTGTGTTAGGAGTCCCCTCCCCTGATCAAGAACTAAGCGATACCTCAATCAGGGGAGAGAAACCTTACTTTCAATAACAAGACACATTTAAAAAATTGCTAAGATTGGCGTACTCGCTTTTCCAGTTCGGCCCATCTGGCATAAAGCTCCTCTACTCTGGCTTGAGCTTTAGCTAGTGACTCATATTCTTCGCTCATATCTCCACCTTTTTTGGTCGCAATCAGAAATTCGTGACGAGCCATTTCTTCCTCCGCTTCAAGAATTGAAGCTTCCATAGAATCGTATTCAAATTGTTCTTTATATGTAAGTTTTTTCTTTTCGCCATCAGAAGTATTTTTTTCAGTTTTTAAGGATTTCTGAAGTGCGCTATTTAACTCCTTTTTAGTTATATGATTTATACCTACATCCTGATCTTGATCATTTTCAAGTTGTATAATAGCCTGCTCAAAGCTTGCATATGAATTAAAGCCCCCTTTTTCATCAAGGGCAATAAACTGACTGCATACATTCTCAAGTAACCATCTATCATGGCTGACAAGAACAAGTGCACCAGTAAAATCAATTAGACTTTGCTCTAAAATTTCCAGTGTTGGAATGTCAAGATCATTTGTGGGTTCATCGAGCAAGAGAATATCTGGTTTCTCAAGCATAAGTCTAGCAATTCTTGATTTTGCACGCTCACCTCCAGAAAGACTACCAAATGGTTGGGCCAGCATCCTTGCATCAAATTGAAATCTGCTTGCATATGAAGCTACATGAACCAGACTACCATGATATATAACTGAATCACCTTCTGGAGCCAAAACCCTGGAAAGTGTAGTTTCAGGATCAACGTACTCTGCAAGCTGACTGAAGTATGTAATTTTTAAATTATTTGCCCGTTTAATATTTCCACTATCGCACTTTATATCACCATTTAAAATCTTAAGTATAGTGGTCTTTCCAGTTCCATTTGGACCAATAAGGGCGATCTTTGATCCGGATAAAATACTCAGATTTATATTTCTAAAAATATACTTGTCATTAAAGATTTTATTAACCTGTTCAAGTTCCAGTAGTCGTTTGGTTTTTCTGCTAGAAGAATTAAACTCTATCCTTGACTCAGATATTTGCCGTCTTGCTTTGGATAAGTTTAAACTCTCAATAAGTGAATTAGCAACCTCCGTTCTATGCTTTGACTTGGCACTACGCGCTTTAGCGCCTTTTCTAAGCCAGGCTTGTTCATTACGAACAGTATTCTTTAAACTTTCATATTCATTATTATCACTCTCAATTAACAATGAGCGTTCTTTTATGAAATCCAGATAACTTCCATCGAACGAAAAGTAACCATTTTTGTAACGAGAATTTACTTCAATCATTCGCCTGGCATAACATTTCAATAAATAGCGGTCATGAGAAATCATCATACTAGGAGCTGGATGAATATCTAAAAGACTCTCAAGTCTTTTAATAGAAGAAAAATCAAGATGATTACTTGGCTCATCAAGAAGCAAAAGATCTGTTTCAGCAGCAAGCTTTATTGCCAGTTGAACCTTCTTTTTTTGTCCACCGGATAAATAGGAAAATGGTTTTTCTAATTCATGAAATCCCAATTGATCCAAAATAGAAATAGCCTTTGCAGAATCAGTCACATTATTTTCAAGACTACACTCGGAGACGATCAGTGATCTTATGCTCTCATCGCTATCATAGGCCACTACCTGAGAAACATAGGAAACTGAAAGACCTCGCATCCGAATTATCTTTCCATCATCGACATCATCAAGATCGGCGATGATTTTTAATAAGGTTGACTTTCCTGATCCGTTTGGACCAATAATTCCAATTCTGTCTTTGGGATAAATACTAAAGGATAAATCACAAAAAAGGCTCTGTATGCCAATTTTTTTACTTACTTCATGTAAGGATAAGAGCTGAGACAATTTTACACTTATGACTTATTAAGGCTAAAACAAATACTAACCGGCGCCACAAGGATCGACTGCTGCAGCATGCAAATTCATCACTACAGTACCTGAGCGAAGCATGGTTAAAGTAGCCATCTTTGGAGTTTGACAATGCCTAACGGAAATCACATCCTCAATACATAATGGATCATCACAATTCGCTGCATGCCTAACGTAAACATTATGCTTATCGGGAATAATAAGAGATTTAAGAAGTACTTGACCATAGTCTCCTCCTGCTGGCCCTGGTCCGTTCTGACTAACTTCCATTACTGCATCAGGGAATGATTCACTAAAAATTTTTCCCCCTTCAAGGGCAGTTCGAGTATGATTAAAAAGGGTGATAGCACTACTATGCTGCGCTTTTTCCTTATACATATCATAGGATTGAGTCACTATTCCAGTTAGAACACCAATTATAGCCATTGTAATTAGCAACTCAACAAGAGAGAATCCTGATTCGCAATCGAGAAGTTTGCAGTCAAGAATATGATTTGTTTGTCTTCTCATAAGCACCCCAAAAATAAACAAAATAAAATCCGATAGATTTATCTTATACTGATATTAAGCAAATCATATGCCGAACTTCAGGTAGCCTAGAATATCTCAATCCAAAAATTCTCACAAGAAAATCAAGATATTATCCTGACCAATTCAAGTGGTCGTTGCTAATTTTCCCTAAAGTAACAATTTTTGGCCTTCAAATACAAAATTCGTCACAAAGACTAGGTACATTAAATCTATTCTATTTGAGCAAATAACGGAGAGAGTCTGTTAAATGAACGCCCAGATTCAGGAAGTATATGCTCAAACCTGTCTTTGCCACTAGAATTGCAATTCATCAACATTATGTCATGCATATCGCTTTCTTCCTGAACTGATTTCAATTCAGGTTTTGGAAACAAATCTCCCTCCCCGCCAAATGCGCTATAAATTTGTTCGGCACTAAAGGGCAGAACAGGGGCAAGCAAAATATTTATCGATTGAATTACCGAAATGGCAACATAAATGCTGTGACCCGAAGCTACAGGATCAGACTTAAATTTTGTCCATGGAGCCTCTTCATCAAGATATTTGTTAACCTCTCTTGCAAGTCCCATACCCTCTTTAAGAGCGTCACGAAGCCTTACTTCCTCATAAGCAAGAATGGCACGTTTGAATGACTCATCCCTTGTATGATACAGCTCCTTATCCCGCTCGGTAAATTCACCATGACTCGGAATTTTCCCTTCAAACTTGCTTGCAGCAAAACCCATGACACGATTTACCAGATTTCCCCATGCTGCAGCGAGCTCTCCATTATTGCGAGCCTTAAGCTCATCCCAGGCAAAGTTCGAGTCCTTTGTTTCGGGTAAGATTGATGTAACATAATATCTTAAAGCATCAGGAGAAACTTTCTCAAGAATATCCCTGACCCAGACAGCAGTTCCCCTGCTGGTCGAAAATTTTTCACCCTCAATATTAAGGAACTGGTTAGCTGGAACGTCGTAAGGCAGGTTCATTTGTGCATCATAGGCCATTAGCTCAACAGGCCAGATAACAGTATGAAAAGGAATATTATCCTTTCCAATAAAATAGTATGATTTCGTCTCCTTATTTTTCCAGAATGTTTCCCAAAACGCTGAATCACCAAAATGATTACCAAATTCTCTGGTAGCACTAAGGTAACCAATTACTGCCTCAAACCACACATATATCACTTTAGATTCCCAACCTTTTAGTGGAACTGGTATACCCCAATCAATATCACGAGTAATTGCTCGTGGCCTAAGTCCCTCTTCAACCCAGGAACGTGTAAAGTTCTGGACACTGTTTCGCCAGTGAGTACTACTGTCAACAAATTCTCTCAAAGAATCCTGATAACTCTGAAGATTAAAGAAAAAGTGCTCTGTTTTCCTGATCTGTGGCACAGTTCCGCTCAGGGTTGATACCGGGTTAAGAATTTCAGTAACATCATAAGTTTTGCCGCACTGCTCACATTCATCACCTCTGGCTCTTGTGTTACCGCAAAACGGACATGTTCCATTTACATATCTGTCAGGAAGAAACATTTGTTCTTTTTCATCAAAAAACTGTTCTTCTTCTTTTACTTCAAGATCTCCGTTATCCTTAAGCTTTAAAAAGATTTCAGAGACAACATCTGCATGGTTACGTGTCAAGGTAAGAGTGAATATATTGAAAGATATACCTAAAGATATAAAATCTTCCATGATTCTTTTGTGATAATGTTCAACTATTTCTTTGGGAGTAGTTTTCTCCTGTTTTGCTTTCAGGGTAATTGGAGTCCCGTGCGAATCTGAACCAGATGCCATAAGCACCCTGTTACCCCTTAGCCGATGATATCTGGCAAAGATATCCGCTGGAAGATAAGCTCCCGCAAGGTGACCTATATGAAGATCACCATTAGCATAGGGCCAGGCAACAAAAACAGCTATGTCCTTTGGTTTATTATTCACAATTCATTAATCCCTACAAATTTGACCGAATACATTATAAGGTCGCTATGTAATCTAAGCTCCCCTTTTACAAAATTACAGACCTTGAATATGATGCTCTAATAATAAGAACAATACATATAAAACAAAACATGAATTCCGATAAATTAAATCAAGTTGAGGCGCTTGTCGAGCCAAAGGGTTCTACTGCTACTGTAGAGGCTGTAAATGAGAAAAAAAGGAATGAATTAGCTGAATCAATTATAAGTCTGAATGAAATCTCCTATGATGATTTTGCTAAAGTTCATTTAAAAATTGGTATTATAGAATCAGCTGAACGAATTGAAAAGTCAGAAAAACTACTTAAACTAAGGGTTAATCTGGGTGAAGATCGTGGTCCCCGTCAGATTTTGGCAGGCATAGCGAAATATTATTCACCAGAGTCTCTTATTGGAAAGAGAATTGTAGTAGTTGCAAACCTAAAACCCGCCAAGTTAATGGGACAACTTAGCGAGGGAATGTTACTTGCAGCTTCAAATACTGAAGGTCATCTTGAGCTGCTTAATTTATCAGAAGTATTCAAAGGCGGGGAAACTGTTCGTTAAAATATTTCCTGCTAAAAGCCAATGAGCACATTAATTGACACTCACTGCCATCTTACAGATATGGATAACAGCCAGATTGAAGCTGTGATTGCTCGTGCAAAGTCTGCTGGTGTCAATAAACTAATTTGCATAGGTGCCTCAAAAGGAACTGAATCATCCTTTAGAGCTGTAGAGATTGCAAATCAGTATCCAGAGGTTTATTGCTCCGTGGGCATTCATCCCCATGATGCAGACCAACATCATTGGTCACCTGATCTTATTTCAATTGCAAAAAATAAAAAGGTTGTTGCCATAGGAGAGACTGGTCTTGATTTTTTTAAAAACTGGTCAGATTTTGATGCTCAACGAACATTATTTATTAAGTCAATTAATATTGCAAAGGATTTAAAAAAACCCCTTGTAATTCATTGCAGGGATGCTTTTGAAGAATGCGTTCAGGTTCTTGAGAATGAGGGAGCAGCAGAAATTGGTGGGGTTTTTCATTGTTTTTCAGGAACGGCATATCAGGCAGAAATTCTTTCCAGGTTAAATTTTCTTGTATCTTATACAGGATTACTTACTTTTAAAAACTCAACTGAAATCAAGGAAAATGCAGCACTTATTCCCCTATCCTGCATAATGCTTGAAACTGACTGCCCATATATGGCTCCTGAACCTTATCGTGGAAAAACAAGTGAGCCTGCTCATGTAGCTATCATTGCTGAAACACTAAGTAAAGTGCATAAAACATCAATTGATGAAGTGAAAATTCAGACAACAAATAATGCTCTAAGGTTGTTCCCTCTCCTCTCTCATTAGAAAAGAATGCAAAGTTAATTATCTATGTCTATTAGCAAGCATGATTCAATACTTCTGATTGGTTTCATGGGAAGCGGCAAATCAACAGTTGGCAGGATCCTGGCAGAGACTATAAAAAAAAGCTTTATTGATCTTGATGACAAGATTGTTTCTTTAAGTTCACACTCCTCAGTTTACTCTATTATTAAGAAGGAAGGAGAATTGTTCTTTAGAGACCTTGAAGAAAAAGCTCTATCTTCATGTATTCTTGAAAAGTACGGAGTAATTGCTCTTGGTGGAGGGGCGCTAGTATGGAAATCTGATACAAAAATTTTAGACACTAAAAAATCACTGAACAAAAACAAAGTCATAGTAATATATCTTGAGACACCTTTTAATGTTTGCAAAAAAAGAGTAGAAAATGAATTGATTGAAAAAAAAATATCAACAAGACCCCTTTTTGAAGATCCTCTAAAAGCAGAAAATCTATATAAAGAGCGAATAGAGCGCTATCAGAAACTTGCTGATATAAAAATTCGTACTAGTGATAAAACACCTGGGGAAATTGCAGATACTATATGCAAACAAATTTCTCAACTATTGTGATAGTTTTAAGACACGCACAAAATATGCCTAATCAACTAACAGGTCATTAACATATGTAAAGATCCGCTTTGAATAATCAGCATCAAGTGGCCCCTTACAATCAAAACTTAATGTAATTTTCTTACCCACCTTTTCCACCAGAATTTCCCCACCTGCCTTATGCAAAACATCTATACCTTCTGACACTGCTCCTAGTGCATCCCTTCCCATGCTATCAGTTGTTACTTTTGCTAATGACTCACCTAAAGCATTAATCACTTTATCTGTGAAAAATCTGCATGCACGATCATCAAGCATAGATTCATCAATGGAAAGACTAATTTTTGTACCATATCTACCACTGATATCAGCTAACATTCTTCGAACTGAAAGCTTAGTACTAACTTCATCAGATTTACTCAAATATATCTTGTTACCCTGGAGCTCTGTTCTTGCAGATCCAGGGTCTATAACTGTAACAGATAAAATTGAACCAAGATCAACTATGGTATGAGTCCCGTCACTATGCCTGATAGTGCAAACTCCTTTTTTCGGGGCATAAGATAATACAATACCACTATACCTGCTACCATTTCTTAAATTCACTTCAATTACTGCAGCTTGATAATCAGTTTTTTCGGGCTTATCAGCAACTATCTGAAGCAATTCTGCGATAGAGTAGCTTTGGCCTGATAAACCTTTAAGACTATCATCTGCAAATGTTGGAAAAGACAATAAAGCAAGGATAACAAAAATTAAAAATTTACCAGGCATATCGTAAGACCCAATATATTATAAACTATCTTCAAGTACCTTTTGAATTGCCGCAGCACGCTGGGAAACATCATCAGAGTTAGATCCCACTCTGAAATTTATTGAAAGCTTTCCATTATCAAAAGATACGCCATCTTGATACCTGGAAGCAGGAGCAGTGTCCATGTCATGGGTAATGTAAATTACCTTTAATTTTTCCTTTAAGGCATCCTTGCCCATATCATCAGAAGCGACTTTCTTTAAAGCTTCAATAAGAGGAAGGAAAAAAACTTTCGTTATGTACCATTCCTGCTTGTAATTCTCGGCCTGTCCTGGCGAAGCAAGCTTGTCCCAATCAACTTCAATAACTACTTCCATTCCAGCGGCTGTATTAATTTCACTTTGTAATCCGGGGAATATCTCCGTCTTATATTCATTAATTGCCCTACGCTCTGCAAGTCCTTGCGCAGACACAGCGCTACCCATCAACAGTAAAAAGATAATAAATGCGAAAAACGACATGACCCTGCTTACAGAAAAGATAGCGGTACGAAATTTAAGACATAAAACACTCATTTAATGCACCTCCATGAAATTTGAATATATTTTCACAACTTTACGATTCTACATGGCAAGAAAGGCCGATCACAAGTAAATTTTATCTTTCAGTAGATTTAAATCTCATAAAATTGGGAGAGTCCTGTAAGCGGGATTCTGTTGTGTCTCATGACAAGCATGAAACCCTGATAATCATTCATCTAAGCGACGCTACCCGAAAATAAACGAAGCGAGCAGCCACGGATGCCATAAATGGCATGCTATTTTCTGTTCGGTCTTGCACCAGCTGAGGTTTACCAAGCCAAAGCGATTACTCACCTTGCTGGTGGGCTCTTACCCCACCGTTTCACCCTTACCACCTAAAAAGTGGCGGTTTGATTTCTGTGGCACTATCTCTGGGTCGCCCCAGGCCCCCGTTAGAAGCCAACTCTGCCCTGCGGTGTCCCGACTTTCCTCCATCATTGCTGACAGCGATTACCTGAGACTCTCCCAATATAATAATGCACCATATAGAAACCATAATCAAAACCTGAAAATGGCATAAATACAGCATCTTGCTATTGCCCATAATTTCACTAAAGCCCTCAGAAAATGAAGTCGATACCAAAAGTGTAAATCAGCAAAACTTTTCTAATCATTAAGGGCTGTTAAAAGGATTTATGAGTCAAGCAACAAAATCGCTGGCACATGACAGATCCCACTGTGCCGTTCTTGTAGTATGTCAACAAGGTCAAATGTCCGGGCAAATCCGTCAGGCAATAAAGTCTCTTGGGTTCACTCAAATTGCAACAGCAAGTTCACATATGCAGGCAATTGAAAAAACAAAGTTAAGGAACTTTTCTCATGTTCTTTTTGATGCAAAACCAACTGATATGCCAACATTTGAATTTGTTCGGAACATGCTCGAGATGGATGAAAAGCAAATATTAATCGCAGTATCTGAACAGCCTAAAATTGATGATGTGTTTGGCTTGCTTAAAATTGGTTCAAGAGGTTTTATAGTGCCGCCATTTACTACTGAAATGCTCGAAACAGTAATTGTTCAGGCAACCGAGGGACCACCCCTTAGTGATGCGGTACTTAACGCTACTGATCGTAATGCTGCATTTACAGCAATAATTTTAAATAATCTCTATCGTCTTAGTGTCGCAATGAGACAAGCAAGAGAATTTCCCACTGCAGCAAGAGATGTAAGAATATACTCATATGGTCTACGTGAATCAGTAGAACTTGCACAATTATTTTGCGATGGGGGTGACGACAAGCTTAGAGAAAAGATAATTGAAGGATGCCTAAATCGGGCCCAGGATGCTGCAACCAGATTAGGACGCCTAAGAAAGAAACTCAAGAAAGACCGGGTTTATGATGAAAACGGAAATGAAATTCTTGACTCTGCTAGCGCCTGACAAATATTAAAGGCTCTCCATTCTCATACTGTACCACTCCAAATTCTTGATGTATAAGTAGGCTTTTAAATAAAGTCACTTAAAGGACACATGGGCTTTCTTGGATTATCAGAAATAATGGTTATACTTTTGATTACTCTGATTGTTGTCGGACCAGAGAAATTGCCTGAGCTTGCTCAAAAATTAGGTAGACTTGTTTGGCAACTCAAACATTCTGCCGAAGAACTAAGAAAGGAACTCTCTCTCCCATCCAAAGATGAAATCAGAACAATAGAACAAGAGATCCTTGAAATTAAAAATTCTACAAACCTGATCACAAACCCTGCCAAATCCTTGCTTGATCAATCAGAGTTAACACCAAATTTAAACGAACAAAATTTTAAAACATGCGAAGAACTTTCAGAAGAAACTAATGTTTCAAAAGAAAACCCCAGGGACTCTGAAAAAAAGTGAGCTACCAATGACAAAAGTGGATGAAAACCCAAAAGCCACAATGACATTTATGGAGCATCTTTTGGAGCTTAGAAAATGTTTACTTCGATCATCTATCGGGGTACTCATTGCCACTCTGATTTGTCTTTACTGGGTGCCTCTAATTTTTGAATACCTGACCAAACCAATTCGTGAAAATTTCGGATCTCTTGATATCATTGGCACTGGTCCGGCAGAAGCTTTTTTAATCAAGCTTAAGACTGCTTTTATTGGTGGACTCCTGTCCTCATCTCCTAATACATTTTTTCATTTATGGCGTTTTGTAGCTCCAGGAATGTATGAAAACGAAAGGAAAGCAGCAATTCCATTTGTAATAATATCCACTGTGCTTTTTTTTCTTGGTACGGCATTTTGTTTTCTCATTATGTTTCCCTTTGCTTTTCAATATTTTTATAGTGAATATCAAGCTATGGGAATCAAACCAACAATCAAGGTTGATGAATATATGTCTTTTATTGTAAGACTTATATTTGTTTTTGGTGTTGTATTTGAGTTACCTATAGTTTGTTTTTTTATGGCAAGGCTCCGGCTTATTAGCCATAAATGGTTAATTAAAAACGGGCGATATTCAGTAATTGTAGTTTTTATAGTAGCTGCGATCCTCACACCACCAGATGTAATTTCTCAAATACTGCTTGCTATACCACTTATGGTCATATACCTCTTATGCATATTAATAGCCTGGTCATTTAATCCTGACAGACACAAGGCATAGCCAGCAATTAAGCTAATTTATAAATCCTGTTACCTGAAATTATGCTCCCAGTATTATGGTACGGGGATTGCTTAAGTAACTCTTGGGTAGCGGAATTTGACTGGCTGGGGGGTGCAGGAATAGCGCGAAGAGGATCGGAGGATTTATGATAATTGACTCGGCATTACAGGCTCTTGAGAGCCTGATGGATACCAAAAATACTAATGATAACAAAGAATTAGGTGCTGAAAATTCAGGGTCTGCAAGCGGTGGAGACTTCATGGATTTCATGAGAAGCGCCTTGGGTCAGGTTGGAAAAGGGCAGATCAGTGAAGAGGAACTTTTTGCCCTGCTACTGGAACAAAGAGTAGGCGAAATTTCCGATGAAGCAAAACAACATTTTATTGAAGCTAAAAATGGTTTTATTAATTCTCTAAGACGTGGTGACGGATATGTAAATATTGAAGAGGCCGCAATTCAAGCACTTCGAAGTACAGTCCAGGGCGGACTTGTTGACGAAACAGAAGGAGAACGGATCTACAGCGAGGCATTCAGAGGTGCTCAGCTTGACGATAATCACGAAGAGCTTTGGGATGACAGAGGTAGTGGAAGTGACCCCACAATTGCTGTTGCCTCCATAGAAGAAGCACTTTCAAAACTTGAGATGTTTATTAATGCCCTTAACTCTGGTGAACTTGAGGTTCCGACGAGACCACTTTCTTCCGGCAGCACAGGAGGAGTGCACTCTGGAGGGGCTCCAGGCAGTTTTGCAGGTGGGGCACCGGGCGAAATTCAATCTCAATCTATGGATGGATCAGGTGGATTTCTTTGGAAACCTGTATCCGAATCAGATAGTAAACTTGTCGTACTACTTCCAGAAGCACTTCGTGGAGCGGTTAGCAGAGTTGAGATTCATGCTTCCCTGCCACCTTCTGATATAACCAAACTGGGAGAAGGTCGATTTGCAGGAGATACCATGAATGGAAATAGACCTCATTTCAGATTTGATAAGCCAGGTTCAGGCTACGGCAATGATGTACATGTAGTTGCATATAAAGACGATGGTAGCATGTTAACCTGGAACATTAAGGATGGTAGTCAGAGACACGACTAAATAAAACAAAACAGAATAGGACTGCTTGCACTTGATAGCAAGCAGTCCTGATATTAGCTAACTTAAAACTCCCTCAATTCTTTTCATAATTTCGGAATTTAACTTCTCCTTTACTGAAGAAGACTCAAGATTTTCTTTTAACTGGGCAAGTCTTGTAGCACCAGTAATGACTGAACTAACTCTTGAATTCTTCATACACCATGCAATGGCTAACTGAGCCATTGTGCAATCAAGATCCTCTGCAACTTCTTTTAATGCCCTTACTCTTTTTAAACGATCTTCAGTTATCTCCTTCTGAAGCCAGTCGTTTTCTGCAAGGCGACTTTCAGCAGGAATCAGGTCATTGTACTTTCCTGTTAATATGCCAGATGCAAGAGGACTCCAGGTAGTCAATCCAAGACCATATTTTGAATATAATTGCTCATACTCTTCTTCCACACGTTTTCGGCAAAACATGTTATACTGGGGTTGCTCTGCAATTGGAGGTATACAATTATATTTTTCTGCTACTTCAAAAACGCTTTCCAGTTGAGAGGAGCTCCATTCAGATGTCCCCCAATAGAATGCATAACCGGACTTGATAATGTAATCAAAAGCCCTTACAGTTTCCTCTATTGGAGTATTTGGATCAGGTCGATGGCAAAATACCATATCAAGATAGCTAATTCGCATCCTTCTCAATGAATTACGAACCCCTTCAACCAGATGTTTCCAGGATAAACCTATATCATTTGGGCCATTTCCTCCCCAAAATATCTTTGTAGTAATTACAAGATCCTCTCTTCTGAAATCACGAAGGCACTCACCCATTAATGTTTCAGATTCACCCTTTGCGTAAACCTCTGCGTTATCAAAAAAGTTTACACCCAGGTCAACTGCAGTTTTCATGAATTCAGCTACTTTTGAACGGTCTAGAGAATTACCAAAGGTAAGCCAGGAACCAAATGAAATCTCACTCACACGAAGACCAGATCTGCCAAGATTATTATATTTCATAATTTTTCAAAATTTAAATAATAAAATTTATCCTCTATGCTATTCAATACCATATTCGCTAACTTTGGAAATTAAACTTGATCGACTTATACCAAGCTCCTTTGATGCAGAGGATTTATTTCCATTATGCCTACTAAGTGTATCAGAAATTAATTGTCTCTCCAGAGCCTGTATTGCCTCTTTCATAAGACCCTGTGAGTCTGAACCTTTATTAATAACCACAGAATAAGGGGAGAAATCTCTTTCTCCTAATGAGTCCGAAAAGCTGTGAGCCTCGCTGCATGAACCTTCATTTTTAAACCCACATTCTATCTGCTCATTCCTGGAAGCTTTGACAATATGAGGGGAAATCATCTCCAGATTAATTTCCTGATCATCTCCGGAAAGTATAAGGAGTCTTTCTATTTCATTCTGGAGTTCCCTTATATTTCCTCTCCAGTCATATTTCATAAAGCAATCCATAACTGAATCTGAAATACTTTTTTTTGAGATCCCTCTTCGCTCATAAGCTTTTTCAAGAAAATTGTGAATTAGAAGTGGTATATCCTCACGTCTTTCTCTTAAAGGAGGAATATTGATATGAATTACATTAATTCGATAGTATAAATCCTCACGAAAAGTACCACTATTAACCATTTCTCCAAGATCTTTATTTGTTGCAGCAAGAACCCTTACATTAACTGAACGTTCTTCAGTTGTTCCAACCGGCATGATCATTCCCTCTTGCAAAGCTCTCAGTAATTTTGCCTGAAGATGGAGTGGCATCTCACCCAGTTCATCAAGAAAAAGAGTACCACCATCAGCTGCTTCGAAAAGACCTTTTTGGTCCTTGATAGCACCAGTAAAAGCTCCCTTGATATGACCAAAAAGCTGTGACTCAAGTAACTGCTCACTAAATGCTGCACAATTCTTTGCAACAAACGGAGATCCACTTCTGCTTGAATTAAAATGTATGGCTTTTGCTACCAGTTCCTTGCCAGTACCACTTGCTCCAGAAATCAGAACTGGCGAATCAGTTGGAGCAACTTTCATAATTAAACTAAAAAGTTCCTTAATCGCTTTACTTTCACCAATAATATTTGACAGATTAAACTCTCGCGCAACTTCACCGACAAATCTTTCATGTCGTTCATTCAGATCCTTTAGTTCCTGATAAATCCCTTTAGTACGAAGAGCAGCTCTGGTTCTTGCGATTAACTCATCAGGTTTGAATGGTTTGGTAATATAACCATCAGCTCCGGCATCAAGACCGGCTACAATATCATCAAGCCGATCACGGGCGCTTAGTAAAATTACCGGAATATATTTAAGTTCAGAATCTCGCTTAAGCCTTTTTGTAACCTCAAGGCCGTCAATTTTTGGCATCATTACATCAAGAAGAATTATATCTGGTCTTTCAGACCTCGACTTATTAAGTGCATCCTCTCCATCTTTAGCCGTAATAACCCTGAAACCAGCATGCTGAAGAACTTTTACGCCAGCATAAAGGCCATCATCGTGATCATCAACAAGCAAGATCAATTCTTGTTCTGATTCCTGATTAACTTTTTTACTCACTCTTTCGTCTCCGCTCAAGCTGTGTCTTAACACGTACAATCAATTCTTTACTTTCAAATGGCTTTGCAATCAAATCACTCACTCCTTCATCAAATGCCTTGAGCCGACTTTTGGGATCTACTGAAGCGGACATGCCTATCACAGGGATTTTAGCATCTGGCAGTAGAGTTATAATATTTTTAAGAACCAAAAGACCATGAAAAGATGGCGGACCGACGTCAATAATCAGCAGATCTGGTACACCACTAAGAAGTCTTTCTGATAATTGATCAAAGTTACCAGACCAGACATTATAGCCCTCTTCCCTCAAGAGCATTGTAACACCAGCCCTTGCTATACTGTCCTCATCCACTACATGAATTTCAGGAATTTTAACAAAAGCAGACTGATCAGGTAACCGCACTCTGAAAATACTACCTTGACCTAACTCACTTTCGACCGATATCTCACCAGATAGCTTTTCAACGGCAGATTTCACAAGAGATAATCCTAAACCTACTCCTCCAAACTCACGGGTGTTGCTGCCGTCTTCCTGATAAAAAGCCCTGAACAAACTCTCTTTAGTAGAAGAAGACATACCGATACCAGTATCAATAACTTCAATAAATAATCCGCCACCGATAGTCTGACCTTCAAGATTTACAATCACTTCACCGCCTGTTCTAGTGAACTTAAGTGCATTTCCCAAAAGATTAACAATAATGCGTCTGAAAAGACTTAAATCAGTATAGATATATTCTGGAACTCGCTGACTATTTAAGCTTAAACTTATTCCCTGGTTTAGGGCTAATGGAGAAAGTTCATCAATTATACTTTTTAAAATATGAGACGGGCAAACGCGTTCAAGATCAGGAGCACGACTCTCAGCGCTTCCACTTGAATAATTAAGCAGGGAATTAATCAGCTCTAAAAGATGCGTCCCGTTTCTTTGAATTATCTCTACCTGCTTTTTCTGTTCAGAACTTATAGGCCCATCAACTTCGGCGGCTAATAAACCTGCCACCGACAGGATAGAATGCAGAGGGGTCTTTAATTCATGGGTAAGATTGGCAACAAGCCGAAATGCATCTCTATCTGGTCCTCCTCTAGCAGTAAAGGGTTCAGCAGAAACAGATTCAGGTAAAACGTCACCACTCACAAGGGACTTATTATTCTTATTGCCAGATTTACTTTTTGGCACCAGAAATCCCCAAAGTTAAAATTCCTATACCCCACCCTTCATCATATCAAGGAACTCCTTGTTCTTTTTAGTTCCTTTCATTTTACCAAGGAGCCATTCCATAGCATCCTGAGTGTTTGACTGGTCAAGCACTTTTCTTAAAAGCCAAATTCTTTGAAGATCATCTTCACTAAGCAACAAATCTTCCCTTCTGGTTCCAGACTTGTTAATATCTATCGCTGGATAAATTCTTCGCTCTGACAGTTTCCTGTCAAGCACAAGTTCCATGTTGCCTGTACCCTTAAATTCTTCAAATATCACTTCATCCATTCTTGAGCCGGTATCAATGAGAGCTGTACCTATAATAGTAAGACTTCCTCCCTGTTCGACATTTCTTGCGGCACCAAAAAATCTCTTTGGTGGTCTTAATGCAGCAGGATCCATTCCCCCAGACAAAAGCTTACCACTTGCAGGTAGAGCTGTATTATAAGCCCTGGCAAGACGAGTGATGGAATCAAGCAGAATAACAACATCCCTCTTATGTTCGACAAGTCTCTTTGCTTTTTCAATAACCATCTCAGCAACCTGAACGTGACGAGTGGCCTGTTCATCAAAAGTAGAACTGACAACCTCAGCATTAACACTACGAGCCATATCAGTAACTTCTTCCGGCCGCTCATCAATCAAAAGCACTATCAGAAATACTTCAGGATGATTCTTGACAATCGCATTAGCAAGTTTTTTCAGTAAAACGGTTTTACCAGTTCTAGGTGGAGCTGTAACAAGTGCCCTCTGGCCTTTTCCAATTGGACACATTAAATCAATGATCCGGGTAGCATAATTCTCAGGTTCATCCTCCATTTTTAACTTTTCAGTTGGATAAAGAGGAGTAAGGTTATCAAATAAAATCTTTGTCTTTACAGCCTCAGGAGACTCAAAATTGATTTCATTAACTTTAAGAAGTGCAAAATATCTTTCGCCGTCTTTAGGTGGTCTTATCTGACCCTCAACAGTGTCGCCAGTACGAAGTCCAAAACGCCTGATTTGAGCTGGTGAGACATAAATATCATCAGGCCCGGGTACATAATTTGAATCAGGAGAACGAAGAAAACCAAAACCATCTGGCAAAGTCTCAAGAACACCACAAGCAAATATCTGACCATCAGAATCTGCCTGGGCTTCCAGAATATCAAAAATTAGATCTTGCTTCTTTTTGGCAGAAGCATCTTCGATTCCAAGATCTATTGCTATCTTGGCAAGTTCAGTAATTTCAGCTTTCTTGAGATCTGAAAGATTCATGGAAAAAAATCATCCTGTATTATGAAATAGTAAAAGTAAAGATATCTCGGGTTAAAATTAAATTGAGGCTTAAAAGCAACTGATTTAGGAGCTTTTGATTTCCAGGGATTATTAAAACAAGCGCTTTAAAAACCAACCTCGGATAACAACTGCCACAAATAACGAAACCAACCTGCATCGAACCTGCAAACCAGGAATCCAAATATAATCAAGGCAACATCAATTATGAAGCTCAATTCTTCCTTACATTCAACAAAATATCTGGTAAATCCAACAGTAAAATTATTTAAATGGAAGTTTAGCCAGAAATAGCAATAAGGAAATTAACTAGGCAGAGCCATGTCCGAAGTTCGATTCTACCAATACTACCTTAATAGCTCCATCTCGTCAAGAAATATTAATTCCTCTTTCCTTTAGAGTTTTAGCCGCCACGTTCTTGATATATAAGGGCTCAGCCGAAGGAGACTCTCCAAATCGCCAATTACGGGCATGCCGATTAAAAACTTTAACGGATTGTCCCGGATCAGGAGAATTTAGTAAGCCACCAAATTGATGGAAAAAATCAGCCATGGCCGGAATAATCCTCTCTGGCATCAAGTCCTCATCTATTCTGTAAATTTCATTTCTATTAATAGAATCTGAACCCGACCCTTCTGGAATAGTATATATTTCAGATAGTTCATAAGGAAAGGTTTTAGTATCTGCAAGGAGCCTAAAATTACAAACGAAAAGCTCTGTTTTATTTGCTTTCAGTCCTGCAACTGCTTCAACAGGAAGATTATTACCGCTCAAAGCAAGAATCGAATATCCACGGATAAGAAAGGAGGAAAAGCCATAGATTTTTGCTCCTGTTGCAAAAGAAAGACCATTCGAAAATGTGATTCCGCTTCTTAATCCAGTATAGCTCCCCGGGCCAAGATTTAAAATTATCTCAGATATTTCAGACGCTCTGGAACCAAGAAGGCCACATGCTTCACGAACTTTTTCTGGCAGGCATTCAAGCAGTCCCTCCTTCAATGGAAAGGATATTACCTCAGGGCCAATAACTTCAATTGATTCCAAGCCTAAAAAAAGCGTGGAAAGACTTGAAGTATCAAGATACAAACGTATCACTGAGTAATCCCTGAACTTTTAGCAGATGAACTATCAACAACCTCATCATCTTCCCAGGCAAGCTCTTTTTCCTTTAAATCATCCAAATTTCTTGTAAGGTCATTCTTGAATGCAATGACCATGATACCTACTAAAAATACAAGTCCTATGGTTTGAATAACTTCTTTCTTTCTTACGCTGATACTTCCAAAAACCCCCTCAAAAGCAAACATTAAAAGATGTCCACCATCAAGAACAGGAATTGGCAACAAATTGAGGATACCCAAAGTGATATTAATATATGCAAGGAACATCAGAAAAGAATTTGCACCCTTTTGCGCACTTTCACCGGCCACTTTGTAAATCAGAATCGGACCACCAAGAGACTCCATCGAAACTTTGCCCCTGAAAAGGCCAACAATGCCCTCTATTACAAGATAACTTGTTTTTCCAACCCAACTAAATGAACGTAAAATTCCTTGCCCAAAGGAGACTTTTTTTGGGGAGAGCTGTGGAGCAACACCTATCATGAAGTTAGTAACCTTTTCACCAGTTACCGTGGTAGATGATTTTTTTAATGGTTTTATTTCCAATTCAAGATTTGAAACAACCTTATCGGAATTTACTCTTCTGAGCTCAAAAATAAGAGATGCTCCTTCTGATCCATGAATAATTCCCTGAATATCATCAAAACTTGAGACTTTTATACCATTAATAGAGATAACTTCATCTCCCGACAACATACCAGCAAGTTCAGCGGGAGAACCCTTAAGCACATCACCCATTTTGGTTCCATCTGCATCAAGCAGACCAAAAATTGATACACTTGTAATTACTAATAGTATTGCAAGAATAAAATTAAAAAGTGGGCCAGCAAAAACTATAAGGGATTTCTGCCAAAGTTTTTTTTCAATAAACCATTTACTTCTGTCATTAAGAACAGCACTGACCTCAGGAGGAAGAACTTCTTCCTTATCAGGATCTTCTTTCTGATCCTCGCCCCTGACTGAAGAATCAGAAACCTGAGTTCCGGTAATTGGATCTGGCATATCACCAACCATTCTGACGAATCCACCGAGGGGAATAATCGAAAGCTGATATTCTGTTTCCCTGAAGCGCTTCTTTATAATAGCAGGACCAAAACCAACAGAAAATTTCAGAACTCCAACTCCACAAAACTTTGCCGCAAGAAAATGGCCTAACTCATGAATAGTTACAACAACACCAATAAGAATCAGAAACGCCGGTAGGCCCCCAAGAAAATCCACGTTAAATTACCCTTTAATTTAAATTAAATAACATTTTGATTTTAGCAGTAAAATTGATGTTGATAAATGGAAATTCAACAAGTTTAATTGAATCTGATAATTAAAAACAAATTAATCAATTAAAGATTCTGCAAATTCACGGACATGTAACTCAGTTTCCAGGAGTGATTCAAGAGAAATATCTTCAAAATTATCAGACGGTGCTAAAAATTTTTCAAGTACATTCTGTATCACTTCTGTTATCCTTGTAAAACTTATTCTGCCATTAATAAACCTGTCTACAGCAATTTCATTTGCAGCATTGAAAATAAGGGGATAATAACCCCCTTTATTCATAACCTCCCTAACCAGTCTCATTGAAGGAAACTGTTCTGTATCAACCGGATAAAATTCAAGACTTCTAGCCTCTGACATGCGTAACCATGAATTCCCGGAAGAAGATACAGTTACATTTGTGGAAGAATAAAGCTTCTCTAACTTATATTTATTCATTCCAGAGCATTCAGAAAGTGCATTCAGAATTGGCACTCTCATATCAGGTTCATACATTACTGCTACTGATGTACCATCAGCGTACTCAACTATGCCATGCACCAGGCTCTGCGGATGAACCAGAACTTCTATCGAAGAAGATGGCAGGTTAAAGAGTACAGAAGCTTCAAGGACTTCAAGGGCTTTATTCATTAATGTTGCAGAGTCAACCGATATTTTTGCTCCCATATTCCAGCGAGGATGTTTTATTGCTTCCTCCGGAGTAATATGTAAAAGTTCTTCTTTTGCTCTATTCAAGAAAGGGCCACCTGAGGCTGTTATAAATATTCTCTGTGGCTTTTCACCAGGCCTTGCTTTTAGCGCCTGGTAAATAGAATTATGTTCAGAATCAACGGGTACAAAAAAAGAACTGCCATTTGCAGCTTTAAGGGCTCTTCGTACAAGAGGAGCGGCAGCTACAAGACTCTCTTTATTTGCTATGGCAATATTTTTACCTGCATTAATGGCTGATAATAGAGGTGGCAATGCGTAAAAACCAACTATAGCAACAACTACAATATCTACCTCCCTATCCCTTACAAGTTCAGAAGTCGAGTCATCACCATAAAAAACCCGGATATTTGAACCGTACTTATTTTCAATAAGTCTCGCTTCTTTCCCGGATTTAACAGCAACAGCCTTTGGGGAAAACTCTTCAATTTGCTCAATTAAAAGTGAAATATTGGAATACCCACTAATTGAGTGCACGGTAAATAAAGAAGGATTATTTCTTATAACATCAAGCGTCTGCCTACCTATAGATCCAGTTGAACCAAGCAAACATACGCTCTTTAAACTGAAATCACTCGAAGATACCTCTTCTTTGTTTTCATCCTTATTCACATTAGAAGTAAACTCTGATTCTTTTGTCAGGAACATACAAACACACTCTACAAAAAGAACACTACAGGCAGGGCAAACAAAAGTGCATCAATACGATCAAGCAAACCACCATGACCAGGCAGACTATTACCCATATCCTTAACCCCAATACTTCTCTTTAAAAGTGATTCAAAAAGATCTCCTACCACAGCAAGAATCCCGATACACAGCCCAAGAGCTACCAGTCTGAATACTGGTTGATCGAACGCAAAAGCAGTACCCCATGCAAGACTCATCAAAGCAGCTCCAAGAACACCAGCAAATGATCCTGCTACGGTTTTATTTGGGCTTATCCTTGGAGCAAGATGTTTTCCCCCAGCATACGAACCAACAAAATAGGCAAGGGTATCTGCCATAATTACAGAAGCCATTACCCATAATATCTGCTCCCCAGAATAACGCTGATCAATAACGATTGCAGCAAGCAGTAAAATCCCGGGATACACCAGAGCCATGAGTGGAATACTGACAAGGCGTGTGATATCTGGTCTATTAGACAGCATTTCTGTCAACAGAATCAGAAAAAGCGAATTGATCATGAGATATATTACGAAAATCTCAAAAAAGACTTCCAGGCCAAGCCATATGACACAAAGTGGAACAAAAAGAGAACCAAGAGTCAGAATTAAAAGGGGCCTTCGTGGCAAACTCAATGTGCAGGAAAAAATTTCAAAAATACAGACTCCATAAACGCCTAAAAAAACCAGGCTACGAAGAACGCCGCCAAACCATATAATTGGTACTACGATAGCAAGAAGGGCAAATGCAGTAAGGACTCTAGGTATTAAATTCTTAAACATATTACATTAATACCGCACCCTGAATTTAAACTCCATTAAAACCAAACCTGGATCCAACTTCCTTGTGAGACTTTGACCCTATCTGTTCTGAAGTACAGCCAAATCTTCTCTCACGAGACTTGTACTCATCTAAACAGCGCAGTAAAATTTCTTCATTAAAATCAGGCCAAAACTCTGGCACAACTACTATCTCCGTATATGCAAGCTGCCAAAGTAGGAAGTTTGAGATTCGCATTTCTCCACTTGTTCTAATCAAAAGATCAGGATCGGGAATATCACCTGTCCAAAGAAATCTACTAAAAATATCCTGATTTATATCATCTGACACTATTTTTCCAGCTACTACTTCATCGGAAATCCTCCTGGTGGCCATAATTATCTCTTCCCTGGCACCATAGTTTAATGCGAGTACAAGATTTAGCCTGGTGTTGGCACTTGTGAGCTTGATTGTTCTCTTAAGTGCTTTTTGAAGCATAGCTGGTAATCGAGTTATGTCGCCAATGACCCGCAGTCGGATATTATGCTTCATAAGATCAGGAAGTTCGGAATCAAGATACTCAGAAAGAAGGCCCATAAGTGCACTTACTTCAGATTTTTCCCTGTTCCAGTTCTCAGTTGAAAAACTAAACAGGGTTAGATAGGAAATCCCGTACTTAACACAAGCTTCCACGACAGACTTAACAGCCCTGGAACCAGCCCGATGACCTTGAACCCTTTCCAGGCCCCTACTTTTGGCCCAACGACCATTACCATCCATTATTAATGCAATATGCCTTAACGATGAAGACACTAAGGAAGTAGAAAATGTTTCATTGATTTTACCGGATTCGACACTTAACTGCCTGCGAGCCTCATCCATACTACCTCTGATAACGCTCCATATAATCTTTAAAAGTGAGCCGATTTTAAAATTTTTAAATCAAAAATACTAAATGGTCATTAATTCAGCTTCTTTTTCCTTTAGTAGATCATCAATAACTGAAATAAAGCTGTCCGTTTTCTTTTGAACTGACTCAAGAGCTTTTTTTATTTCATCCTGAGTAATACCACCCTGCTTTTCAAGTTTTTTAACAGAATCGTTAATATCTCGACGGTGAGCTCTTACTGCGACCCTAACCTCCTCAGCATGCTTGTGAAGATGCCTGACTAGCTCTTTTCGACTTTCCTCGGTAAGTGATGGAACATTCACCCGAATTGTATTCCCGTCTCTTGCAGGATTAAGTCCGAGATCAGAACTTCTTATAGCTTTTTCAACGGAATCTATCGCACCTGAATCATATACACTGACCACAATAAGCCGTGGCTCAGGAGCAGAAACCTGCGCGAGATGAGTAAGGGCAGTTTTACTTCCGTAGTAATCTACCTGAATTGAATCAAGAAGACTTGCGGAAGCACGGCCCGTTCTGACTTTTTTTAAATCTCTCTTATACACCTGAATAGTCTGGTCAGATTTTTCCTCAAGAGTTTTAAGTAACGTATTGATTTCCTCAGCGCTCACAATCTTGCTCCTTAAGTTAAAACAGATATTTTTACTCTCTTACCCAAGTTCCAATAGATTCATCAAAAACTACTCTTGATATATTGCCGGGAGTGGTAATATTGAAAACACGAATTGGTATATGTTCTTCCATGCATAAGGATAATGCCGTAGCGTCCATTACTTTCAGATTTTTCTTTAAAGCGTCCATGAAAGTCAGCTCCTTGTACATGATTGCATCCCCATGCTTATGCGGATCTTTATCATATACACCATCAACCTTGGTAGCTTTTATAATTACTTCGGCTGAAATCTCTTTGGCTCGAAGAGCAGCAGCAGTATCTGTAGTAAAGTACGGGTTACCAGTACCACAGGCAAATATTACCATACGCCTTTTTTCAAGGTGTCTCGTGGCACGTCTGGTGATAAATTGCTCACAAATTGCAGGCATTGCTATTGCCGACATTACACGGGTTTTAATTCCTTTTCGCTCAAGAGCATCTTGCATAGCAAGTGAGTTAATTACAGTAGCAAGCATACCCATGTAGTCAGCAGAAACACGCTCCATCCCGACCGCAGCGGCAGAAACACCCCGAAAAATATTTCCTCCGCCAATAACGATGCCAACCTCTACACCCTCATCGTGAACAGAAACCAGCTCAGAGGCAATTCGCTCAAGAATATCGTTATCTATACCAAAACCCTTGTCACCAGCGAGTGCCTCACCACTGAGTTTAAACATAACTCTTTTTGCTTTTTCTGCCATCAGAAACTCCTAACCATTTGCGACCTGTGCAACTTCGGCAGCGAAATCAACATTTTCCTTCTCAATTCCCGCACCAAGCTCAAATCGGGTAAATCTTCTGCAAACAACTTTTTCTCCCATTTTTGCAGTTAGCTCAGTCAACAAATACCCAATTTTCTTTTTAGCATTGCTGTCACGAACATCGATCTGATCCAGAAGACAGACTTCCTCAAAAAACTTCTCAAGCTTTCCAGCAATAATCTTATCCGCAACTTTCTCCTGCTCAGGTTTTAGTTGAGCAGCGAAAACAGATTTTTCCCTTTCTATAACTTCTTCAGGAATCTCCTCTCTTGAAACAAACCTGGGATTTGCCCAGGCGATATGAAGGGCGATATCCTTTGCAAGGGCCAAAAATTCTTCGTGCCTGGCCACAAAATCTGTCTCGCAATTAAGTTCAAGCATTACTCCAATTCTCCCACCTGGATGAAGGTAAGTACAAACAGTACCTTCGGCTGCAACCTTGCCAGATCTTTTTTCTGCCATTTTTAAACCCTTCTTCCGAAGATAATCCTGGGCCTGCTCCATATCCCCACCACACTCCTGGAGTGCCTTCTTGCAATCCATCATTCCCGCTCCAGTTCTTTCCCGAAGAGTCTTTACTGATTCTGCTGAAATTTGTGACATACGCCTAATCTATTCTCCTTCACATTACACTTGCAAGTTATACTTTCAAGATTCACTCAATAACAAAGTTTGTAACCAACTTTTGGGTAAAAAAACCTGTCAACACAGATTGCTACCAAATCATGAAAACAGGAATTATCGGACGAGATAGCTAAAGTAATTCTACTTCGCTTCTGTTTCAGCACCAGAGGCATTAACAGCAGAACCGTCAGCAACTGGACTTGGAGATTCCGTTTCTTTTCCTGAAACAGAACCTGTAGCTGCTGCAGGAGTATCGGCTTTTTTCTTTTGCTGAAGATCGCCATCTCTTCCTAAACGCTTGCTGTAAGCACTCTTGCCCTCAAGAACAGCATCTGCAACAGCCTGACAAAATAACCGGATTGAGCGAGTTCCATCATCATTGGCAGGAACGGGATACTGAACCAGATCAGGATCACAATTTGTATCCACCATAGCAACTACTGGAATATCAAGCTTGGTTGCCTCCTTAATGGCAATATCTTCTCTCTTTGTGTCTATAACAAACATGAGAGACGGAGCTCCGTACATTTCACGAATACCACCCAACGAAAACTCAAGCTTCTCTCTTTCTCTTGTCATCATCAGGCGTTCTTTCTTCTTGAACTTGGTTGCCTTACCCATTTTCTGGCTGGCTTCCTCTTCAGCAAGAATCTGATCGATCTTTGCCATACGATCAATACTCTTTCTTATTGTCTGAAAATTTGTCATCATACCACCGAGCCAACGTCGGGAAACATAATAAGCTCCACAGCGCCTTGCTTCCTCAACAACAGCATCTTGAGCCTGCTTTTTAGTTCCAACAAAAAGTATGCTACCGCCCCTGGCTGCAACTTCTACTATGGCCTCCCGAGCTTTAGCCCAACTCTCTATAGTACGAGGCAAATGAATGACATGAATTCCATTTCTGACACCATAAATGAATTTGCTCATTGCAGGGTTCCAACGTGACGTCTGGTGCCCAAAATGAACTCCGGCTTCAAGAAGAGAACGAAGACTGATTTCAGCTGGCTCTCTTGGAGTTATATCCTTTGAAGCTGCTGACTTAGCTTTATCTGCATAACTTGAAGGAAGAGAATTTGCAGAATTAATTTTTGAAGAAGAAACACCAGACCCGGCCGTAACACTTGATTCGCCAGAGATGCTGCTTGTAATATTTTGCTGACTTGCGGTTTCCACTGTTTTAATTCCTATTTATCTATACTTCCTGGTTATTACCTGACTTTTGAATTACAAGTTTTCCAATTACAAAATGTTAAAAAAACGAGAAAGAAGGCCAAGTCAACATTTGTAATTAGCTAAAACCACCAGGAAGCCAATCAAAAGTGCGTTAACATAAAAAACCACTGACCAAAATCCGGTCTCAAGCAGTGGTAAATTGCCACAAAAAAGGCAACTTTGGGGGCAAAAGCTATCACGACCCAAAATATACTTCAAGCTGACCCAAGGGCATAAGCATTATGCCTGCAATCAGTATAAGGGTAACATTTGGACTTAATCCAGCTTTCCCAAGGAAAAGATTTTCGGCGACTCCTGATATTAAGTTGAGTAGTTTGATCGCCTTTTGCTAGCCATACATTTTTTTAAATATATTCAACGAGTTAAAACGGTGAGGCTTCTTTTTGCAAAAAAAAACCCTGATTGGCGATAATAATAAGGAAGTAAGGTTCTAAGAATTAAAAACTGATAACTCCTAAATTAACATGCCCAAATTATCTTTAAAACCTGTAAGCATTAGCTCCAAGGGAAAAGTGCTTGTAAATGAAATTAGATCCCATGAGACGCTAAAGCAGGCGCTAAAGTCCGATCTTGATCTGATGCGACACAACTTTGAGGAGGAAAAAAAGGAACATCATCTGGCCGGGTTCAGGGAGGGATTTCTGCAGGGTTCGATAAAAGCTGCAGGGCAGCTTTTATCGATTGTTGAAATTAAAAGAACATTAATTCACTCTATTGAAGAACATTTAACGCAGGTAATCTCAGATATAGCAAAAGAAATAGTCGCAGAAGAACTAACAATTAACAAGGCCAGTATTCTCTCTCGTATAAACAGGGCACTTGGCGAAACTACAAATGATTCATGCGGGTTCTCGCAGACAGAAATTGTAATTAAAGTAAACCCCTTAGATGCAACTTCAATAAAACAGCATAAAATCAATTCAGAATATTGCTTTAAAATTGTTGAAGATTCAGAAATTTCAGAAGGATCTGCAACTATCGAATCCCGCTATGGGAACATTCATACTGAGCCATTTTTGCACCTTAAGCAAATACTTGAGTACCTCTCACAAAACTACAAAGTTCCAGCAGAATTTGAAACGTGCCTTGAGAACGAACTAGGACAAATAGATATAAATCCTGATTTTTCCTTTGTTAATTAAGACAAGATTATTTTTTATGCTGAACTTTTCAAATATATCTCCCGTAAGTTATTCTGGAAAAGTTATCTCGGTTAATGGAAGCAGTATATGCGCTGAGCTTCCTTTTGCTTCACTCGGAGACATTGTCAGAATTGACAGAAAACCTGAACCGCTTCTTGCAGAAGTTGTATCTTTTAATTGCAATCAAACCTTTCTTTCTCCCCTTGGCCATCTTGAAGCAGTACACCCCGGAGCAATTGTAAAGACTTCCCAGGAAGAAAGAACCTTAAACATCAGACCGGAGCTTATGGGTTGTGTTCTAAATTCACTAGGAATGCCAATATCTGCTGGTTTTAAAACTGATTCAACTACACTTACAAACTCTGCAGTAAAACTACCACGCGGATCATATCAATACTTTACTGTACCAAAACCGGTACTTGAACGTCGACCTGTTACAGAAGTCCTGGAAACCGGAATCAGATCAATTGATACTTTTAATACTCTGGGAAAAGGACAAAGAATAGTTATTCTTGCCGAGCCTGGAGTTGGAAAATCCTCCATGCTCCTCTCACTTGCGGAAAATGTAAAAGTAGATCTTGTTATAGTGGCCCTGATTGGAGAGAGAGGTCGCGAGGTAAGTGAATTCTATGAAGAAATAAATGCTTCGAGAGCGCGAGAACGTACAATTGTTGTTGCCTCCACAAGTGATGAACCTGCTCCTCTTCGAAGAAAAGCTGCAGATACTGCAATTCGAATTGCTGAAATTGCTGCCGACGAGGGTCTTCATGTCCTACTTGCCTTTGACAGCCTGACACGTTACCTCAGATCACTAAGAGATCTCGGGCTTGCAGCCGGTGAGCTACCAATTCGACGAGGTTATCCGGCAAGTGTATTTGAAAAAATTCCGGGCCTGATGGAACGAGCTGGCGCTTTTCAAAAAGGATCAATTACAGGTGTATTTACAATGCTTTCGTCAAGCGAAGTAGACGAAGATCCTCTTGTTGAAGAAGTTAAAGGTCTTACTGATGGGCACCTCATTTTAACAAGAAAACTTGCCGAAAACAGTCATTTTCCGGCTATTGATATAAGATACTCTTTATCCAGACTTCACAGACGCTTTTGGGATGAAGAAACTCTTGCAGCACAAAGCCACATCAAGGCTCGTTACAGTGAGCTTATTGACTCAAAAGATTTACTTCTTGTTTCTGGGAACAGAGACGAGATCAATAATAGCCAGGAGGAGCTTTTCGCTATAAATTCATTTTTAAAGCAGGATATAAGGCAATATTCTTCAAGAGAGGAGAATGTTAAGCTATTAAAAGAGCTAAAGAGTAAAATAGGGTAATAACTAAAAACCCCCGCTGGACTAATAAATTCCAAGCGGGGGCAATTGATGTTTTGAAGTACTGTTAATTCTACACAAAAACTAAACAGCAACCTTCTTCTTTCTTCTTGCAGCAACACCGGCCAGACCAAGACCAAGAAGAGCAACTGTAGCTGGTTCTGGAATTGGATCGATAACCGGTGGTTTACTCGGAGGAGTATAATGTCCCCATGCCTTTGTATCTGCTATCCAGCTGGGGTGATTAGTTGCCATATACCAGGCTCCAAAGTACAAATTTCCCTGCCAGTTATGTAACTCAGCTACGTTAAAATGAAACCATGATGGGTCATTTTTACCAACATAAACAGTTGGGCCAGGAAAAGCTGACCCAGGATTTAAATCAGTGATAGTAAGGTTTGAGTGCTGCCATTCAATGCCATAACCATTTACACCATACTGCTGATTAGTATGAGCAGAAGGAATCTTAAGAATGTCTTCAATTATACCATCGTAGAATGATGTCCTTCCTCCAAAAAACTGGCCATTAAGATCTTTAACAACAAGACCTGTAAGCTCAAGATTAAATGACCATAGATCATTAGAATTTGCATTGTTTCTCATGGTACCAGTAACGGTTGCATTACCAGTGGTACCATTAATCTCCATTGTCATGTCATGAAGAAAAGTAAAGTTGTAAGGAGCTTTATCATAGTGACTGTTCCAGTTATTAGAACTGAAAAATCCTCCTCTTCCAACGTAATTCACAGGAAGATTATTAGCAGGACTAAGCCTTACAGTGTAGGTATTGGCAGATGCAACACGGATATCAGAGAACACCACACCGGCAACCAGAAGAACTGCGCCTAAAATTATACGTGCGCTAACTACCCGCCTGCAACCATGCCCCAGAATTTGAGATACTAAATTTTTTCCAGTCATAACATCACACATCCACATTATTTTAAATTTTTACTACTCAATTATGTCTTCAAGGTGTTAATGCAGGTTAATTATTGTAAATAACCCCACTCACAACTATGACGAATTAATACCACAACTAAAAACACAAACAAAGACCTAGGAAATCCCTAAGTTATTGAAATCTGGAAATCGGACATTTTTTATAAGGATTTTTTATCGCAAATTTGAAAAACCTTGGTGTATTAGCAAAAAGCCACCCTGAATAAGCTTTAATATGGGGCAAAACGCTTAACATAAAACAAGTAAATGCCGTTACTTGTAGTGAGTAAATGGATTAGACTTTTATGAACTAAATCTGCCGGATGCGATGTCTGTAATCTCGGGAATTGGTGGAGCAGGAGCGGCCGCCCCTCAGTCAGGTTCCAGATCAACAATTGTTGGTCAGGGGGTAGGTTCGTCCCTCGACAAGGACTCAGCAACGATCACAAACACCCTTAGTCAGCTAAACCGCGCATTCAAAGATTCATTCATGAAACTTAACGCAGCGGTTTCCTCCGTACAGGTTTCAAAAAGCGCTCTTGAAGATCTTCTTAAAATTACGAACCAGTTAATTGTTATTGCGGAAAAAGCAAGCAGTGAAAACCTGAGCGAAGGTGAAAGGCAACGTATAGACATTGACTTTCAAAAAAACATCAGACGTTTTCGTAAAATTCTTAGAACAACCAAGGAAGAAGGCGTCAACCTTCTGAACAAAGACGAACTTAACAGTGCGATGAAGCGTGCAGGCATTGAGCTTGAACAAAGCGAGGAGCTTGCTAAAACGCTAAAAAGCATTGCTGGTCTTGATAAAATACTTGGATTTGAAAAAGTCCGCTCCAGAGATGTCACTGTTGATGAAATTGTTAGAAGAAACAGGCAAGTAAACCGCGTAAATGATAAAACAATAACAGTTGGCGACACAACTTTTCAGGAAAACGTCCCCTACTCCCTTCCTGCAACTCCGGAGTTTGTAATTTCAGCAGATCTTAATGGCAATAGCATTCAGGATCTGATAGTTGCCGGAAGCTCGCCTGGAGTAGCACAGGTTTTAACAGGTAATGGCGATGGCACATTTGCACTTGGTGATTCTTTTCAACTTGGCACTACTCCTACAAAAATTGCTCTACTTGATTTTGATTCGGATAGTATAAATGATCTTGTTTCTCTTGACACTGGCTCTGGAACGATAAGTGTTCTTAGGGGAAATTCAGATGGAAGTTTTAATGCAAGAACTTCCTATCAGGCAGGAACAAATCCAACTAACTGGTATATTGGAGATCTTGACGGTGATGGAATAAAAGATATTGCAACTCTCAGTTCATCTACCAATACTTTTTCAGTTCTCACTGGAAATCTTGATGGATCATTTAGTGCCCCTGTCAGTTTTACTGCTCCAGCAAACTCATCTTCAATAATCGGAACTGACATAGATGGCAACGGCTCAAGAGATATTCTGATCACATCAGCCACAGGAAATTCTATAACCACATTCATCAATAACGGGGTAGGTACTTTTACCGAAGGTACAAGTTTTAGTACAAATTCAGGCCCCCAGGACATCAAGATTCATGATGTTAACAAAGACGGCCTTAGGGACATAATCACAGTTAATCAGGACTCCGTAAGCATTATTATTTCTAATGGAGATGGAAGTTATAAGGCAAGTTTATCATTTGCCATAACCTCAGGTGGAGAGAGCATACAAATTCTTGATTATGATAAGGATTCCAATTTTGATCTGTTAATTGGTTCGGGGTCAGGCCCAAATCCAGGAGTGCTTCAGCTTCTACGGGGCAATGGAGATGGAACATTTAAATCAGCAATAACCTATGATGCAGGAACCTCAGTAACCTCGTTCACAGTTGTTGATTTCAATAATGATGGAGCACTTGACATTGCCACAACTGATACTGAAAGTGGTGCTTTAAGAATCCTTATTGCAAACGGAAGCGAACAAGGCCAGTTTGAATTTGTCGGTACAGGAACATTCCTGAAGGAAACTGAAGGTGGAGGTACAACAATCATTGGGGATGGGACTTTTATTCCGGATACAACAGTTGTTGAAGTTAGCACTGATGGTACTTTCAAGAATAATTTCTCAAACGAAATTAAAAACGAAGGTACATTTTCAATTGCAACAACTACTGGAATTCACTTAGCGACATCATTTTCATCTGCTGTTGGAGATCTGAATAATGATGGGCTTGACGATTTTATTCTTCTAGGCTCTGAGGAGCTCGGGGTTATGCTGTCAAATGGAGATGGGACATTTAAAGTCGGAAGCCAATCTATAGTAACAAATGATGAGGGCTTCGGAGGAAGTATTGATCTAATGGATCTAGATGGAGATGGCAATCTGGATGCAATATATAGTGATCCATTTCTTGGTTTTTTTATAGCCAAAGGAAATGGCGATGGCACCTTTAAAACAGCTACTCAACATAATTTCTTTACTGGAGGTAGATTAAGTTTTGCCGACCTTAATAATGATGGCATTATCGATATGGCAAGCTTTGGCAGAGTAATGCTTTCTAATTCTGATGGAAGCTACAAATCACAAGTCAATATCGGAGCAGGAACTGGAGATCAAATAATTGGGGACTTCAACTCAGATGGCATTCTTGATATTCTATCATCAAATAATGGCACATCCGTACGGCTTTCTATAGGCAATGGTAATGGAACATTTAAAGCTTTCACAACAGTTGCCAATACAAGTGGGACAGCTGCTAGCCGGCTTGGATTAGTTGATCTTAATGAAAACGGTAACCTTGACTTTGTTCTCACAACAAATACAAGTATATTTACATTTTTTGGCAACGGAAATGGGACGTTTGCCAGGGGATCGTCTTATGCTTCAAATGGAGCAGGAATTTCAATTCTTGAAACAACTAATGGATTATCATTAATTTCTAGTGGAGCTGGTAACTACATAAGAGTTCTGACAGCAAATTCAGATGGTAGCTTTAAAGCTAGCGTCTCTTATGCAACTCCATTTAACTCATTTGTCATTCGACAAGGTGATTTTAATGGGAATGGCGTATTTGATATTGCAATGTCATCCTCCAGTTCTGTCGCTATTCTCACAGGGAACAGTGACTTACAACGACCTCAGCCCAACAATACCATTGAGAGCCCAACAAAAGTTTCTCTTATTGACATCGATGGGGACGAAATTCTAGATCTCGTCACTGCAAACTATGGGGCAAATGGCAGTGGATCAACAATTTCAATTCAACTTGGCAATGGTGATGGAACTTTTCGCGCAGCAACAACTTTTGATGTAGGGACATCTCCTGTTGATTTTGCAATTTTCGATGCAGGAAATAATGGAACCCTTGATGCTCTTGTCTTAAGTGAAGGCCCAGGGATGATAGTCCTTGGGGATTTTAAGAATGGCTCGACTTATGACACGACTGATTCCGCTACCCGGGTAGAACTAATTGACTTAAATGGTAACAACATCCTTGATCTTGTAACAATTGACCCAGGCGCTGGTGGAACAGGAAGTACTATTTCAGTTCAAATGGGTAATGGTGATGGAACTTTTAAAGCCGCTGTTTCATTTGCTGCTGGAACAAATCCTCTTGATCTCGCTATTTTTGATGCTAATAATGATGGATCTTTTGATGCTCTTATTCTCGCTCAAGCAACTGGAAGTGGACCTACCGGAGATTTTAAAAATGGAACCTCAAGCTACGAAACTACAGCCGCTTCTACCCGCGTTGAGTTAATTGACTTAAATGGTAACAACATCCTTGATCTTGTCACAATTGACCCAGGTTCAGGTGGATCAGGAAGCACTATTTCAGTTCAAATGGGTAATGGTGATGGAACTTTTAAAGCCTCTGTTTCGTTTGCCGCCGGAACAAATCCCCTTGATCTCGCTATTTTTGATGCTAATAATGATGGATCTTTTGATGCTCTTATTCTCGCTCAAGCAACTGGAAGTGGACCTACCGGAGATTTTAAAAATGGAACCTCAAGCTACGAAACTACAGCCGCTTCTACTCGCGTTGAGCTAACAGATATTGATGGGGATAGCGTTCTTGATCTTATCACAATTGATCAGAGTACAATTTCTGTTCAACTAGGAAATGGCGATGGAACTTTTCGAGCATCAAGCTCCTTTCTTGTTGGAACAAATCCAATTGATCTTGCAATCTTTAATGCCGATGGCACTAGCGGCAATGATATTCTTACAATAAGCTCTGGAAGTCTGGATGTTTTATTAGCAAATGGAAATGGTACCTTTAAATCTGGTAGCTCATTTTCTGCAAGCTCAAATGTAACCGCACTAGCCTTCGGCACTTTCAACGCAGGAAACACAATTGATGTTGTAACGGCTGACGGCGCGGATGGTACTGTTTCAGTTTATATTGGAAATAGTGATGGGTCTTATAAGTCACGAGTGACTTTTACTCTGGGTGGCAACATTACGGATGTCTTCACGCATGATGTAAATGGCGATGGGAATGTTGACATTGTGGCTAGTGATGCAAGCACTGGACAGGCTCATGTTTTAATTGGAAATGGAGATGGATCATTCGCCCTTGGACTTGCTCAAAATGATGGGACATTTAAGTCAAAACAATTTCTAGGAGTTGGTGATTATACAGAGGAAGTCATAATAACAGACATAAACGGTGACGGTGTAGGTGATGTTGTTACAACATCGAATAGTGGTATCGGTTATGTTTTTATAAGTAACGGCGATGGTACCTTTAAAGCAAGAATATCATTTGCCGCTGGAGGATCTGCCGGATTAACTTCTGCAGATTTTGATGGTGATGGTAATGAGGATATTATTACAACAACAAGTGGACGTGTAAGTATAAGCCTTGGCAATGGTGATGGCTCATTCAAGTCCAGAATTTCTTTCGTAACAGGAGGAGCTCCGAAATCTGTTTCGATAGCAGACTTCGATGGAGATGGGGAACTTGATCTTGTAACTGCAGATTATTCTTCAAACACGCTTAGTGTACTAATCGGAAACGGAGATGGCACTTTTAAAGCCAGAGTAACATACGCAACTGGTACGTTACCAACCTATGTAATTTCTGCCGATTTCGATGGTGATGGCTTCATGGATCTTGTTTCGGCTGATACCAGCGCAGGGAGAATTAGTGTATATTTCGGAAACGGCGATGGAACTTTCAATTCCAGAGTCTCATATGTAAGCGGAGCATCTCCACTGTCAGTTGCAGCTGCTGATTTGGATGGTGATGGTATTCTTGATTTAGTTTCGACAGAAGGAATTGGCAGATATGGTATATTTATTGGAAATGAAGATGGAACTTTTAAAGCTCGAGTCTCATATGTATCGGGTACTGACTCAATCCCAGTCGAAATAGCAGACATTAATGGAGATGGCTTTGCGGACTTAATTACTGCTGGAGGCACTTTTGGAAGTGAACAAATCTGGATAACTCTTGGAAATGGAGACGGATCATTTAAAAGACCAACAACCTTTCTATCTACAGGTCTTTCTCCGACTCATCTTGCTGTTGGTGATGTCACAGGAGATGGCATTCTTGATATAATAACAACCTTTTATGATGAAACAGCACTGGAACTCTTTGTCGGAAACGGCTCAGTAGCTGCTTCCTCTTACAAAATAGGCTCTGCCCCACAGCAGCTTGTCATGTCAGATCTAAACGGCGACGGCATCTCAGACATCGCCGCCCTGGATACCTCTACTAACAAACTTTTAATATCTTTCGGAAACTCAAACGGCTCCTTCAAATCCTCCATTTCCTACAACGCCCCAGCAAATGCCACAGATATTCGTGCTTCAAACATGGACGGGGAAAATGGAAATGACATTATTATAACATCAAGTTCCGGTGAAAGTGTTTCTGTCCTTTATAATAATGGAGATGGAACTTTTAAAACAGGTGTTAGTTACAACATAGACGGATCTGCAAGGGGTGCAGCAATTGGTGATTTAAATAACGATGGCCTGCTAGATATCGCTATTACAAACTATAATGAATCAGACGTTAGAATACTTCTTGCAAATACTGACGAAGGGGAAACATATCTTAATCTCCTAAAAGGAAACGGAAACGGCACATTCAATTCCGGAACTTCATTTGCGGCAAGCGTAAATGCAACAGCAATAGCCTTCGGCACTTTCAACTCCGGAAGTACAATGGATGTAGTAACTGCTGACGGCGCGGATGGCACTGTTTCTGTTTACATTGGAAATAGTGATGGAAGCTTTACAGCAAGAACAACCTATAGCATTGGAGGTCAAGTTAACAATGTCTTTACTTCAGATATAGACGGGGATGGATTTATTGATATAATCGCCACCGAAACAACAAGCGGAACCGCGAAAATATTGATTGGAAATGGAGACGGAACTTTTAAAACTGCCGTTAGTTATGAACTTGGAACTACACCAACTAACCTGACTCTTTCTGATCTAGACGGGGACTCATTCAGTGATATTATTGCATTTGACACTGCAACAAATAAACTCCTAATATCTTTTGGAAACTCTAACGGTTCCTTTAAATCGGCCATATCCTATGACGCCCCCGCAAATGCCACAGATATTCGTGTTGGAAACATGGACGGAGAAAACGGAAATGACATTATTATAACATCAAGTTCGGGGGAAAGTGTTTCTGTCCTTTATAATAATGGAGATGGAACTTTTAAAACCGCTATTAGTTATAACATAGATGGATCTGCAAGAGGTGCTGCAATTGGGGACTTAAATAATGATGGCGCGCTCGATATTGCGGCGACGAACTTTGATGATTCGGATGTCATAATTCTTCTTGGCAACTCTGAATCTGGTGAAACATACCTGAACCTACTGCAAGGAAACGGAAACGGCACATTTAATTCTGGAACTTCATTTGCAGCAAGTGCCAATGCCACAACTATTGCTTTCGGTACATTTAACTCCGGAAGCACAATGGATGTTGTAACGGCCGATGGCACAGATGGAACTGTTTCAGTTTATATTGGAAATAGTAACGGAAGCTATCTTTCACGGGTTACATATAATCTAGGTGGAAACATCACAGACGTTTTTACTCATGATGTAAATGGGGATGGGAATGTTGATATCATAGCAACTGATGCGAGCACCGGTCAGGCACATGTTTTAATAGGAAATGGCGACGGAACATTTGCTCTTGGACTTGCTCAGAATGATGGAACGTTTAAAGCTCGAAGAAGCCTTGATGTTGGATCATATACCCAAGAAATTATAGTAACAGACGTAAACGGGGACGGCTTCGGAGATATTGTAGCATCGGGAGATTTCAGCAATACTTCATATGTAATTCTTAGCAATGGGGATGGTACATTTAAAAGCAGAACATCATTTATTACTGGCTCTTCATATGGTCTTACTTCTGCTGATCTGGATGGCGATGGAAATATTGACATTCTCACCACCACTAATGGACGAGTTAATATAAATTTAGGAAATGGAGATGGGACATTTAAGGCATTCGTCTCTTATGTAGCAGGAGCAAGTGCGCTTTCGGTGGCCATTGCTGATTTTGATGGAGATGGAGAGCTTGATTTAGTAACGGCTGATTCAGGATCAAACACATTAAGTGTTTTACTTGGGAATGGCGATGGAACATTTAAAGCCAGACAATCTTATAGCACTGGAACAGGTCCAGGATCAGTAATTTCCGCAGATTTTGACGGCGATGGATTCATGGATCTTGTTTCGGTAGATTCCACTGCAAATAGATTAAGCGTTTTTCTAGGTAATGGTGATGGAAGTTTTAATGCAAGAGTTTCATACGCAACTGTAGCAGGTTCATTTGGCCTCGCAACTGCAGATTTTGACGGTGATGGAATTCTAGATTTAGTTGTAAAAGGTAGCGCTAGTAACAATATTTTTATCGGAAACGGCGATGGCACTTTCAAAGCCCGGGTATCTTATTATTCTGACGGAAGCAGAATTGCAATAAGAATCGCAGACATGAATGGCGATGGCTTTGCTGACATTATTTCTGCTCAAGATGATTTTAATAATGAAGCAGTAAATATATCACTTGGCAATGGAGATGGAAGTTTTAAAAGACCAACTACATGGCTTAGTTCTAACATGACACCAGTGAATATTGCAGTTGGTGATGTTACAGGAGATGGAATTCTTGATATCGTAACTTCTCATATCGACAATCCTACTATTGACCTATTTGTTGGAAACGGCTCAGTAGCGGCTTCCTCTTATAAAATAGGCACTGCTCCACAGCAGCTTGTTATGTCAGATCTTAATGGAGATGGCATATCAGATATTGCTGCAATTGATACTTCTACTAATAAACTTTTTGTTTCCTTTGGAAACTCTAACGGTTCCTTTAAATCGGCCATATCCTACAACGCCCCTGCAAATGCCACAGATATTCGTGCTTCAAACATGGACGGGGAAAATGGAAATGACATTATTATAACATCAAGTTCCGGTGAAAGTGTTTCTGTCCTTTATAATAATGGAGATGGAACTTTTAAAACAGGTGTTAGTTACAACATAGACGGATCTGCAAGGGGTGCAGCAATTGGTGATTTAAATAACGATGGCCTGCTAGATATCGCTATTACAAACTATAATGAATCAGACGTTAGAATACTTCTTGCAAATACTGACGAAGGGGAAACATATCTTAATCTCCTAAAAGGAAACGGAAACGGTACATTTAATTCCGGAACTTCATTTGCTGCAAGCATAAATGCAACAGCAATAGCCTTCGGCACTTTCAACGCCGGAAGTACAATGGATGTTGTAACGGCTGACGGCGCAGATGGTACTGTTTCTGTTTATATTGGAAATAGTGACGGGTCGTATAAAGCGCGTATAAGTTATAGTCTTGGTGGCGATATCAGGGATGTTTATGTTAATGATGTCAATGGCGATGGTAACAACGACATTATTGCAGTAGATGCAAACACAGGGGATGCTCGTATATTGTTTGGAAATGGGGCAGGTGGTTTTATTGATGAGATCGGGCTAGGAAATGGCACTTTCCTAGCTGAAATCAGCTATTCGGCAAACTCAAATACTACTGGAGTCACAATCGGGGATTTTAATGGTGACGGGGTCAATGACGTAGCCGTAGTTAATGGTACTAATAATACCCTAAGTATTCTTCTTGGTAACGGAGATGGCACCTTTAAAAATCCAACTTCTTTTACTACTGGTAATAACGCATTTTCCGTGACTACCTCTGATTTTAATAGGGATGGAATCAAGGATATTGTTGTTACAGATCAATCTTCAAACACTGTAAGTATCTTTGTGGGAAATGGCGATGGTACATTTATAAGTCGAACCTCTTATGCAGTCTCAACCTCATCAAACTCAGCTCAAGTTGCCGACGTAAATGGCGACGGAATTTTTGATTTAGTAGTCGGAGGAAGTAGTACAAGCGTTTTACTTGGCAATTCTGATGGTAGCTTTAAAGCAAGAATCACGTTTGCTGGCGCTAACGCCAAAATTCTTCTTGCTGATCTGGATGGTGATGGACACCTTGATGTAGCTGGAGTAACCAGTGGAAATTTCTTGAATATAATGAAGGGAAATGGTGACGGAACATTCAAAGCAAGAGAATCTTACACATCGCCTGACTTCCCTAATGATCTTACAATTGGAGATTTTAACGGTGATGGAATTCTGGATATTGTCACAACAAATGAGTTCTATGGCACCAACACCTATATCGGAAACGGAGACGGTACTTTTAAAGCCAGAATTTCTCAAGAAATTTCAAACTTCCCAACAAGCATAATTTCACACGATTTTAACAGTGACGGCGTGATGGATATCGCTATAACCAGAATTTCTGGTGGAACTACGAATATAAGACTTGGTAATGGCGATGGAACTTTTACTACCGGAAGCAATTTTCCTAGTGCCGGATTTGCGAACTACCTGGCAATAGGAGATTTAACTGGCGATGGTATTATGGATCTCGTTGCAGCAGGTAACCTTCAGGACCGCATTCATGTTCACATAGGTAACGGATCTACAGAAAACGCAACTTACAAAATTGGAGGTTCGCCAGAACACCTTGTCGTTTCAGATATAAATGGAGATGGTATTTCTGACATTGCAGCGCTTGACGTCTCCACCAACACTATACGAATATCATTCGGCAATTCTAATGGATCATTCAAGTCTGCAATCTCATATAAGGCACCTACAGGATCTACTGATATCAGAGTGACTGATCTTGATGGTGAAAATGGTTCAGACATTATTATTTCATCTTCCACAGAAAATTCTATATCCATACTCTATAATAACGGAGATGGCAGCTTTAAAGCTGCTACCATTTATGATGTTAGCGGGTCAGCACGTGGGCTTACAATAGGTGATACCAACAACGATGGAGTTCTTGATATAGGAGTTACGGATTTTGACAATCAGAATGTAAATATTATTCTTGGAAACACAATCGATGGCGATTCTACAATTCATTATTTATCAGGAAACGGAAACGGTAGTTTTAAATCTTCAATAAGCTTTACTGCATCAGCTTACGCAACTTCACTTGCTTATGGAAGACTTGATGGTGATCAGTATAATGATTTAGTAACAGGTGACGGAATTGATGGAACAGTTTCTGTATTTCTTGCTAACAGTAACGGAACCTTGCGGTCAAGAGTAAGCCACTTTATTGGCGGGAATATAAGACAAGTTCATGTTCAGGATATAAACTCAGATAATGAAAGCGATATAATAGCAATAGACAGCGAAAACGGCGCCTTATATGTGCTTCAAGGTAATGGAGATGGTACTTTTAAAACCTCTACTTCGTATGCTTTAGGATCATCTCCTTCACGATTTATCCTGGGTGATATTAATAACGACGGCATAGCAGATGCATTAGCCATCGATAATATCAGTAATAAATTATTTGTATCTTTTGGAAACCTTGATGGATCGTTTAACGCTGCTGTGTCTTATAATTCTCCGACAGGAGCTTCTGAGATTAGAATTGGGGACATGGATACTGAAAATGGGAACGACATTATAATATCCTCTGAAAGTGAGAATAGTGTTTCTATATTCTACAATAATGGTGATGGCACATTTAAAGCTGCTTCTTCATATGCTGTTCAAGGATCAACACAAGGACTTGCAGTTGGTGATACCAACATGGATGGCATTCTTGATATTGCAGCAAGTAATTTTACTCAGTCAGACGTAAGAATTCTGTTTGGTAACTCAAGCTTTATAGGTGGAGGTTACGCTACAGAAAGAAGACCTGAGTATGCACAACTTGCTGATATAACTGGAGACGGAAGGCTTGATGCAATTATAGCAAGTAAAGGATCTGGACCTAATGCAACTATAGACGTACTAGTAGGAAACGGAGATGGAAGTTTTCTATCAAGGAAGAGCTATCAAGTAGGAGCAGATATCGAAACATTTGTTCTTGCAAACCTTGGCAGCCCTGGAGATTCTTACCTTGATGTAGTCGCCGCTGGTGGAAGCACCGGATATGTCAATATTTTGCAAGGTAACAGTAACGGCAGTTTTAAGGCTAATCAATCAATTTTTATTGGAGGGAATGTAGTCGATGTAAAAGTTGGTGATTTTGATGGGGATGGCATTCTCGATCTACTCGCAGGGAATTTGCAAAACGATGAAGCTAAAATTAACTTCCTTAAGGGAAATGCAGACGGATCATTCTTTTCTCACACTACCTTCAAAATGCGAGAAAACTTATCTGCCTTGCAAGTTCTGGATATTAATGGAGATGGTGAACTCGATGCAATAACCTCTAACCCAAGTACAAACGAAATTAGTGTGCGCCTTGGTGTTGGAGATGGAACATTTGGTTCAAGAACAGACTATCAAACCTTTGGCTCACCACAAACCATGGCAATGGCCGATGTAAACGGCGACGGAATTGCTGATATTATTGCCGGCTCCAGCACAACAGGCGACGATACAATAAATATCCTTCTCGGAAATGGCGATGGAACATTTAAAGCAGCTACAAGCCTTGCATCAGCAGACGGAATACGCGAAATTCGAATTGGTGATTTTAACCTTGATGGAGCAAAAGACATAATAGCAACTGCCTATGGCTCCGACACAACACAGGTATTCCTTGGTGTTGGTGATGGAACATTTGATTCTCCTACAAGCTACGTAGCAGGACGTGGAAACTCTGGTCTTGCAATAGGTGATCTAAATGGTGACGGCGCACTTGATTTCGTTACTACTTCAAAGTGGGATAATGACCTACAAGTTCATTTGGGAGATACTCAGATTATACTTGGCGCAGGGGGATATGAGGTTGAAAAGGGCGCAATACAAATCGCAAGTGACGATCTCGATGGCGATGGAAATATTGATATTGTCTCTGTAAATTTTGGTAATGGTAACGGAAATTCAATCAGTGTCCTTTTTGGAAATGGCGATGGAAGTTTTAAAACTCAAATTACTTACACCACCGGAACCGCTCCTACTGCTGCAGTAATTGGGGACTTTAATGGAGATGGGTTTAAGGACATACTTCTTGGTACAAGTGGGGATAATTCTCTTCAACTTCTACTTAATAACGGAGACGGATCCTTTGCAGCAGCAGTTACTATTACAGGTATTGGATCTGGACTTAGCGAAATGATTGCCAGGGATTTTGATGGTGATGGAAATCTTGATATAGCACTAGCACTTGGTGGAAGTGGTGAAATTCAGACTCTTAGAGGAAATGGCGATGGATCTTTTCAAGTACCAAGAAATCTTGCAGGAGCCCCGGGCCTTAGAACTATATCCGCAGGTGATGTTAATGGAGATGGACTAATTGACTTAATTGCAGGCTCGGCCGGTGATAACGAAATAAGAGTGTACCTTGGAAATAACGATAGCTTATTGAGCTTTAATGCAGGAATCAGTATTGGCAATGGAGGAGATCCCAGGAGCTTAACACTAGCAGATATAAATCGTGACGGCGTTCTTGATATAATTTATGGTGATGAATCAGACGGTTCAATTGCAATTCGAAGCGGAAATGGCGATGGCACCTTTAAAACAGCCGTAAAATATGAAGCAGGCACAACTCCACGTGACCTAGAAGTTCGTGACATTAATGGAGATGGAGTCCTTGATATTCTTAGCGTTGATCAGGCAAGTAATCAACTCAGCATACTTCTTGGCAACCTTGATGGATCTTTCAAAAGCGCCATCACTTATGGCGTAGGTGGTGGTTCTATCTCAATTAATGTTTCAGATTTTAACAATGACGGGGTACTTGATGTAGCAGCACTATCCAGTGAAGCTGGATCAGTTGATATATTTACTGGAATAAATACAACCAGACAAATTGGAAGTGGTGAATTTGATAGCGGTACAGCATTTAGTGGATCTGGTGCAGGCTCAATGAAAGACTCCAAACTGCTAGATATAGATGGTGATGGCTTTCTTGACATGATCACGGCCGATGGTAGCGGAAACAGCTACAGCGTATTTTTAGGAAATGGCGACGGTTCGTTCAAGACCGGAACAAGTTTCAATTTAGGTTTCAGTGCGGACAGAATTCAGGTAACTGATGTGAATTTTGATGGCCTTAGAGACGTAATTGTTTCATCTGAGAACAATGAGGCAATGTTTATAGCATTGTCAAATGGAAATGGAACATTTAAAGCAGCAAGCAGCTTTTCCACCGGCGAAGCCCCAATTAATTTTTCAGTTAATAATTTTGGGAATGGAATTCCATCAATAATTACAATAAATAGCAATAACTCCATATCCATTCTTTTAGGAAATGGTGATGGGACATTCACTGCTCCTGATTTCTTACCACTTCCCGTTGAAAGCACTTTAAAAGCATTCTCTATAAATGATGTTGATAAAGATGAATTTAACGACTTAATATTTGGCTTTGAAAATGGGCAGATTTTTACATTGCTTGCTAATGGGGATTCTCCAAACTCTATTACAATTCTTGACGCAAAAAAACCAATCAATGATCTTGTATCAGGTGATTTTGATGGAGACGGAATATTAGATATTCTAGCGGTTTCAAGGAGGGAAATAAGTTTATTCCGGGGACTTGGAGATGGAAGTTTTAAGGCTAGAGAAAGCTTTGCAACCGCTACAGATAACGAAAGAATTAATGCACTTGACATAAATGGTGATGGCTTACTGGATCTTGTTTCATACTCAAATACACGTAATACTGTTTCTGTTTACACCAATAATGGAGATGGAAGTTTTGCCCTATCATCACTACTAAATAATATTGATCCAGCATCCAGTGTAAATTTTGGGGATCTCAATAATGATGGTGGAATAGATATTGTAACCACATCTGGCTCACCATCAAATGCCTTAAGAGCATTTATATCAAATACAGTTACCAAAACAGTCAAGGAAATCGAAGAAGAAACAATTAGGGAGAAAAAAGCGATAAGCACCCTTGAAACTCCACGCTCAACCAATCCACTTGATCGTGATGTTGAATCACGTGGTCAGGCGATGATAGCAACCGAAACACTTAAGAAACTTCAGAAAATAATTAAAAAAGACCTTGGTGGCATGGAAAAAGTCCTGGCCGAACTTAAAAAAGCAAACGACCTTACTCGTGAGGCTTTAAGTGCAATTGAAGAAATAAATCCATCCGGTATTTCAAGCGCAAATCAACTTACTCAACGCCTTAGGGCACGAATCCAGGGAACATCAAAAGACCTGCTTCTTGGTGTAAATGATGTAAATCGTCAGCTGATTGATTCATTGCTGAAATAATTTATTTACCACCCGATCGAGTAACCACTTTGTTCTTGATGCTCATTCTCACCAGAACTAAACGTTCTGGCTTCGAAGGTCCCATAAAATTCCATAGTAAATATGTAAGCGTCTCTTCAAAGGCGTTCGCTACGTGATTGAATATATTCCCCCACCCCGAAAAGAGCGTCTGTCAGTGCCTTCCGTCAAATGGCTCGCCGGGGAGGTAGATTAGAGCATGACTCGACTATTCCCTTGCCCGTGCTGCGCTTGAGTTTGACTCCAGGCACTGACAGCCCCTCTTTTCCCACCCCTGATTTTATTTTTGTATAAGAATTTTGTTTGATTCTAAAGGTGTGATATCTAAAAGATTCAAGCTTGCTGTTTTTGGCTAACAAAACAATACTAAGATAAAATCAAACAGGCGGTGGCTGATCAAGGAGCAATTATGCTTTTGTTGCGGATTTTGGAATAAAATTCTTCCTTAGCCAGAATTAAACTAAGAATTTTATGGAACCCTCGGAACCAGCACGTTTAGTGCTGGTGAGAATGAGCAACAAGCTCCTTGATCAGGGTAGGGGAAACAAATATAGACTGAATTAGTATATCAATTCAGCAAATGCCCCATCTTGCTTTTTTTTGTATCAAGATATGACTTGTTTTCTTTTCCTGGTTTAATCTCAAGAGGAACTCTGCCAAGTACTTCAATTCCGGAACTTTTCAGTGAGTCAAGCTTTGCAGGATTATTTGTCAGTAAATAGACTTTATTTATTTTATTTTCCTTAAGAATAAGGGCTGCGACGCGATAATCCCTTCCATCAGCAGGAAGACCAAGAACAAGATTTGCTTCAACAGTATCAAGACCCTTTTTATCCTGAATTTCATAAGCCCTTAACTTGTTTGCAAGACCAATTCCTCTTCCTTCCTGCTGAAGATAAATTAGAGTCCCCTTCCCTTTCTCGATCATAACCTTTAAAGATGAATCAAGCTGAGGACCACAATCACAACGAAGGCTGCCAAAGACATCTCCGGTTAAACACTCTGAATGAATCCTTAGAAGACTCTCATTTTGTGATTCCCCAATCTGAATTAGATAATGCTCTAAACCATCAATATCATCATGATAAACCTTAATTACAACTTTCTGGTTTTCAATATTACCTGAGTTTTCACCTAACAAAACCTGTCCTAATCGTGAGGTTAGTGGCTCTAAAATATGCAAATCCGGATCAGCTCTCAGTAAACCTGAAACGTTAAGCTCATGCTGTTCAATTAAACGTATACTTGATTCAAACGACAGACGATACCTTACAAGCTCATCCACAGTACAAGCAAGAAGCGAGTGTTTATCAATAAAATTTTGAAGGGCCTGACCCCTAACCATATTGCCTTTCTCGTCCATAATCTCGCAAATTACCCCGGCAGGAAAACCACCAGCAAGCCTTGCAAGATCAACTGATCCTTCAGTTTGACCACGACGAGTAAGAACGCCACCAGGACGAGCAACAACAGGAACGACAAAACCAGGAACAACAAAATTACTTCTTGAAACTTCAGATTCACAAGCCTTGAGAATTGTTTTAGCTCTTGATTTTGCAGTAACTCCGGACTCACGAACACTAATATAATCGAAAGGGCAGGCAAAATTTGTCCCGAAAAGACTTTCATTTCGTTCTACCTGATAAGACAAACCAAGAGCTCTTCGCCTGTCTTCTTCAATGGATAAACATATAAGCCCTTTTCCATATTCCATCATGAACGAGATAGAATCGCTGGTTATTCTATCAGCCAAATATACAAGATCACCCTCATTCTCCCTGTCTCTGTCATCAAGCAAAACAATCGGTCTTCCTTTAACAAGTTCACAAATCACTTCTGGTATGGGTGATGTTAAAAGATCTTTTTCTATATTTGAAAAAATATTATCCAAATTCACCCTGTCATCTGATTTTCAATCGCATTTACGGCATAACGACAAATTGGATCTATTTCAAGATTAAGGATCTCCCCGGAAATAATCGATGAAAATTTGGTGTTATTTAATGTATGAGGAATTATATAAACACTAAAATAAAAATTTTCTTCAGGGTTAACCTCTCCTACAAGAGATTCCTTTAAAGAAACATCCAGATCATTAAAAATAAAAACTTCACCCACAGTTAAACTAACACCCTCGATAGCTACTGATCCCTTTGAAACAAGAAATTTTTTGAACCTTAATGGCACACTAAAGATAAAACGATAGGTTTGCCCTTCCAAAGACGAAGAAATAAACCTGGCCAAAGTATCTATATGGCCATAAACAAAATGGCCATCAATGCTCTCACCAAGCCTGAGACTCGGTTCAAGATGAATTACTGATCCAGGCCTCTGATTCTTTAAATTAGTAACACGAAGAGTTTCACTACCTACATGAAAGCTTGCGATACCAGAACCAATTTCAGAAATTGTAAGGCAAACGCCTGATACAGCAACGGAGTCCCCTTCCATTAGCTCTTTATCAAAAAGAGCTGATTCTATTTGAATGCTTAAGCCCGATGCAGGGTTACCTGAATTTTTTTTTATTACCCCTGTATGTCTTATAATTCCTGAAAACATATTACTTAACTGAATACTTTTCTATAATAATGTCACCTGTTTTTCTTAGCCCCAAAAGAGAGTATTGGGGCAGAGAACATTCAGTACGATGTCCCCAGGTAACCCAATCAACCCCTTCTTTTGCAATTACGGGCAGTCTAATAAAATATAGATTATTAGGCCGAATTGATTCACTATTAGAACTAGCATTACCAGAGAAAATATCAAAATCAGAACTTGTTCTTCCTCTTATGGTTACATGATATGCATCAAGACTCGATAAATCATCCAGATGATCAAGCATATATTGACCGCGTCTTTGAATGTTATTTATTGCATTAGTTAATGACAAGTTAAAGTTAAGCTCACCTTGATAAACCTGACCATTCAGAGAAACAACAGACCACATATCTATACTTTTCTCTTTATTTTCCATCCACTTTTTCCATGGCCTCACAAAGTCTTCACAAATATCAGATATTGATGAGTATTCTACTAGCACACCCTTTTTTTTTAGATTCTCTGCCCCTCCATGTGCAAGTGCTGTCTCATCTTTTGCGCCAATTACTATTCTCGACACACCCGAATCTATTAAAAGTTCTGAACATGGAGGAGTATTTCCAGTATGATTACAAGGCTCTAATGTGACAAACATTGTTGACCCTTCAATATCGCGCCTTGAAAGACCAGAAAGAGTTATACGTTCGGCATGAGCTTCACCGAATCGTTTATGCGCTCCAAATGCAATAATTCTGTTATTTTTAACCAGGATGGCTCCAACTGGAGGATTTGGAAATACTGTCCGATATGACCTTCTTGCAAGCGACAATGCAAGATACATATAGCGATTTTCACCTGAAAAAATTGCCATATTATTATGGGAAAGACTTCTTATGATTTTACTGAAGCTCTTTTAAGCGGCAGTACGTTACCAGGTAAACTGCCACTTGACTCCAGACTCTTCAAAGGAGCATCAACTAATGTACCTAACTGACTTAGAGTCTCAACAAACTCCTTAACATCAGAGAATTCTCTATAGACACTCGCAAATCTTACATAAGCAACCTGATCTAATGCTTTCAGCTTCTCACTTACGAGAGCTCCGATAGATTCGCTTGAAACCTCTTTTTCACCACTTTCAAGAAGTTGAGTTTCAATATGCTTAATGGACTCCTCCAGATCAAGAATACTGACTGGTCTTTTCTCACAGGCACGCTTCATACCAGAGAGAACCTTGTAACGATCAAAGGATTCCCTTCCACCACCCTTTTTAACTACCATTGGTAGACTTTCTTCAATACGCTCAAAAGTTGTAAAGCGAAATTCACAAGACTCACATTCCCTTCGCCTCCTGACAGAACGACCGTCCACACCCTCACGGGAGTCAACTACTCTCATTTTGCTGGAATCACATCTGGGACATTTCATACCCAAAAGCTACACTAAAAGGAGCATTCCTACAAGCCAAAAGGGGTCTTGTAACAAGGCAAGTTGAAAACAAGAAGAAAAAACCAAGAAGGAAGCCCAAACCTGCAAAATTGGGCTTCAAATCTTCAGTAAAGGGCAAGCCATAGAAAGCCCCCCAGGAAGAACTACAAAGCAATCTTATGAAGTATGATTCTGAATGTATTTCATTGCATCTCCAACTGTAAGGATCTTTTCAGCATCCTCATCAGAGATTTCTATATCGTACTCTTCTTCCAAAGCCATTACGAGCTCAACAATATCAAGAGAATCAGCTCCCAGATCCTCGATAAATGAGGCGCTTTCATTTACCTCTTCAGCAGCAACCCCTAATTGCTCAACAATAATACTTTTTACTCGTTCAGCAGTCGACGCACCTGTTGTAGACATTGATTATCCTAATCCTCCGATTTTAATTAAACTCGCGGCTTATATGCCACTTTTTATAAAAACTAAACAGTCAACAAAAAATTCTTTCTTTAAACTTATTCAGCACAAAGTACAGCCTTAACACACCCAACAACCATGCAAACTAATATTAAAGAAACCCCTTAATAAAAAAGTTGCTCCCAATTTGCAACTAAATATCACCCTTAAAAAACCTCACAAAATGTCTCAGAATATGGGCTAAATAGACTATAGTCCTGAATTAAAATCAAGACCCCCCGATCCCATAAAAAACCAATAAAAAAGACCTTTAACCCTGATCAGGGAAAAAGCTACATATACATTCCTCCATTTATCCCAATAATCTGACCTGTTATATATCCAGCTTTGGGACAGGCCAAAAATCCTACAAGTGCCGCAACTTCGTCCGCCTCTCCGAGTCTATTAAGGGAAATAGCTTTAAGTAATTCAGTAACCTGTTCATCTTTCATTGAAGCGGTCATGTCTGTCTTGATAAAACCAGGTGCTATGGCATTAACGGTAATTGCCCTGCTCCCTACTTCCTTTGCAAGACTTTTGGTAAAACCGAATATTGCAGACTTGGAAGCAGAATATGCTGCCTGACCTGCATTTCCCATTTCACCAACAACCGAGCTTATATTAATTATACGTCCATTTTCTGATCTCATTAGTAATTTCAAAGCTGCCTTTGAACAAAGAAATATACCTGTAAGATTTGTTCTAAGAACCCTATCCCAATCTTCAAGCTTCATCCTTAAAAGCAAACTATCAACAGCTATTCCTGCGTTATTAACAAGAATATCAAGTCTTCCAAATTTTTCCTGTATTGACTTAAATGCAAGAGAAACACTGTCTTCATCTCCTACATCAAACTGAAGACAAGTTGATGCATCTGAACGTCCTGCAGTGGAATTAATTTCTTCACTTAAAGATAAAGCCTTGTCAGCAGAGGAACTGTAATTAATAATTACTGATGCCCCAAGAGAAGCAAGTTCCCTGCAAATTTCTTCTCCAATTCCCCTTGATCCACCAGTAACCAGCGCTACCTTCCCTTCCAGTTTCATTCCTTAAACCTCTTTTGATAGTTACTCTAATCCGCTCTTCGCGTGTTCTCTTTCCAACTCTTCCGAATCCTGTGAAACAATGTCAGCGACTTCCTCTTCTGAATTTTTTTCATGATCAGCAACTTTTCTGGAAGCCCTGGATTTAACAGAGAGACCATTTCCATTTCTTGCCATGGCATCTCCTGAAGCAAACATACCACTTACAAAACTACCATCAAGATCCACCAGTTGTTCTTCAAGTGCACTCATGGCTGAAGTAATTTTTCGGGTCATTCCACTTTTAACAAAAGAATCCGAAAGAAGAAGCGCACTTTCGACAGCCCTTGCTTCAGATGAACCATGAAGTACCATTGCAAGTTCTTTTAAACCTAAAAGTGGCGCACCACCGTGAGCTGAATGATCAAATTTACCCCTGAAAACTGCCTTCAAGGCTTTTTTTGCAAGAAAAAAACCAATACGCGATACTATGCTACTCCGGGCCTCATGTAGCATTTGCTTATAAATCAGGGTTACACACCCTTCCATTCCCTTAAGAAGAACGTTGCCAACAAACCCGTCACAAACAACTACATCAGTTTTATTTGAAGTAACATCACGTCCTTCAACATAACCAACATAATTAACTCCTTCCATTTCAGAAAGAATCATTGAAGCAGATCTTATCATATCAGTGCCCTTGGATGGTTCACTGCCATTCGATAGGAGAGCTACGCGGGGGCGAACCTTGCCAAAAAGAGAACTATGGTAAATTGCACCCATAACGGCAAAGTGAACAAGGTGGTTAGCATGACAATCAACATTAGCTCCGGAATCGATAACTACATTGGGATGACCATCGCCATAAGTTGGAATTAGTGTTGCAATTGCTGGTCTCTCTATTCCCGGCAGGAGACCACAGATCATTCGTCCTGCAGCCATCATTGCACCGGAATTACCTGAACTTAAAATGCCGCTTGCTTTTCCTTCAATAACAAGATTATAGGCGACACAAAGTGAAGAATTTGGTTTTCTGCGAACTGCTTTTGCAGGTGCCGCACTCATTTCGATAACGTCTGGTGCATGCTCTATTCTGAACCCCAGATCAGAAGCACCAAAGCCACTTACAATATCCCTTAACTCGTTCTCGGGACCAACAAGAATACTTTTTACAGATTTATCTTTAAATGCTCTTATAGCACCCTCAACCTGAACACGAGGCCCAAGATCACCGCCCATTGTATCCAGTGCAAGTGGAAGAACAGATGATGTTCCTGAGGATTCTTCTAATGATGTAGGTATCACGAATTGCACTCCGTACCGTCGTATACGACAAACAAATACTGCAAGATTTTGTGTGAACTTTGTAAAATAATTTTAGTATGCAGTTTCAAACCAGAATTTACATTAGTAGAAGTGATCTAACTGATATCATAATCAGGAAGTTAAGCCTGGAATTATAATTTTTCCATTATAATAACCACACTCAAGACAGATTGCGTACCCGTACTTGGGAGCAGAGCAATTGGAGCAAGTAGAAATCTTTTTTGGTACAAGCCCATGATGCGCCCTTCGGGTTCCTTTTCTGGACTTTGATGTTTTTCTTTTTGGAGCCTGCATGATGTGTGCCTCGCAATAGTATTTAATACATATTTCGGTGGCCTATGTACCTGAATCTGGATAAAGATTCAAGAATGGAACCTAAAATAATTAATTACCTTAATAGTGCGTAATTATTGCAAAGTAGGGTATGTTGTGTGTAGTTAGACCTGAATTCACATAAGCACTCTTAAAACCAGAGCATATTTACTATGAAAATAAGGATATTTTTTGAAAGGCACTTCTCGCCCAAAATTAGTCTTTTTGCAATTTTCCTCGCAATTATAATGCTGACAGCATCCCGGTGGCAGTGGGTAAGGTATCGTGAAAAGATTGAACTTGAAGAACAACTCAGGTCACTATCTGACAAAAGTGTAATTTCAATAGTTGACTTAATAAGAAACAACCCACCCAAGCCCTATACAAAAGTAAAAGTAACCGGAAAATATGACCTCCAAAATCAGCACATTATTATCAACAGGAGACACAAATTCGGCTCTGGATCATGGCTAATCACTCCAATCAAAATTGAAGGTATTGATGAACACATTTTAATAAGCCGAGGATTTATCCCATACTCTGAACGTACAGTTGATGACTGGAAAAAATACGACGAAAATGGAGAAATAGAAGTCTTTGGAGTAACTCAAAACTCCATAGGAAAAAGAAGCTCGCTTTCCCCTTCTGCAAAGACCCCACATGAAAACCGATGGCTCTACCCTGACCTTCAATTAATGCAGAAAGCCTTTCCCTATTCAATTAATAAAGAGTTTTTTTTGCAGCGGCTTGGACATGGAATGGTTAAGGATTTTCCAGCCGAAGACATAAGTATCGACGTGCCTTCAAGCACTCATTTCTGGTACACTTTTGAGTGGATTATACTTGCAATAACAACTCTTGTAGTCGCTTTTCTCATTCAGTTATTCAGACCACGAAAGGTTTAATTAATTAGGATTTAAAACTCATGTTTAAGAAAATCATATTGCCCCTTTTAGCTCTAATAACTCTTCTTCCAAGAGCTGTTTTCTTGAGAATTTTTGCACTTGCTTTAATAACCCTTATTTTGCCTGAGAGTACATTTGCAACCACAGATTCTTCTTCCATTCCACAACAAGCAGGCATTATTCAAAAACTTGGCGATCACATAGATCTGAATCTAGTTTTTTCCGACGAAACCGGAACAAAAGCCCCACTTAAAACACTTCTTGATCCCTCCATGCCAACAGTAATAGCTCCGGTCTACTATGAGTGCCCTCGCCTCTGCACACTAACTCAGGAAGGTTTACTGAGTAGCATTAAAAAGCTCGATTTATTACTTGGGAAAGAGTACCAAATAATATCAGTAAGCTTTAATGATCGAGAAACGTCAAAACTTGCAAATGAAAGGTCAAAAGTTTACCGCGAAGCCCTCAAATCAAATAACAGGGGGGACCCCGAAAGGTGGAAATTTCTGGTAGGAGATAAAGAGCCCGTTAGAAGCCTGATGAACCAGATTGGCTTTAACTATGAATATGATCAGGGTGAATATATGCACTCTGCCGGTCTTATTATTGTTTCCCCGGATGGGTTAATTTCCAGGTACCTTTTTGGCATCGAATTTCCCGAACATGACCTGAAACTGGCCATTATCGAAGCCGGAGACGGAAAAGTTGGAAGTTTTTTTAGTAAAGCTATGATGTTTTGTTTTCGATATGATCACCTTCAGGGGAAATATACTCTCGCAATTTGGAATTTAATCCGTGTCGTTTCGATCACTTTTGTGATTCTATTGGCTGGCATTCTTGTCGGGTTCCGTGTAAGAGAAGGCCGCATTGGTAAAATTTAGCTCAATCGTTGGTCACCTTTGCAAGATTTTAGCATGTATTATTTAAATTGTTATTTTTAAGGGATAATGGTGGGAGATGATAGACTGGTTTATTGGTTTATTTGACTATATGCCCGAGCAAGCCTCAAGTTGGGCGGCTGATGTCGACTTCATAAATAATTTTATCACAATTGTTTCTGTATTTTGCATTGTTGGCATTACTCTGGTCATGCTTTATTTTGCCTGGAAGTACAGAAGGAAGTCAGAAAACCAGCAAGTCGCCTACATAACCCATAACGTTACCCTTGAAACACTCTGGACAGTTATTCCAACTCTTGTTGTTATTTTTACTTTCTATTACGGTTTTATTGTTTATTATGAGATGAGGACACCACCAGTTGGTGCAATGGAAATTAATGTTCAGGGTTATTCCTGGGGATGGGATTTTCAGTATGCAAATGGCAAAAGAACAAGTGGCGATCTTGTGGTTCCCGTCGGAGAACCTGTTAAACTTGTCATGACTTCCCGTGATGTAATTCACAGCTTCTTTATTCCGGCTATGCGGGTAAAAGAAGACGTTTATCAGGGCAACTATTCTTACCTATGGTTCAATCCAACAAAAATGGGCGAATACCATATTTTCTGCACTGAGTACTGTGGAACCGGGCACTCGCAAATGGGAAGAAAACTGAAGGTAGTTTCTAAAGAAGAGTTTCAGGACTTCCTTAACGATCGTAATGCTGTTGAGCTTTCACCTCTTGAATTAGGAGCAAAGCTTTATAAAGAAAAAGCCTGCATAACATGTCACAGCCTTGATGGTAGCCGACTTGTTGGCCCAAGTTTTCAGGGTCTGTTTGACAAGAAAAGTCACGAAATGGAAAGCGGATTAAAAGTTGATGTAGACGAAAACTATGTAAGAGAATCAATACTTAATCCGGCTGCAAAAATTGTCAAAGGTTACCCAAATGCCATGCCCGCATTTGAAGGGCAGTTAAGTGAGGACGAAATTGCTGGTCTAATTGCATTTCTTAAAGAGCAAAAATAACGATTAGTTAAATATAAATTTATTTTTTGGAAAAGTTTAAATAAGCAAGCTGGTAAAGAGGATATTTATATGGGTCACGAACAAGCGGATTCTAATGTGAATTATCTTAACTGGGAAAAAGGGTTTATGTCCTGGTGGATGTCGATTGATCATAAACGAATCGGTCTAATGTACCTTGCAAGCATGATTTTCTTTTTTGTAATTGGAGGACTTCTTGCATTAGTAATGCGAACAGAGCTAGCGACAAACAGTCTTAGCGTCCTTCCAAACACTGACATGTACAATAAGGCATTTACTCTTCATGGAGTAATAATGATATTTCTTTTTATTGTTCCGGGGGTGCCTGCAACACTTGGTAACTTTCTTCTTCCTTTAATGCTTGGAGCAAAAGATGTTGCTTTCCCCAAGCTAAATCGCCTCAGTTACTGGATTTATGTTCTTGGGTCATTCATGGCATTTGGGGCAATATATTACGGCCTTGATACAGGCTGGACCTTTTACGCTCCTTACAGCGCAAAAAATGCAACTGCTGTTCTATATGCTACCAGTGCTGCCTTTACTCTTGGTTTTGCATCAATTCTAACAGGCGTTAACTTTCTTGTTACAATTCATAAAATGAGAGCACCCGGACTTACATGGGACAGGCTTCCTCTTTTTGTCTGGACGACTTATGCTACGGCCCTATTACAGGTAATAGCCACTCCTGTTATTGGTATTACCCTTTTACTTTTGTTCCTTGAAAACTCAATGCAGGTAGGAATTTTTCGTCCCGATGTTGGAGGTGATCCAGTCCTCTTTCAGCATCTTTTCTGGTTCTACTCTCATCCGGTTGTTTACATTATGATTCTTCCTGCAATGGGTATTGTTAGTGAAATAATCCCTGTTTTTTCCAGGAAACCTATATTTGGTTACAAGGCGATAGTTTGGGCTAGTGTCGGAATTGCTGCTATTTCCTTTCTTGTCTGGGGGCACCATATGTTTGTTGCAGGAATGGCTGACTGGACTCGTTATATTTTTTCATTTCTTACCTTTTTTGTTGCAGTACCAACTGCTGTTAAGGTTTTTAACTGGGTTGCCACCATGTATAAAGGCTCGGTATCATGGGAATCCCCAATGCTCTATGCAATGACATTTGTTTTTCTGTTTTTAATAGCTGGAACTACAGGAATACATCTTGCGACCCTTGCAACCGATGCTCATTATCATGATACATACTTTGTAGTGGCTCATTTCCACTATACTATTCAAGGTGGTGCGGTAATAGGTCTTTTTGCTGGCCTTCATTTCTGGTTCCCAAAAATGTTTGGAAAGATGTACAACGAAAAAGTTGCAAGAATAGCCTGGGTACTTCTATTTGTTGGATTTAATGGCACTTTTATTCCCCAGTTTGTTCTAGGGATGCAGGGAATGCCTCGGCGCTATGCTACTTATGAACCTGAATTTCAGACCCTTCATTCCGTATCTACCTTCTTCGCTTTCTTTAACGGAATTGGTTACAGCCTTGTTCTTATAAACCTTGCCTGGGGAGCGGTCTTTGGAAAGAAAGCCCCGAATAACCCTTATCATTCCCTGGGTCTTGAGTGGCAGACACAATCCCCCCCTGTTCATGATAACTTTGATACAATTCCGGTTGTCACCGAGTGGAGCTATGGGTATGGTGCACCAGAGGGAGGAGGCGCTCATTAGGAATTTGTTTACTGTTAGAAAAACAGATCGGGGTATTTGATGGTCTGGTAATTTTATGATTCAGAGTTGTATTAACTAAATTAATGCTGGAGAACTTATATTCATGGGACATGATGTAGCATTGCCCCCAGGGCATTTTCATCACCTTGAGCCTGAGCAGGCATATCATTCATCAAAGCTTGCCATGTGGATTTTTCTTGCGACAGAAGTTCACTTATTTGGCGGTGCTTTTTGTGTCTTTGCATTTTTTCGTTGGAGATACTTTGAAGAATTCAACCATTTTGCTCAGCAGCTTAACTGGCAACTTGGTATGACTAATACTGCTGTTCTGCTGGCAAGTTCTTATACAATGGTCAGAGCTGTTGATGCTGCCCAGAAAGGGCTTAATGACCGCTGTGGTTTCTGGCTTAACCTTACCATAATAGGTGGTCTCCTTTTCTTTGTAATCAAGGGAATAGAATACAGTGCTAAATTCAGTCATGGTATTTACCCAAGTAATCACATTTTCTGGGGAATGTATTACACTATGACCGGTATTCATGCTTTTCACGTTGCTGTTGGAATTGGTGTTTTGGTGTGGTTAAGAATACTTGCTTCAAAAAAGCGTTTTTCAACTGTTTACTATACACCGGTTGAGGTAGTAGGTCTTTATTGGCACCTTGTTGATGTTATCTGGATATTCCTGTTCCCGATACTGTACTTACTTGGCGGTGTCGGCGGAGCTGGGCACTAATAATTGTTATTTAGAAATCAGGCGAAAGTATTATGGCTCATCATGGAGAATGGAAACCACTGGGAAAAGGAAATCTGCCAACTGAAGATCCTGGCATAGGCCTTGGCCATATTGTTCCCATACCTGTTTACAACGCTGTATTTGGCACTCTTTTAGTACTTACACTGGTTACTGTTTGGGCGGCATCACTTGACGTGGGAAGTACAACTCACCTCATTGTTGCTCTATCAATAGCAACCGTAAAGGCGGCCATTGTTACTCTTATTTTTATGCATCTGTGGTTTGAAAAGAAACTTTTATGGGTTATTGTAATCTATCCTCTTATTATACTTGCTCTTATGATTGTTGGTACAACCGGTGATGCATCAGTAAAAGATGAAAATATTCCTGCTCATGCCGAAATAAATTACATTAAGGGAAAAACCTTCGGTGTTAATGATGATTTTCTTAAGCCTGCTCCAAAGAAAGAGACCACTGATCACTAACTTTCTTAAATCACATCTTTTTATTTTAAAGCTGGTTTTATCTGGCATTTTTTTCCTCTCCCCTTGCCTATCCATTGCTGAAAAAGGCATCCTTAGAAACCTTTATGAAGCTCCTGCCTTTAGAGGAATTTCTGATAAAGGTTTAAAGTGGGAGAGTGAAAATATTCTTCCTGGCAATATCATACTTGTAAATTTTTTCTTCACATCCTGCCATGGCCCCTGCCCCGCCCTGATGGATAGAGTAAGGCTGATTTTGAAAAAATCTGATTGTAAAATTCTTACGGCAGTTTCAATAAGCGTTGACAATGACAACGATACTCCTGAAAGACTAGCTTCATACAGGCAAGAACGTGAATTTGATGATCCGCGCTGGACACTTCTTAATGCCGAGGAGGATCACGTTATGTCATTATTAAATGAAGGTTTTAAGCTTGGAACTGGTGGGGATAAAATAAACCACAGCACAAGACTTGTTTTAATAGATCAATCAAACCGTATTCGTTCCCTTATTTCCGGGAATGAAGACGATGCTATAGACTCACTGGTTTCTGGTATTATGGAATTATGTAAATAGCTCTAAAAAATTCTTAAGAATTTATTTCGAACCAAATCTTTTAAAATTTGACAAATTACCAACTAATTGTTGGCTTTCATTTCTGCCAGTAACAGATGAGTTCTTGCTAACAGGATCATTATCGAGTTTATTTTCAACATGAAGCCTGGTACAAACCCTACTTAGCTCAAGAGCTAAAAAACCTACATCATAAGACCAGAACAGATCCATACTCTGACCAGAAAGAAGAAACTCAATGGCCTTATCGGACTCATTTTTTCTATTATCAGAAATCCTTCCCAAATCCAAATGGACTATCTCCCCAATGCCACTAAGACGGACAGGAGAGCCAAGTTTAAAAATCTCATCTGCATGTTCCTGAACACAGGCAGGTGCAAGCTCAACATTTTTATTTGGAATTCCTTGTTCTTTTAAAGCCAGAACCACTGCAATTGGAAGGAGATCACGCAAACGATATAGCCTCCTGCCCCGTCGAAATCCATTTCCACTTGGAACACTGATTCCCATCTGATTAAAAAAAGTGAGTTGGGATAATACCAGTTTTCTGCTGGGAAAAAGTTCCTGAAGTATTAATCGAACCTGAGAAGCAGTATATTCATTATTAAAAACAGATAAGGAATAACCTGAGGAACCTACCATATTCATCAAAGATGCAGAAGCAGACAGCTTCGAAGATGAAGAACCAGATGAAGAACCCACAGATGGGTTAACATCTTCTATTAAACTATCATACGATATAGCTAGTTTTGCATTCATTAAAAATAAACAAATAAATACTGGTCTTTATCCTACCCACCAACTAGACCCCCCCAAGTATAAACCCAAAAAGTATAAACCCAAGAAGGAATCCTGATTAGAAATTTGGGCAACACTTATTACAGGCACAACAATATGAGGAAATCTCGCATATTTTGAGGATTGGCAAAAGACATTATTTTTCAATCAGATAAGAGCCCTTGTATTTTTATGGTATCTTTAAGGGGTCTTATCAGCTTAATTTTGATACTGTTTAGAATATACTTGAGTATTATTCCCTTTTCTGTAAATTCATGTAACTTAAAGTTGTGATTAATAATGACGGAGTTTCTATTTCTATGTCTCAAGTCGAAAATTATCTTAACCAGGAAGAAGCAAGAGTTCTTGCAAAAGTTGGTCTTGATACAATCATCAGGTACAAAGACCTTGGTCTTTTAAGAGTTTATGATATTGGTGGAGAAGAAAAATTTTCCGAAGAAGATATTAAACTGCTTTTTAATTCAAGAATTTCTCAAGCAGAATCAAGCAGTATGGCCAGCTCTTCGTCTGTAAAAACAAGTCACATTTCCAGTAAAAACGAAACCAGAAATACTGAAAAGGGAGAAGCCGCGAGTATTCATAGCCACCCGGAAGATTCTGAGCTCCCCAAATTAAGCACTATAATTAAAGATAAGATTATTAAAACTGGTTCTGGCAAAGATGAAGATAAAACATGTACTGAAGAGGCAAAAATCCTGCAAAATGAGAGAAAAAAGAGCCTAATTCAAAATGTTAGCTATCTGAACGAAGGATCAGGCAAAGAAGAAAGTCAAAACAAAGATCGTTTAGACCATCAAAGTCAGGGCAGTCAGCATTCAAGAGAAGTTACCGCTTTACATGATATATCAAGCATAGAACTACTTGAACTTACAAGATCCTTAAAAGATCAACTGGAAATTGTTAAAGATGAAAGAAACTGGCTAAGGAGAAGAATCGAAAAACTGGAAGCTCAGGTTGAGCGTGAGCAAATGATTCTTATTTCTGAAACCGAGACTGTCCGGAGCATGGTGCTTCAGAGAGAGGCAATTGAAAAAAGAAAAAGCCCATGGGCATTTTTGTTATCCTGGACAAGACCTCAGGAAGAAACAGATAAAAGTCCATTGGTTAAATAACTCTGTAAAAATAGAAAGTACTTCGACTTTCTTGAAAAGACTCTTTCTCTGGTAAACCGGCCCGTTACAACTTTACTTAAATTATGAGGGTTAAAAAAAAAGTAGCTATAATTGGGGGAGGTGCGGCAGGAGTATTTGCAGCAATTAACCTTGCCGAAAAGAATCCTGATTATGAAATTTTTATCTTTGAGGCTAACTCCAAAGCCCTTTCAAAAGTTCTAGTTTCAGGGGGAGGACGTTGCAATGTTACCAATAACACACCTAATCCTAGTGAAATAATAAAGAAATATCCCAGAGGATCCAGGGAACTCCTTGGTCCAATGACTGTCTTTGGAGTAAATGAGACGATATCATGGTTCAGAAACAGGGGAGTAAGGCTTAAAACTGAAGATGATAATCGGGTATTTCCTGAAACAGATAGCTCTGGAACAATTGCTAACTGCCTTTTAAGTAATTCTGAAAAAGCTGGTATAAAAATTTTCTACAAGGAAAAAGTCCAGCGCATCGAAAAAACAGATAAGAATTTCATAATTCACTTAAAAAACACTAATGAGTTTTTTGATTCAGTAATGCTCTCTACTGGTAGTAGTGAAACAGGATTTAAGTTTGCTGAGAATCTTGGTCATAGAATCATTCCGCCAGTACCATCTCTTTTTACTTTTGAAATAGAGCACCCACTTATTAAGGGACTCTCCGGAGTATGTTTTAGAGATAGCATTTCCAGCATTCAATTTGAAAAGATCATGTATGAGAACCGGGGGCCACTTTTAATTACTCATTGGGGGTTAAGTGGTCCAAGTGTAATAGTTCTGTCCTCAGTTGCAGCAAGAGAACTCCATTCCTCAAATTACAAGGCAACTCTTAAACTTAACCTGATTCCTGATCTAAATCTGGAAGAGGCTGCGAAAATTTTAAGTATTTACAGAGAAAGAAATATAAGAAAACCAGTTATTAAAAGCAATCCTTTTAATATTCCCGCTTCTTTCTGGGAAAGATTTGTAGAATTTACTGAAAATAAAAATCTCACATATCAAGAATTATCCAAAAAAACTATCCTTGAATTTATTAATAAACTAAAATCCCTGCCATTTGAAATTAATGGCAAAGGAAAGTTCAAAGAAGAATTTGTCACAGCAGGTGGAATTGACTTAAAGGAAGTTAATTTTAAAACCATGGAGAGTAAAATATGTGCCAATTTATTTTTTGCGGGAGAAATTCTTGATATAGATGGCATAACCGGTGGATTTAATTTCCAGTCAGCCTGGACAACAGCATGGATCGCAAGCCAGAATATTTGATTTGCAAGGCGAGCTTTCCATAGAAAGCTCGCCATTTTCACTATAATATCAAAAAGTGACTAGCGTTTTCCCTTACTTGATACTTTCTTAGGCTTCTTAGGCTTTGGTGCTTTTATTGCCATTGATTTTTTTGGACTCCTTGGAGCTGTGAAATTTACTCGTACAGAGTTCGAGAATGCCTGAGTTACAGAGTTAAATGCCTCAACTTGGTAATGGTAAGCACCAGTTGGCATCCCAGAATCTGTGTACGCTGTAACATTAGCCCCTGAAACATTTACAACTGACCAGGTAATTTTTCTGTTTTTCCCCTTACCAGTTTCAAGACCTCTATATATCCTGAAACCATTTTCATTACTGGAATTATCAATCCACGATAGAAACACATTTCCTCCAGAACTTGAAGCAGTAAGTTGCGATGGAGCCAGAATTTGATTCATGTCGGTGCTAACATTTATCTGAATAGTAGATGAAGCCGTTGCTCCGTTATTGTCGGTAACAGTAAGCCTCGCAAGAAATGTCCCAGCACTATTATAGGTATTAGATGGATTTGGACTATTTGAGGTCTTTCCATCACCAAAATTCCAATGATATGAAGAAATAGTGCCATCTGGATCATGACTACCAGAAGAACTGAACTGAACTGCCAGGGGCGCAAAACCACTTGTAAGATTTGACGAAGCTACAGCAATAGGAGCTTGATTTGGTGCCTGACTGACATTTATCTGCACTGTGGCACTAGAACTAAGACCCTTGTCATCAACTACAGTCAGACTTACCTGATAACTTCCAGCAGAAAAAGTCCTACTTACGTTTATACCGCTTGAACTTGTTCCATCACCAAAATTCCAGCCATATGAAACTATACTTCCATCAGGATCACTGGATCCAGCTCCCGAAAATTGCACCGTCAGAGGAGAAACCCCACTAGTTACACTAGCCTGAATATGAGCTTGTGGTGGAACATTATTGGTTACAGGATTATAAGAACCATCAATTTTATAGTAACCTAGACTTGCATACTCTGAGTAGCCAGTTGATGGAGTCCTGACCCCAACTCCACGAACTCTGAAATAATACTTCCCTTCCTGAGAAGCCTGAAAGGATAATCCAGTGCTTAACAGATTTTCAGGATTTGAACGCGCGATTAAATTACCGGCCGGGTTATATGCATCAAGTTCTATATCCAGATTTGGCCCAACTGAAGCGGAAGATACATAAACTGTTATATCTCCAACTCCAGAATTAATACTGAAAAAATCTACGTCATTGCTTCTTTCAATTATTCCTTCAACAGAGAAATTTCCTGATTCATTTATATGTGTAGCATTAGCCATGGAATTTCCATGGTCATCTTGTCGATATGGAAGACCATTGTTATTCATTACCACAAAATCATCCTGGGAATTATTTGCTCCAGTATACTCTCCCCTGCTCCACTGAGTAACATTTTTTGAATATGAATTTCCCATAATTGGCGCCCAACTGGTTTCACCGCTACCGTGTCCCTGATAATATACTACACCAGAAGTTGTACCATCATGATGAAGACCAAGGTTATGACCTGCCTCATGAGAAACAGCTTCAGCTATATATTTTGGATTACTGGCAAGAGCGTTAAAAAATACTAACGCAGGTTTGTAAAAATCACTTGTATTACTAAATACACTTAAATAAGCGACACCACCACAGTTCGTACAAATTGCTGAATTGCTTCGTGTAATAAGGACTTCAGTTCCATAAGTCTGATCAGAGCTTGAACTTCTGCTTATTGCATCTTGTCCAGGAAATGCAGTAGTTATGTTTACATCAAACATGGCAAAATCTTCTGAAACACGTCTCCATATTTCTATGATTCGGCCTCTTTCTGTTTCGCTAAAACTGTTAGGAGCGTTATCAATATCAAAAGGAGGGAAATAATAGTTAGAGCCTACGCTACTATTCCACGCAGTATTATTTACAGTTTTTCCAATAAAATTAAGATAAATAACCCTGTTAGATCCGGGCTTACTATTCAGATTAAAAGCCTGACTTGTTGAATAGCTGTCAAATGGCGGGGCACCTTCTGGGATCTGCCCTTCCATTTCTCCATTTGAGTGGAGTGAAATATCTGATTCAACAATAAATATTTCATTACTGGAATCTACATAGACATTCTGATCTTTAAGAAATATTTCATGCAACTGATCAGCGCTTATTCCTGATTTTCTGGCAGCTTCTGGAAGATCCCTTCCAAGCGCTCTTATTGCTGCTTCTCCATTTGAAGAATTTGGTATTCTTGATCTTGGTGATCTATCCGAATTACCCACCTGGGCTTCAACAGATGATATCAATAATAATAAAACGATGAATGCTAAAAAACCAGAATTTGAGCTTATAATATTATTTTTCAATTTCAGTACTCCCGTTTGAATTTTATAGTTTTTAAACTATGAATTAAAATCCGGATCAGGAGATGTAGTCGATAAGATCAGACAAAATATTTACATTTCGCTGCACAGTTTTTTACAATTATAATTGAATTATTGATTTTTATTCTAAATGAACTTCAAAATAAGAGATTTACCTAGGAAATAATATTAGATTCCTTTTTCTAATGTGTATAAATTATAAATTTTTGTAACAATTGAAATTTAATTTAACCCCGATTTAGATATCATAGTTTTGCCATTTGCTAGATACCGAGTTGAATCTTAATATCAAAATTCCATCCGGGTCATACATTTCGATATGGTATCTGGTGGAAGGGTAATATTTTTCTCCTAGCTCTTCTCTGCATAGTTCAATATTTACCTGATTTAATACTTCTCCATTTTTGTGTCTAACAACGTATGAGTCGTTTTTTAATATAAAATCAGAAAATAACTCACTAACATCATAAAAATTTATTATAAAATCTTTATCATTATTTCGGTGATAATCAATCGCCAGTTTATAGATAAAATCCAAAAATCTTTTATCAAATATTTTATCAAACTCAACTTCAACTATATATTCACTTTTAGTTGTAAAAACCATATGTTTCTTTTCAATTTCCTTCCTTAGAACTATCTCCCGCCTGAATTTTTCAGGATTCTCACTATCTCGAACAATCGCTTTCTTGTATCCTGAATCAGCTGGATAAAGATCAACTGAAGCTATTAAATAGATAAAAAATAAGGGCACAGGCAAAAACTTAAGTAGCCTAGTAATGACTTTAATCATAACAGGTACTCCATGATTTATTGGGCGGGAATGCAATGTTTTCTTTTGAAATATAAGTTTTTTTTGAAAAACATCGGTGAGTATCAGTTTTCAATGTATAAGATTGAACTACCTCTTTTCCATCTTTTTCAATGTAAATTTGTCCTTTATCTATGAACTCATAAATTATATAGATAGATTTCATCATCTCATCAAAATCCAGTTCAATATAAGATATATCCGATACTTCAAGAAATGAAATATAATCTTCGATTATTCTAGCTTTTAAATTAAGATAAGAATTATTAAAGTTTTTTTTATTCGTCTCAGAATGTTTTCTTACAAAATCAAATGGGATTATAAAAATATATTCAGACATACTTTCTCCATTCCAGTATGACTGTTTAAAGATAAATCCATTTACAGGCTTTGCCTGAATTAACGGAATATCAATTGAAGATGATGATAAAAAATCACTTCTAGAATCATAGTCCTGTTCATTATTTTTGGTATTATTAATAAAAAAAGAGTCTATCTCCGGAGAGTAAATAATAAGAAGGGATAAAAGAGGATGTAAAACAAATATAAACAAAATAACATTAACTGAAACACCAACAATAGCCAGTAAGTATTCCTTGAGACTTGAAAGCTCTTTAATATTTCTGAACAATAAAAAATCAAGAACACTCTTCATAATAAAAAAACCTTACTAACTGCTACTAAGTTATGAATAAAATAGAAAAAATAGTGCGAAAGGAATTTTAAAAATAAGAAATCCCGATAATCCCAAGTCTTTTTGTTACATTATGAAAATATTGGCTCTTCCGCCATTAGAGTGTGTTAGACATTAAGCTTATGTAGTATTTTTGTAAAGATCGAAGGTAGGGAAAGTATAGTACCTTCAACCTTGCCTCTGTCGTCACCCCCTAGAGGTCGTCAACTCTGCCGCTGTCGTCATCCCCCTAAAAAACGATAATGAAGAGATGGAAAAAATACCAGCAGTTTACATCCTAGCTAGTAAGAAAAATGGAACATTGTACATTGGTGTCACAAGTGATTTGAAAAATAGGATATGGAAACATAAAAATAAGCTTATAAAAGGTTTTAGCTCTAAATATGAAGTTAACATGCTTGTTTATTACGAGATCCATAATGAAATGAGCTCAGCTATAATGAGAGAAAAACAATTAAAAAAGTGGAAGCGAAATTGGAAAATAGAAATGATAGAAAAAACAAACTATAGTTGGAGAGATTTGTATTTTGATATTTAATGTCTTTCTGGATCCCTGCTTCCGCAGGGATGACGACGACGGAGCAGGGGATGACGACGATGGCGCAGGAGATGACGACGATGGCACAAGGGATGACGACGATGGCGCAGGGATGACGACGATGGCACAAGGGATGACGACGATGGCACAAGGGATGACGACGATGGCGCAGGGATGACGACGACTGATTCCAAGAGCAAAGATGACGATTGGGAATTACTTTCCCATCGGAATAGATGCGGTATTTACATATACTTTCAATGCTCCAACCCACTCTAATGGCGGATGAGCCGAAAATATTGGCTCGCATCGGTGCGAGCCAGTTGAAAAATATGATTAAAATGCCAGGCTTGTGTTACTTCCTCGCTCCAAGATAAGCATCAAGGCATGCCTTTGCAAACTCATGTGACGTGAAAGCTGTGGTTAACAGCTCTGCACTTCGTAAAGTCCTATTGGAAAACTCCTGAATATCATCACTACCTTGATCTCTGACTTCTTTTGGTAGTTCTGAAGAAGATAATTCAACAATCTTTGCTGGATTGCCTTTTTTTACCATAAAAAATGAACTGGGCTTTTGTGAAGAATTCTTGCCCAGAAGATCAGATATCATTTCCTCAACTTCAGGATCTTCCCTGACTACCTTTGGGGCTGAGTGAACTGTTTTTTTAGAAGTTGTTTTCTCGACCCTTTTAGCCCCTGCTTCAAGGTCACACATTTCTTCAACCGTATAGTCAGCACTATCCATATCAGCCTCCTTTAAAACCTTGATTAACTCACACCATGCGGCCAATTGATATCAAGATCATTTATATCAATTAAACCGCTGGAAATCTTCTACGCAATTAACCAGAATTCAAAATGAGATAAAATACCAAATAGGAAAATAAGTCAATAAAGTTAGCTTTAATTTATTAAAGATTGATTTTATTAATTAGGGATGGCGAAATAACTGGCAAGATTCGCCCATAGAAGCTTTTACAAGTTCCAGTATTTCCGGGTTTTCAATCGGCACACCAACCCAGTCAAAAAGAGATAACTGATCATTCCAGAGCAAATCATATCCTTGCGACATAAGTTCAAACATTACTGCTTCTGAACTTGTATTTTGATTCTTCAACTGATCTTCTTCAATTTCTATAAACACTACAGGCCTGCAACGAGAAAGAGTTTCTCTTGACCCCTTTAAAACAGCCAACTCACAACCCTGCACATCAACTTTTAAAAATTTCACTTTATCAAAAGCATAAGAATCAAGAGTGCGCATCTTGACGATGTCACCCCCTGAACCTACACAGGAATTCATGATATTAATATCTTTTTCATTATAATCAACTGCAACCATTGAAATTGTAACATTATCAACATGACCTATTGCAACATTTTCAGTAAACACATTATCAAGTCCATTAATAATAATGTTACCACATAGTTCCTGAAATGTGATTCTCAGTGGCTCAAATGCATAGACCCGGCCCAAATCTCCAGTCAATTTGCCCATTATGACCGAGTTGTATCCAATATTTGCACCAACATCTATGGCGGTGTCGCCCGGACATAAAATTGTTTCTGCAATTTTTTTAAAATGTGGCTCCCATAGCTCACCACGTAAAAGATGCTGACCTAATGTGTCATTTTCAATTACTATAAATTTACCATCTGAGTTTTCGGTTAACACTGTTTTTATCATTCTTAACTCAATAAATTTGAGAATGCGGGCTAAGATCCGTAGGGTTTAAATTTTTGGTACTCTATAATTAATCAAAAAAAAGAGCCTGTTTGAAACAGGCTCTTGTAATCTTTACCAATAATTGTCGCCAGAAATTTCACTATCGCGCAGCAGGTGGAAGTGTAGTACTTTCGGGTAAACGTTCAGAGTTAATTTCTCCTGCTCCCTGTACTGTAAACTGGGAACGTCGATTAACTGCTCTTGCCCAATCAGTCTCTTCAGTGAAAATTGGCCTTCCTTCACCGTAGCTAACAGGCGAGAGGCGAGACTCCGGAATTCCTAGACTTACAAGCTCTGAAATCACAGCTTTGGCACGTCTTTCACCTAGCTTCATGTTGTAATCATCGCTACCTTTATAGTCAGTATGACCCTCGACAACAATATCAATATCAGGAACAGTTTTCAAAAGCTCGGCTATCTGCCTGACTCTTCCCTGCCCTAAATCATTTAAAGTTGCCTTGTCAAAATCAAAATTAACATCAGGAAAGAAAACCTGACGATCACCAGACATTCCAAAACCATCACCATCACCAGGACCTTTTGATAAACCAGTCCAGGGAAGCACCGAACGACAATCTGGAACTTCATCAGATGCAGAAAAACATACAGGCTCCCTGAAATCAAAAGGTTCTCTGTACCCCATAACACTTCTTGTTACCTCAGTGCTTGCAGCAAACGAACTAAGAGGACGAAATACCCCTTCCCTTGCAAGCCACCCAACAGGATGAAGCGCATACGCGATTATCCTTAGTGGATGCGACTCACTTTCTCTCCAGCGAGGAGATTTATGATAACTTGAAATACCATTATCTCTTGGTAAAAGATCCTGAGCTTTCGCTACTGATCCTGACATCAGATTAGTAGAGCCAAAAGACACGGATAAAAGCAGAAAAGACTTAACAACGCTTATTTTTCTTGCATTTGATTTTATTATAGAAAAAAGGTGCGACATAGTCATGCACTCCATATTGGTTTAAAAAATCCCAGAAACCTGAACCTTGCGGATCAGCTCCCTCCCAGCTCTAAACCCTGCAAAAAAGAGGAACCGCAATTATCATAATTACCAGACTACTTTCTCTGTCGACAAAACACCCTTATACTTAAAGAATATTGTAGGACAGCGATAGTCTCTAATGGCATTTGATGTTAACAGAGTACCATAAGATCCGCGGATTAGCTTTCTTTAAGAAAAAAGAAGTGGGCAACAGCAAAAAATACGTTTTTTTAATGCCTTTTCGCACCGCTAATATGCATTTAAATTACTATCAAATATTGCCATCTGATTAATACCACCCGCTAGATTAAATACTTGAGTAAATCCCTCGCCAATCAAAAAAGAGGTAACCATGGCGCTCCTGCACCCTGATCTACAAACTACTACAGTTACATCGGCATTATTCATACCTTCTTTAACCTCATCCATGCGACCTTCTAGTTCCATCATCGGCACGAGCAAGGAGCCGTCAATATGTGTATAAGTAAATTCTTCCTGCTCCCTGACATCAAGAATAAACACATTCTTCTTAAAAAGGACACTGGAAAAAGGCAGTTTATCAGGACTATTTATAAATAGGAACAATTCCCCAGCACTAACTTCTTCTGAACTAATTTCTGCTGCACTAATTTCCAAACCATCTTCCTAGGAGAAAGAATGTCCACAACCACAAGTTCGTGTAGCATTAGGATTATTAAACTTGAAACCGGTACCGTTAAGACCAGAAACATAATCTATTTCTGCCCCTTTCAGATACTGAAGACTTGCCATGTCGACATAGATATCCAGACCGTTAACATTAAACACAGAATCACCCGGACGAGCTGCGTCAGAGAAATCCAACGTGTACTGGAGTCCTGAACAACCGCCACCCTGAACAGCAATCCGAAGGCCATGATTATTAAGACCTTCTTCCTCAATAGCCTTTTTCGCCATCTCGATAGCTTTATCAGTAACCTTAAGAGGCATAGCAGAAGATGAGTTGCTCAAAACTTCCCCAATATCAATATCTGTCGAATTTTCCTGTTCCATTACCCCTCCAATAATATGCCCCTCTGAATGATTACCCTATAAACGAATGATTACCCTAAAAATAGGACTTGAATTAAAAGATACACAGACCAATTAACCATGACAATTATAGCACATTTTATCAGTAATGGTAATAGTTTTAAAAAAATTCATGAATATCAAATAAATAGCCCTAACTTATCTAAAAAAGCCAAATAAAAAAGACATAAAAATAATTTTACGGTAGTATAACTCCCCGAAAATATATCTTTAAGGAGTATTTATATGAGCGACAATAATCACGATCTGGCACATGAATTTCCAGAATACAAAGAATCTATTCATCAAATGAAAACTTCCAATGTACATTTCAGAAAGCTTTTTGATAAATACCATGAGCTTAACAAGAAAATACATCGCTCAGATATACGCGAGGATCTCCTTTCCGATCAGGAAGAAGAACAACTTAAAAAAGAAAGGCTTTCTATTAAGGATGAACTTTACAGCATGCTGAGAAATTCAGCTTGAGTTCATTACCCGGCCAAAAACAATAATACAAATTAGAAATAGGAACTTTGCAACATGGATATAGAAATTAAAAAAGTTATGACACCTTCACCTCATTCAATCTCCGAATCAGCTACACTTGAAGAAGCTCGGATAATGATGCAGGAGTATGGCATAAGACATCTTCCTGTAAGAAATGGCTTAAGATTAACCGGAATATTAACAGAGCGCGACATTGACTTCGCAAGTCGTGTCGACAGGCTTCCTCTTGGAGAAATAAGAGTAAAAGATGCAAGCACCACTGATCCATACGAAGTTTCACCCGAAACCAAGGTTTCAGAAGTGGCTAGAACAATGGGACATAAGGGTATTGGATGTGCTTTAATAGTTGAAAATGCAAATGTGGTTGGTATTTTTACAGGAGTTGATGCTTGTAAACTGCTTGGAGAAACTCTTAGCGGAAGGCCAGAACAATAATCTGTATCTTTATAAAATTCAGACTAAAAGTTATAGGAATCTACCAATAATGCCATCTTTTGATATCGTATCTGAGCTAGACCTTCAGGAAGTAGATAATGCCGTAAATCAGGCAAAAAAAGAAATTGTGACGAGATACGATTTTAAAGGTAGCAAATCGAGCATTAGTTTTGAGAAACCCGGGCCTATTGTAGTTCTTGCCGATGATAAAATGAAGCTACAGGCAATTAATGAAATTCTTTCTCAAAAACTGGCTAAACGTGGTGTAAGCATTAAATCCCTTGATCGGAAAGAAACCGAAAAAGCATCAGGAGACATGCTCAGACAGGAAGTTGCCTTAAAACAAGGCATCTCTCAAGATGATGCAAAAAAGCTGATAAAGACGATTAAGGATATGGGCGTAAAAAAAGCCCAGGCTCAAATTCAGGGTGAACAAGTTCGTGTTACTGCTCCAAAAAGAGACGATCTCCAGTTAATAATACAAAACTTGAAGTCAGCATCACTTGACATAGACCTGCAGTTTAACAACTTCAGAGATTAAATATAAAGGCTATGAGCAATCCTCCAAAATCCTCTCTTCAGTATAACGCCCTCGGGGCTTCCGCAGGTAAGGAAAAGCTTCATGCAGTTCTTGAAGAACTTGGAGCACTACCTGATAAGAGCAAGAACTTTTTCTGCCAGGTTAGTAACGATGTCGCTGGATCAGCAGATCACTTTAGCGTAATGCACTGTGATGGCGCAGGAACAAAAACGATAATCCCCTACCTATGGTACAAGGAAACTGGCTCTAGGGAATTCTTTGGTCGGCTGGCGGCTGATGCTCTGGTAATGAATCTTGATGATGTTTACTGCCTTGGTAAACCCGAACAAATGCTACTTGCAAATGCCATTGCGCGAAATGCCTCATTAATTCCGGAAGAAGTAATAAAGGAAATAATTGGCTCCTACATATATCTTGGCACCAAACTCAGATCACTTGGAGTCCCGATTGAAATTAGTGGCGGAGAAACAGCAGACTGTGGTGATACGGTAAGAACACTTGTCGTTGATGCAACACTATTCTCCAGAATCAAGAAAAAATATGTTCTTGATCCTGCAAACATATCACCTGGTGATGTCATCGTTTCCCTCGCAAGCTTTGGGAGATCAACCTATGAGAACACAGACAATTCTGGCATTGGATCTAATGGCCTTACTCTTGCTCGTCATGCATTGCTAAAGAAAGACCTACTAGACCGCTATCCTGAGATTGGTAACCCCCTTCTGGATCTTGCACATTGCTACCAAGGACCTTTTTCTGTGACTGATGAGCCAGGTGATTTAATGATGAACATTGGAGATGCGCTATCCTCTCCCACTCGTACATATGCTCCAGTGCTGGAATGCATTTTTAGAGAACTTCCCAAAGATAAAATCCGAGCAGCTATTCACCTCACAGGAGGCGCACATAGCAAAGTTTTGAGATTTTGTCCTGATAATACACTTATAATTAAAGACGATCTTTTTAATCCTCCGCCCATATTTAATCTAATCCAGGAACATGGACAGGTTGAAACTAAAGAAATGTACAAGGTCTTTAATATGGGCACTCGAATGGAAATTTATTGCGATGAATCAATTTCCGATAACATTATCCAAATCTCAGAGCGATTTAACATTGCAGCTAAAAAAACTGGTTATGTAGAAAAGAGAACAACATCAAAGCACAGCGAAAAAGAAACCAGAGAAGTTTTAGTAAAAGCAAGTGGACAAGAATTAAGCTACGTTCTCTAAAATTATGTGTTAATCTTAATACTTCATCCCATCTTCAACAATTCTTTTGACAAGAGGCTTCAACTGTCTCATTTCTTTTATAGTTAATCTTTTTCCATTCAAGAAGAAACTTGGTGTTCCAGTAATTTCAGCCATATCACCAGCATGAATTTGAGATAACAAGCTTTTCCTTACATCTTCGCGACCAAAACATGTATCTTCATTAAGTCCCTCTTCCCGAATAAAATTTTGGTACTGCTCCTCAGAAGTTATACCTTCAGCCATAATTGCTTCATGCAAACGATGAGCCTTCTCCTGATCACTAAAAGCCTCGCAAATCACAAGAGAAGCAAGTTTACAAGCATTAGGATGAAGAGCCCTATCCATAAATGGATTACAGGAAATATCAAGGGGATAAGACAGAAAAACAACCTGGAGACTGGTACCCAGCTCAGTAATAATTTCTTCTACTATAGGAGCAGTTCTTTGACACAGTGGACATTCGTGGTCACTGAATTTTACAAGGCGAAACGGAGCGTCATCACTTCCAACCTTTACTGCACCAGAGATGGTTTGAGCAGCTTTAATTACCTCAATTACAGGAGACCCTTTCCACTCCTCACTAAGTTCATTAATCGCATTTGCATCATAAAGAGATAAATAACGAGGTTCGAGTACATGAACTATATATGAAACCTGTCCAAAAAAATAAAAAATACCAAATCCAACCACTGCAAGAGGAAAGGATATCCCACGAAGAAAGAAAATATGAGAAAATAGAATACCAGCCCCTCTGGAGAGTCGAAAAAAGAATCCACCATCGGACCTTCCAAGATACCAACTTAGAAAAAACAGAAATAAATTCGCCAGATACAAAAAAGTACAAAAAATACAAACTTTCTTAACAATAAAAAAAGATGCGTAAGCCAAATACGCACTTGGAAAAATAGAAAGAAATGACCAAAAGAGAACTGATGATGAAGCATCACCGGGGAATCCTACTCCTCGAGATTCAGATCCTCTCAGGCAAAAAAGAAGAAATAACAGTAGAGAATAAAACAAGGCTCCATACATGGCGACAGGTAAACCAAAGGCACGGGAATAATCACTTTTTGCAAGTGCATCACAATCAAATACGTCATTGATCTTGCAGAAAGAAGTTCCGACCTGATAGCCGGAACTAAGGGACAGATCGTGATGAAGAAGATATAACGAACTAAGAAGAGCAAGGACTATCAAAGGAGCTACCCTCATTATAAATCCCTTACTAATGAGGTTCGACATGTCGGTTTCGGAAGCCATATCAAAAACACTTCTATTGTATTTAATTATACAGTTTTGTAGAATGTCTGAGGTCAATATACATAAGCTAGTACACCAACTGGCAGACGACCTTAATTGGTTCTTAACAATCAGCCCATAATAACCTAATTGCTGAATATGCAAAAATCAAATACGGCATTTATCATCACTATTTTAATGTACACAATAGTAATAGTCGGGGTTTTTCTATGGTCAGGCCAGAATAAGGAAAAAAACCTTTATGATAAATACCTGATAAGCCTTCAAGGAGCATCATTTTCAACAACCAATATGAATATGTCTAAAAACTTCTACCAAAAGGTATTGGAATTTGATCTAAGGCATGAAGGAGATAATGAAATGGCCTTCACTCTGCCGGATAAAAGGGTACTAAACATATTAAATTCAAAAGCTCATTCTTTAGATACCAAAGGTATAATTCTAATAAGGGTAAGAAATGGATTATATAATCTACACGAAGCTTTCATGAAACACCTGAAGGAGTATGAAAATCGACAGTATCATTTCAGCTTTTCTAACGCAGATGTTTCTTCGATCAGAAATACAAAACGCGGCAAAGAGTTCGATGTATTGGATCCAGATGGAAATATTATAACATTTTACCAGCGTCCCATGTTTTCAAGGTCATAAATACTATTAGTTTTCCGTATCAGGGAACGATCTCATAAAGACCCTTCTCGCCAAGGGCACGAAGATTTTTTCTTACTTTGGAATTAGCTGATCGAAAATCTTCCTTCCATAATACACCATGACCTGGATCATAGATGAACCTGGGACAAATTTGAATGCTCCCGGAAGTATCTGTACTTTCCTTACAGTTTATCAAAAGCTCAATATCACTATTGATATTAAATCTCTCTAAATAGTCGATTGAATGAGTCCATAGCCACCCCGGATAACCAAGGAAGATTTTTCTGCCAGCTGCCGTAATTGGAGAATTATGATCGGGTGATCCGGCCACAATAGAACCAGGTGGCACATAGCCCCCAATATACCTTATAATTCCCAATGCTTCACGAGAATAAACAGTATGGTATTTTCCTCTGGATACAACGGACAAAACTTCAGCTATTGCAGGCATTATACTTAGAACAAGCAATATAAAGATAAAATATGGTCTTTTGATATATGAATGTCTTATAATTGCTATTATAATTATTAACACACCAACAAGTAATTTAATGTTGTCCCAGTTCCATACACTTAATGAAACAAAGTTTATAACTGAAAACAGAAAAAACACAGGGATCATAAAACGAAATCTGACCGACAATACAAGTAAAAGACAAACAAGAATCCACGGGCCAGTATTAAAAATCCACATCAACACGGTTGTTATTGGCCAGTCTGACATAAACGAGAAGGAAACCGCCTCAGCTCCAAATATTTTGACAAGGGGTTCTCTCACGGAACTAACAACATCATCACTATACATCCAACCTTCAGTTAGCCGAACCAGGCCCTTCTTGGAGAAATACAAGATCAACACCGGTAATGAGAAAATAAATCCACTAACAGAAAATAGAATTAATGGTCCAGACAATGTTCTTATGTTCAGAAGCAGAAGTAAAAAAACATAAAAACCAACTGCAACTGAAATATGAAAATGAGCCAAAAGAGAAAAGCCCAGCATCATTCCGGAAAGCATAAGAAATATTAAATATTTTCTTGCCCTGTTTTGGTCTGGAAAAACATAGATAGAATTACCTTTTTGAAACGAACCAGAAATTCCTTCAAGAACAACGCAAAGAACAGATAAACCAAAGATCATGCCCAAAATACTTGTCCGCTGAGGTATCCATATTGTCGTAAGAAAAACTGTGAACGGATATCCTTTTTCAATAAGGAAATGAGATAAAATTACTGAATTCTGCTGATCTGGTGTTTCCGATAATATGCCGGGAAATGAAAAACCCATATTTGTCAGAAGAAAAGGTATTGATCCTCCACTGAATAATAACACCCATGGAAGAACTCCCCAAAATGCTCCCGCAAGAAGAAGGTAAGCTCCCATCCAGACAATTGCCCACTGGGCAAAGAAGACAAAAGAAAGCCCTTTCCAGCCCGTATCGGGCATCCACAAACATGCGGTCCAGAAATCCATAAGTATCGGATAAGATAGAGAAACTCCAGGATAAACAGGATAATCAGTTAAAGGATTGGATTCTGACGAATAATTAAAAATTATTGCAAGGTGAAACATCAAGTCAGAGTAATTATTATGCCAAAGAGTTCGAATACCCTCATCTGCATCAAAAATGCTTACACCAATTGCAGAAACAACAAAGAAAAAACAACTAAATGAAAAATCAGGGGAAAACCTCATTAAGCCAGCGGTTATAAGTTTTGCAAGACCAAACCATAGGGAACTACCCAGGATGCAAGCTAATATAAGAAAAGAAATTAAAAATGAGATTCTCGAGGACAGACCAATTCTATACAAAATATATGAAAATACAAGATGCACTAACAGGCCAAAAAACCAGAGAAATACCTTTTCTGCTAAGGTAAAAGTAGAATTTGTCGAATCAGACTTGGAAAAAGGCTCACATTTTTTACCAAATATAACTAACGGAATATGGAAATTAACAAACGAAAGACGACTTAGTGAATTAAAGAAATGAATACCAAAGGAAAAATAACAAAAGCAAGGGACAAACAGGTAAATAATTTGATATAACCAACTCAAAGGTGAAAATTCCTCTTTTTCTCAATACAATAATAATAATTACCATCACTGGCAAATATCTAATATTATGGAGATTCCCTAATAATGGACAAACCTATACGGGAATATGAATTTAAGAAATGGGACGATGACGTTCTCTTCTTAAGAAACTGCCTTGAGGAAACTCTTACCGATCTGGGAATGGAAGATATTGCAAATGCTCTTCCATGGTCTGAATTTTTCAATAAAAAGTTAGCACAAAAAATATCTAATTCCGACAAAGACCGTAAGTATTCAATCCCGGTTCCACTATCTGAAAGGTCGATACAAATCTATGCGCTTTGTTTTCAACTTCTTAATCTTGTAGAAGAGAACACAACCAACCAGGTTCGTCGTGTTAACGGTTACAGAAGTGAAGGTCTTTGGGATGATACTTTCAGTATTACCCGAAAAGCGGGAATATCTCCCGAAGGTATAAGTAACCTTACAAAGGGAATAAAAATAGAACCCGTACTTACAGCTCACCCTACTGAAGCAAAAAGAGCTACTGTATTAGAACATTATCGTGATCTTTACCTTCTACTTGTTAAAAGTGAAAACAAAATGTGGTCCCCATCAGAAAGGGCCTCCATCAAAGACGATATCAAGTCTCTTCTTGAAAGACTTCTAAGAACAGGAGATTTATATCTTGAAAGACCAGAAGTAACTGATGAACTTAGAAATATAACTCATTATCTAAAAAATATCTTTCCAAAAGCACTTCCTATTATCTACAGACGCTTTCAGGAAGCCTGGCAGAATCATTACCCCGAAGAAGCAAAAGCTGGAATTTTTCCCGAGTTTCCCTGCCCCGAGTTCAGCACCTGGGTAGGAGGTGACAGAGATGGGCACCCGCTGGTAACAAGTTCAGTAACTCATGCTGCATTGCTCGCTCTTAGGAACTCCTCGATTGATAATTTGTCTCATCAATTAACAAGGCTTGCTATAAACCTTTCTCTTAACGATCGTATCCAGAAAGTTCCTGACTTTTTTAATAAGAGGCTGCTCGAACTAGAGACTCTACATGAAGAAGCTGGAACTCTTGCTCGTCTTAGAAATCCCGGAGAACCCTGGCGTCAGTTTATAAACCTTTTGATACTTGGTCTTCCAAAATCAGACAAACAAATTAACTCCTTATTTAAATACGAAACACCATCTTATCTGATGAAAGATCTTTTAATTTTAAAGGATAGTTTAATTTCAATTAAGGCAAACCTTCTCTTTAAAAGAGAACTTGAACCAGTTATCCTTAATTTGAAAACATTTGGTTTCCATTTGGCAAAACTTGATATTCGTCAAAACAGCGGCTTTCATGATCGTGCCATAGAACAGTTTCTTTCGGCCATCAGTAGAAGCGACATAAATTATTCTTCCTGGAGCAAAGAAAAAAGGCTTCTGTTTCTTAACGAAGAGTTAAATAACAAACGACCCTTTCTTCATAGAGAAGACAGGGTCGGAAAGGAAGGCGATGAAACCCGCGACACCCTCAGAGTTCTTGCATCTCATGGAAAGAAATACGGCTATGAGGGAATTGGATCTCTAATTGTTAGCATGACTCGCGACCTCTCAGATCTTCTGGGAGTCTATCTACTTGCAAAGGAAGCAGGACTGGCCGAATGGAACGAATCATCACTAGCATGTCCACTACCCGTAGTTCCACTTTTTGAGACTATTAGTGATCTAGATAATAGCAGGGATGTAGTTGAAGACTTCCTAAAGCACCCTGTATATATTTCTTCAAAAATGCTGCTTGAACAAATGGGTAGTTCACCCTATCATCAGCAAATAATGATAGGCTACAGCGACAGCAGCAAGGATGGTGGAGTTCTTGCGTCTTACTGGCGCCTTTATCAGTGTCAATCAAGACTGATTACTCTCGGTCAGGATACTGGAGCCAGTTTTCTGTTTTTTCATGGACGTGGAGGTACAATAAGCAGAGGCGCTGGTCCCACCGAACGGTTTCTGGCAGCGCTACCTGCAGGATCTCTAAACAGTGGACTTCGAGTCACAGAACAGGGCGAAAGCATCTCTCAAAAATATGCTAATCTTCTAACTGCATCTTACAACCTGGAACTCCTCCAGGCGGGAACAGTACGAAATATAGCACTGTACTCTGAGACATCAAAGAATAATTCTGAACATGAAGAAGCAATGACTTATTTATCAGAGTGTAGTCAGAGATCATATCAAAAGCTACTATCTGAAGAAGGTTTTATTAAATTCTTCAGAGAAGCTACTCCAATTGACATAATTGAACATAGCAGATTTGGTTCGCGACCTCCCAAAAGAAGAGGAGCAGATTCCCTTGATGACCTTAGGGCTATTCCATGGGTATTTAGCTGGAACCAGGCCCGCTTTTTTCTCGGTGGCTGGTTTGGAGTTGGAACAGCTTTATCAAGTCTAAAGGATGAATCGCCAAAACTATTTAACGAACTGGCTAATGCAACGCGCACTTGGGCACCTGCAAGGTATATTTTTACAAATATCGAATCAAGTATTTATTCTGGAAGCGCGTACTTCATGAAAGAGTATAGCTCTTTGGTAATTAAGCAGGAAATCAGAGATCACTTTACTAACATAATTCTTGATGAATTTGAAATAACTAAAACTCTGCTAACCGAACTCTTTCAAAAATCCTTTTCAGATCGTCGTCCGCGTCTAGCAAAAACCCTGGCCTTTCGGGATAAAACGCTCGAACTCCTTCATCAGAGCCAGATAATACAAATCCGCAAGTGGCGAGAAAATCCAGACGAAAACATCCTTTCAGAGCTATTACTTATAACCAATGCCATTGCAGGTGGGCTTAGAACAACAGGTTAAACAGAGCTCCATCTCCTTAAAAGATTGATTGCAGGCATAACATCAGGGCTTATTTTGGCTAAATCAACCTTATCAACCTCGGATAATTCATCGAGTTTTTTAAGATACGCTCTTGTTAATTTTTTTAGTTGCGGTAAATCACCTTTAAGAGTGCTCTTTATATTTCTTATGTCTCCTGTAGCTTCTCTATTAACAAAATTATCAATCCCTGAACCACCAGAACATAAGCTATATAAAGTTAAAAAAAATGCTTTTAAGGTATCAATTTCAAGTCCTTTGTCAGAAGCATCCCGAATCTCAGAAAGTAAATCGCGTCCATCAATTACACACCAGGGACGATAACCCTCGAATTCAATTTCCATGAGTTGCGGAGTAAATGAATCTGAATCAAATATTTTATGATTTTCTCGTGCCCAACCAACAGCAGAATCACAAGCTTCATTTTGCTTATGTCCAGTATGACCCCGCACATGCTCTGGCAAAATTCTAATTTGGGAAGTCATAGTATTAAATGACTTCCATAATCCCTGATTTTTTACAGGCTCCTTCTGGGAAGTCTTCCAGCCGTTTCTTACCCAGCTATTCATGTATTGAGTTGCACTCTTCAAGCAGTACTCACTATCGGAAACCCAAACAACTTCCTGTCCTTTTCTGGCATTAATAATGTGGATAATGGAAAAGCCCATTAATGAGGAGAAAATTTCTGCCTCATTGTTTGTAGCAGCTCCGAGATAGCTAACAAGAGATAATGCCCGAGAGCCCTCAACTCCTTCAATAATGCAAGCTGCAGCAGATCGCTTTTGGGAATCAGCTCCCCCATCGCTATAAAGTCTTATGGACATATTCGCACTTTCTCTCCCCCTACTCTGAATGAATTTCTACTGAGCCTCATTTAAAGGAAGCTCAGATGAGCTTTTATCAACTCCAATCTCTCTCTTAAAGGTAAATAATACCTCCTTGAAACCTAATGGACTTATGTAAGAAATCTCATAAACAGGTTCTGGGGCCCCAAAAGCCCTTCTCTTTCTTGGAAAGGCAAGAACCACCCTTATTTCGTCTTCGCGAGGCTGAATAAGATGATCTGAAATAACTTTACGATCCTTATCATAGATCACTACCCTGGATGCCGGCATAAGATCTTCCATCAATAAACTTAATATGGGAGAAAATGGATCGCTTTTTTGTGATTTCGTACTTGTATCAGTAGTAGATTTAGAGGCGCTTAAAATTCCAAGAAACCCCTCAGCTCTGGAAGGATTGCCCTCACTACTTCTAGAATTATTTTCTGCCTCTGAACCTGATGTTTCGAATTCCTTTTCATCTGCCTTTCTAGGCGGGGCCTTTTCAAGTAGTCTGAAACGCTCGGGAGAAAACCACCGCAGCTTGCTTTTAATATCTTTTACTCGAATCTCAACAAGCAAGTCCTCACCTTGGGGCTTTGCAAGAACGAGCTCTTTTTCCACATAATCCGGGAAACCTCCCTGCTGAAATCTTCTTTCACTCCAAAGAAGAGTTATTAGAATGACAAGAATACTTAAACTAACCACACGAATTCCTAGTGGATTCAGAAAAGGCTCAAAATTATCTAGGGAATTTTTTTCAGATCGAAGTTCTTCCCGCTCCTCAGGCTGGAGTGAATATAAAATTGCTCTTATTATGCTTAAATGCACGATCAGAGAAGCAAAAAATGTTATTACTACCTGCACAATTACAGCAAAAAACGAACTATAAGTGTCCCCTACTATACCTACAATTATGTCTGGTATAACTCGTGCAAGCCAAACAAGAAAAACGACGGAAAGGGCCAGGCTACCTTTCTTAGAGGTGAACTCGATACTTCTTAAAAAACCAAAATGCCACCAGCTTTTTCTTGTAAAGAGGCGTTTTTTTATTTCGGAAAATGAGTCCTCGTCAAATGGATCGAATGCAGCATCTTCCTCTTCTATTTCCTTAGAGCTGAGCTCTCTTGCAAAATTTTCAAAACTACATAAATACGGAGCCCAAAGAAAAAAAATTAGCACCATTAACACGGGAATTGGAGACATCTGAAAAATACCGAGGACTGATTGAACCAGAAACATTACCCCAAGATAACTTAGAAGAACTTTTGGCAATGTTTGCAGGGCAGAAAAGGTGTGTGCAAATAATTTCAAACCAACAGCTGTTGATGGTTGTAATTTTCTGGATAAAAAGTCAATGCATAAAACATGAAGTAAAAAAGCGTCTCCCAGTAAAACAAAGAAATCAAGAATGAACTTTTGTTGAGACTGAAGAGGATAATAAAATCTGACCCATTCAACTAACATGTATAAAATAAGCACTGGCAGACCAAGTGGGACTGCTCTATAGGCACTGACTAAAATTGCTGAAAAAGGCATATAAAATTCGGATTTGGTAAATGTTTAAATATTGAAAAATATTATTCGAATCAAAAATAAAATAAAAACACCGAAATAGACTAGCAAATAATGACTTAAAGTAAAAGTAGGTTATCTTTAACAATCGCTGCAGCCAGGATTGCAAGAAAACCGCAGTAGATGTAGTAAATCAACACATTATTCTCTAATAAAAAAATACTACATGATCAAGAATATTACTCTATCATTATCTGTTTTTATTTTTTTATTTCTGCTTTTTGAGAGCTCTGTTAGGATTCTTGATCTTTGGCGTATTCAAAGATGGGATGACTATGATTTTTATTCTCCGTCAGAAATAGATGGTGTTCCATATCTTCTAAAACCTTCCTTAAACGGAAAATGGGTGGGAACCCATGTAGTGTCTAACAGTTTAGGAATGAGAGAGATAAAGGAGCTCCCATTACAACAATCTGGCACAACTATTCTTGCTCTTGGTGATTCACTTACTTTCTCGCACGGCGTTGATCAAAGTCACACCTATCCACAACAACTTGAGAACCTGCTTTCTGAAATGGATCAGGAAAATTCTCTACCTCATCCCATTAAAGTTTATAACGCAGGGATGAACGGATTCAACGCCTGGGACTCTGCTAATTTACTTGAGTTTTTACTTAAAAAAATTAAACCAGATCTGGTTTTGATTCTCATAATTTCCAATGACTATGATGAATCTGCCTACTTTAATCCCCAAGGACAACTTATTATGGACCCCTCATATATTTCATCCGAATTCTTGCGCCTGGTCTGGGGTTTAGACAAGAATTACCTCTGCCCATCAGATTTTAGAAAAGTCATGGACAAAAAAAGCCTGGATATTCTGGATGGGGTCAACTCTTGCAGCTCAAACTCACTATTAGATTCGCTAAGCTCAACTTTCATTTCTATCTCATACATTAAAAACAATCTTAAAAAATTATATAACCTTGTTAAATCTGACAAACCAGTTTGTGATGACTTTATACCACTTCAACCAACAAGCCCATGCTCAATTGAAAACAATACATTTTTAAACGGTCCTAATTCAATCTATTTTAGCCCAAGCCAAAAGAATAAGTTTAATGGGGCAATTTCAAAAGTAGAGCATTTGGCAATTGAAAATAATGTTCCTATCAAGCTTTTATACTCATTAGTTCCGATTGATTACACTCCAAAACAAAATCAAGAATATTTCCATATTGAACCAATTGAAAAATATTTAAATCAAGGACTCGTTAAACTTCAAAAAAAACACAATCTAGGATGGGATCCTCACTTGTCAACTAAGGGCAACAGGATTCTTGCTGAAGGCATCAAACTAGCTGTAATTGATCACTTCTCTTCCTTAAAAATTGGCGATAAGCTTTCAAATAATATCTCATCTGACATCTCTTGCCTTAAAGAGGATAATAATAAGTTTGTTTCAAGCCTAAAAAATAAACTATATCATGAAATTATCATTGATAAATTTTCGGGTATAAATCAGATTTATGGCGGACTATATCCTCCATTAACTTCAAGTAGCATTTCAAGAATCCTGCTTGCTGGCATTTTGAGAGCTAATGGTGAAGAATTCATTCAGATTCATGGATCATTTAGCGGTGCAGACGAGATTGAACTTAAAGTAAAGGCAACTTCAGAAGAGAAATCAATTTTAAAATCTGAAATAATAAATCCAGGATATTTCAATATTACTCTTGAGGCTAATTTTTACTCTGGAGAGGTAACTGACATAGAAGTGGTCTGTCAGAATGGGCATGACTGCGCTCAAGTTCAAATTCTAAGAGCTGGTTTTGGTAGCTGGAATGGTCCGGAAATTGAAAAGCTAGATACGCTACCTAAGGACCTGGAACTTAATTCATGGGGTCCAAGTACTGCTACAATTGGTAAACCATTTAACCTACAACCTGATGGTTCTTCTGCAATTTGGGTAAAAATTAATGGAAAAATCGACAAAAGTTCTCAATTAGTTATTGATAATAATCCCCTTCCAAGCGCAATAATTGAAGAAAAAATAATTGAAGCTGATATTAATCGGATTTCCACGAGCATTAGCGCGACAATTCATCCCAAGATTTTGGAAAAGTACTGGGCAAAGGAAGGAAGCGCCAGGATTTGGCTCCGACAGCCACTAAAGAAATATGAATCATTAATTGGACATATACACTTTTCAGAGTCTTAATAGAAATAAATCTAAATAAAGGTATCAAGTATTGGCTTTATAAATATTTATTTCGTGTTCAACAAGGATGCCCTCCCGGTAACAAAATCTGCCCGAAAATAATTTTCCAGACATAACAAGTGGTAGAAATATCCTGTCTCCTTCCCACATTGGGAGACTAAACAATAATTCATCAGTCACCCACTCAAGGGAACCCTCGTCACACTCATGTAATGAGCCATCAAATTGATTGGCGGTAAAAACAAATACATACCAATCCGTATCTGTTGAAAAACAAGGAAAAGTCAAAATGCCAGCTAGCACAGGGTTAAAGATATTAAGCCCACTCTCCTCGCATACCTCCCTTATTACACATTGCTCGGGGCTCTCTCCAGGCGCAATTTTACCGCCAAGACCATTCCATTTACCAAGATGCAGATCACCCTTATTTTTGTTCCGGTGAACTAGCAAGGTACCTTTTTCAGGAGATCTGACATAACAGAGAGTAGCAAGCTGAACTTTGGACATAGAATACTAAATAAATTGACAAACAGTTTTCGATTGATCTAATTAATCAGTACTTGGAAATTTAAACAAATGAGATTGATGAGTTATCATAATAAATCTAATTCTGCCATGGATTCGCCTCAAAATTATTCTTTGATTTTTTTCATGCTTTGTCTCGTTTTGGTTATTGGAGCATCCGGCTGTTCAACTATTAGTCCGGGAGGGCAAATTAGCGAACCTTCAAAAAAAGACGATAAAATATTTGTAAGAAGAATTTACCTTGAAATTAAAGTAAACAATATTGATGGAAAACCGGCCAAACTGATTCCTTTTGAGGCAAGCACTTCCGCAGAGACCGTTAAAGGGAGAACTAATTCAAGAGGCGAAACAAGAATTTCAATTGACAGAAAAGAATCAGAACCACTTCTTTTTACTTTTTTTGATTCCGGTGACGAACTTAGGGAATCCGTTCACACCCTGCCTTCGAGTCTGACTAGCGCGGGTCTTGTCTTTGAAAAGCAAGGAAATAGAAGAATTAAATTTACAAATTACACTGCAGAGGGCCTATACAGATAAAACTTCTTCCAGGATGAATTTGAGTGGTGTGAAATCAAGCTCAATTTCGCGCTTATCCAGAATGGCAAATCCGATTAAATCTTTAGGAACAAGATCTGGCGCACTGGTAAGTCTTAAATATGGAATTCCCTTGGGTAAAATCTCATTTCGAATAAAACCATTACTCAACGCATCTCCTCTTGCACCAAGTAAAAACAAGTCAACAATGGCAAAATCAACTTTATTCTCTTCCCCTCCCCTGATGTAACTTTCTGCATCTTCTACGTTAGTAAAACAGAGAGGGTTGTAACCCCAGGAACTTAAAAGTGTTGAAAGACTGGATAACAAGTATTTATCATCATCAAGAAGCAGGATTTTTTTCATTTTTTCCTTTAGGTTTGATGGAACCATTCACTAAGGGCCTTAATTCCACTGGCACTAATTTTATGTCCAACTTTATCGCTGTGAAAGGTTACTCTTGCTCCCTTTTGTATAAGGTAATCACGACATAAAACTGCACGATTAAATGCTACTACCTGATCCTCAGTTCCATGAGAAATAAAATATTCGGGCATAATATCAATTGAATTAAATTGAAACTCCGCTAAAACAACTTCCGGTATGAATCCGGCGAGAAGTACCACTTTAGCAAAAATGCAAGGATTCATAAGACTTGCTGAACCGACCAGAGCAGCCCCCTGACTAAATCCTATTGCAATACGTTTATCTGGATGAACACCATAATTTGTTACAAGCATTTCTGAAGCTCTTAAAATAGTTTCTACTCCGGGTTTAAAACTATTTTTGGCAGAAGGAGACGACGCATGATTAATGGAAATTTCCTGATACTTATTTTCTGAGCTACTTTCTATAGAAGTTACGCCTGGAAGTAACCACCAACTGAAACCACCAATAGGATCAGGAATTATGGCCCGAGGAGAAAGGATAATTCCCTTAATATTTTCGATGGCCTTTGAGAACACCCACATTACCTTCTCATCTCCAGCCCGTCCATGAACCAGTAGTATACCGGTCCTTTCCCCCCAAGGAACTTCAGTATCATCATGAACCCTTCCAAAGGTTCCCAGAATTTCCTGCTCATCCTGTTTGAGCTCACGACTTCTAATCATTTGATAGTAATAGTTTAAAAACAGAAATTTGCAAGATCACCATATTGCAAACAAAATAAAGCACTTAAAAAGGGGGTTTTCTCCACAATAAAAACTTAATGTGGCTTAGCCTCTTGACCAATTTACCGCAATTTCATACAAAGCGGGGCCATGTTATTTGTCCCCATCGTCTAGAGGCCTAGGACATCGCCCTTTCACGGCGACAACAGGGGTTCGAATCCCCTTGGGGACGCCATATTTTCCCTCTCATAAGTAATTGGTTTTGATCTATATCTTAGACCAATATATTTATATTCGCTAAATACACTGTCATCCTATAACAATATTAATGTTTGAATTTTTCTTATCAATTCTTACAATTGTTTTTTTGGTATCTGCAGCAACTGTTGCGACACAGAACCTTCAAGTATTTCCCGGTGCCCTGTTTGGCCTTTTTGGAAAGCTCTTCCCAATTAAGGAAAATGCTCTCCCGCATCACGTAGTTAGCAGTTTTATAATTACCCCCGACGGAAAAAGACTTGAAGTTTGGTATCTACCAGCAAACTCTGACACTAAAAAAAGTGATAAGGTTGGAATCATCTTTCACGGAAATGGGGGATCAGTTGAAAGTTTTATTCTTGCAGGGCTTTGGTTTCAGGAGCAAGGCATATCAAGTTATCTATTTGATTACAGGGGATTTGGCAAAAGCACAGGATGGCCCACTGAAAAGGGAATTTACATTGATAGCGAAGCGGTTATCAACTGGGTTATTGAAAAGGAAAAAACAAGTGCCAATAATCTTGTATTGATGGGTATTTCGCTGGGTTCTGCTCCTGCATCACTTATTGCAATGAAATATAAACCTTGGATGCTGATCCTTCTTTCGCCTTTTCGTAACTTCAGATCACTTATAGGTGATTATATTTTGTTTCGACATTTAAAATATTTTTCCTTTTTTCGGCTTCCTGTTGATGAGTATGTATCTGAGCTTACTGAGACCAGTCTTGTACTGCTTCATGGTGGCAAGGATAAAATTATCAGCTCCAGGCACTCTGAAATTATTAAAAATGAATACAAAGGCAGTGGAAAAGTAGAGTTAAGTATAATTCCATTAGCCGGCCACAACAATGTTCTCTATCTCGGTTGGGAAAGGTTAAAGGATATGGCAAAAGAAGTCGGTTTGTAAATCTAGCCTTCTCTTATATGTCCTCTAAGCGTGTAGCAAAGTAGAACTTTGAAACTCTTAAAGCGATATTCTCAAGCAATTCATTAAATTACCTTTATAATACAGAAACTTTTATAAATTTTCAGCGATAATGAAATGAAGGCAAAAAATTTATTCTAGGCACTCAGAAAATGAAGATGTCACAACCCCTTCGGATAGATTACCCCGAGGGCATGAGTTCATTTATTACCAGAAGGTTCAGAAACTCTCAGCTTTGTTATGCAAATAACAAGAAGCTACAGAAGAGAGTTCTTGGCTCTCTTGGCAAGTATCTCCATAAATATGGAGCGGAAATCTATGCTTATACTATGTTTGGAAGTCATGATCATCCTATGATTGAGTTTGCTCCAAAGACAAAGTCTTCTTTTTTTAAGGATTTTGGAGCAAGGACTGCGGAAGCTGTTAAAAAAAATGTGCCTAGTTTTGGCACTGGTCCAGTAATGGAATCAAGGCCGAGGGAACAGGCTATTACGGAGGACTCTGAGAGTCATCTTGATCGTCTTATGTACACTGTTATGCAACCGATTCTTGCAGGACTTTGTAAAAACCTGTCTGACTATCCTGGGTTTAATTCATGGCAATATATTATAAGTGGGAAACCTCTTCATGTAGAATTCTTTAAGGGTAGTGAGTTTAGAAGGGCTAAGAGAAGGAATCCAAATGCCGATCCCGCAAAATATACTGAGCAATACCAGATAATCTTTAAGCGTCTTTCTGGTTATGAAGACATGTCTCAAAGTGAATACAGGAACATGCTATTAAATGAGTACGAAAGAAGGAGAAAGGAGATCATAGAAGAGTTTGAAGAAAAAGGTCATATCTGGCCAAGTGTTGAAAGTTTAAGGAGAACGAAATCAACTGAAACGGCTAGGAACCCAAAGAGAAGTGGCAGGTACTCCAAGAGGCCTCTTGTTCTTAGTCTATGCATGGAGCGAAAACAGGCTTTTCTTGATTATTATTTTAGTATACTGGAAAAGTTCAAAAAAGCTTCGACTGCTTATATGCTTGGAGATAGAACTGTAAAATTTCCGGAAGGAACCTGCGCTCCACCCGTGATTTGCTAAAACACAAAACAGCAACCAGCACTCTAAATCCGAACCCCAGCAAAATGGTTGAAGGAAGGATTGTAAAAACTGCTTAATTTTAACTGTTTTCATCTCAAAAAGAGAAAGCTCAACACCTACTTAACCACATAATGAATGTAAAATTTACAAAAAATGGACTATTACTTTTTAGCAAAATAATAAGATTGTACATATGCTCAGAGGATATGTACAATCTTTAATACCCTTAAAAATAGCAAAAAAAGCTAATAGATCGAACTATCTAAACCTGCGAAGTACCTCTGCACATAATGACAATAAGGATGCCGCTTCCTTTAATACTTCCGGATCATGCCTGTCCAAAGAACCATACAATCTTAAGGTTATCACCGACGAAGTACTAAAAGGAAAATAATCAGATAGCTTATTATTTTTTCCGACTTCCCGTTTTATTGCAGCCATTTTTTCAAAATCAGCAAGCTTCATAAGACGCTGAAGCACTTCTGTCATTTTTGACTGAAAGAAAAAATCTTTACCCCTTGTTGCGTCAGAAACAGCAATAAAAAAATAATCATCCAGATCCTTTCTTCCTAATTCAAGCTCGCTCATTAGGGAAATTTTCTTTCCGATTCTCTCAACAAATCCTTCTTTTGTAAGAGTAAAAGGCAAACCAACATCTTCTTCAATAAAAAAAGTAGTATGAGGCGGGTTGTTTTTTGAACCAAGATGCTGAATAACACGAAAAACAAATGTTCCGCTTTTTATAATCAGAACTTTTTCAAGACTGAAACCAAAAATACTTTTCCCAAGATCATCAATCGAAACATTCTCTGCTCCAAAAACCTGACCCGCTTTGTTCTCACTTTGCTTTGCATTTTTTGCATAAATTTTGGGTAATAGAAAAATCAAAAGCAGAATTGGAAAAATCATAGTGAAAAAAAACATCAAAATGAACGAAAAAACACCAAATCCCATAAATCCCCCCTCTGATCGTTGAAAAAACTCAATGTATATCTAAATGTAACGTAAAAAAATCAAAGTGTCTAATAAATTCAATGGGTTAGCAAATTGCTATCCGGTAGCTTCAATTGACCACAAATTAATGATAATATGTGCAACATGAAATCTAGTTATGCTTCATTAATTTTAATGCTTTTTGTCTTCTCTGGGTTTATCTGCAATTCCCGGAATGCCTTTGCGCTTGAGAGCTTTCTAGGTCCAAGCACCCAGGTAAATCTCCCAGGGAATAATAAGCGCCAAATACCCTCATACCTTCCAAGACAATATTTTGAAAATGAAGGACTAAATGTAAAAAATCAAGTCGTAAGAGAACGTGAGTCAGGTGAGTTTGTAGCACCTGTTGGATATGGAATTGGTGGCCGTCCAAATAAGAATGCCGGAAAACAATTCGATCCTCAACGCATTAGAAGAAAAAGTGGGTTTGGTCTTGGACGTGTGACTTTTGGAGGTGGAAGCTAGCCTATTCTCTCTCTGATTTACTACTTAAAAACAGTTTCCCTATTAATCTCAATTCGATAAGCTCTATTTCACTTGATCATGATTTAATGCATTCCTGGTCAGTCCTTCATTATAATAAAGCTCTCTCAAATATCTATGAAAATTAAATACCGGCTCCTAAAAACTCTTACCCGCTTTCTAACTTTTTTAGTTTTCTACATTTCTTATTATCCAATTGAAGGTAATACCGAAGACTCTCCTTCAATAAATAAAGTTATCCGTATCAGCCCATCTGGCGATCTGGAAAGCCCTCCATCCCAGATAACAATAGAATTCGCAAATGAAGTAGTATCGCTTGGCGAAATGTCTTTTCCAGTTGATAGCCCCAAGGGCATAGTTATTAAACCAGATATTCCCTGCTCATGGAAATGGATCAGCACCCGATCTCTCTCCTGCTTTATATCAGCAAAAGAAAAACTTAACCTTGCAACAAAATATACTGTTTCAATTGATAAAAACTTAAAATTAATCAGAGACCTTTCACTCCAAGGCCAATTCGAGCAAAATTTCGTAACCCCACGACCCAAGATTAAAGAAGCATGGCTGGAATACTGGATGGATTCAGGACGACCATTGATTAAAATCGCACTTAATACGGAAGTAACAACAAGCTCACTCGAACAAAATATGTTTTTTAAAGCAGAAGGTCTGTCTATTAACGGAAAAGTAAATATACTAACCAAAAAAGACCTGCCTTCACTAAACGACGACAGTTACTACGACCATTACGAAGAAGGCTACTATGAAGATGGACACATTGAATCCAGACCAACATATAAATATTATGTACACCCCATAGAACCACTACCCGAGGACAAAGCAATAAGCCTGGTTGTCAGACCCGGAGTAGAACCGGTAAATGACAATACTGAAATCAAAAAAGAAAACGGGATTGAGGATCGGGAAATATTCAGTGGAAATACATTCCCTTCATTCACCTACACTGGGATCTCATGCTCAAATCTGAATGGCGAAACTATTAAATTCTCCAAAAATCACCCAGAACCAACTTCAGCATGTGATCCACAAAGTCCGGTAAGAATTACCTTCTCAAGCCCTCCCGATAAGTCAAGCTTCAAAAGTCAACTCAAAATCAACCCGGCAATAAATTTAGACTCATCACTTGAATCATACTGGGACTATGGCAACTCAAAAGTTGTAAGACATAACCATTGGTCAGGAGCTGAATATTCAATATATCTTCCAAGTGGACTCAAGGCGGAATCATCATATCAAATTAATATTAGCCCACCAGAAGTAGCTTCGCCACCAGAAACCTGGTGGGAGAAGATTTTAGCTTTCTTTAAGAATCTTTTTACAAAACAAATACCGAAAATTAGCCCAAAAGATAATTTTGGAAGAATTCTCTCTATGTCCCCAGGAGAAACGATTGAAACAACATTTAGAACCAGCAGAAGAAAGCCAAACTACGAATTACCTAACGAATACGCAGTACTGGAAAAAAACTCTGTTTCTGATGTTCCACTTTATGTCAACAATATTCAGTCGGCATCAATTACCTTTGATGGAATAACAAGCGAAGGTAAATTTTCCAAAAAACTTCATAATTATGAAATTCCAAAGGTAGAAAATTTACAATTCGCAATACCAATGTCAATCAGATCACTTTTAAATAACCGATCTGGAGTTATACAAGGCAATGTGTCAACTTACCCCAAAATTGAGAAATATAACTCCAAATTGTTTGCTCAGGTAACTCCTTTCTCTATTCATTTTAAAATAGGTCACCTTAACAGCCTTGCATGGGTAACAGACCTTACAACTGGTCTACCTGTTCAAAATGCAAATGTAGATATATTTATCGGTTCACTATCCAGTCTTAATGCTCGTGGGAAAAGTATCGCCACTGCGAAAACAGATCAGGATGGAATTGCAGAGCTACCCGGATCCTCTGTTCTTGACCCATTGAATCAGTACAAATGGGCCTGGAGTCAAGAAGACAAAGGATTAATCCTTGAAATAAAAAAAGAAGAAGATATTGCTATTCTTCCACTTCGTTATGCTTTTAACGTTTCAACTTATGAAATTTCAAATGGTTTTATAAACCAAGGCAGCAGAAACAAAAACCAGAACACTGTTGCATGGGGACTAACGGCGCAGGGCATTCATCGTACTGGGGACAGGATAAATTATAAACTATATCTAAGATCAGAAGGACTATACTCTCTAGAAATTCCAGAGTACCGAAAAATAAAAATTACAATTAAAAATCCAAAAGATGAAGTTGTTCATGAACTTAATGATCAGGAAATTGGGGATTTTGGATCTTTTTCTGGATTCTATGATATTCCCAAAAATGCTCCTACTGGATGGTATACAATTTATTTGACACCCGAACCAAAGCACTTTTCAGACAAGCACAAAAAGACTAGCTCCCAGAACGCGGAATCTGATCTTACAAAGTTAGCTCTTCAGGTCCTGGTAAGTGACTTCACACCTTCTCCGGTAAAGATTGAACTGGAAACGCTACCATCTAAAACAACATTAAGCATCAAATCTAGTGAGTCTTCAGAAATATATTACTTGGCAGGAGATCAAATCCAGGGAGAAGCAAGAGTATCACTGCATAGCGGAGGACCTTTCAGAAACGCAGAAATCAGCACTTCACTAATTATTGAAGCAAGTTCTTTCTATCCTAGAAATTCTTCCCTTAGAAGTTTTACATTCTCCAGCCATGACATGCAGGATGGTCATGGAATACAATCCCATAATCACAAAATTAACGGAACAACTAAAAAAGATGGCAAATTTGAATTCGGATTTAACATTCCTGAATCACTTCAGTTTTCTTATGGAGTAATTTCATTAAACGCCACTGTCAAGGATGATAGAGGATCTCAGATCAGTACCACCAAAAATCATAAATTTTACGGAACATCATCCTATGTTGGAGTTAAGTCTCCATCCTGGCTGATGTCTACCGGAAAACCTCATAGATTCCAAACCATTGTTATCAATCAAAAAGAAGAGATTTTGACAGGAACTCAAGTTGAAGTAATCATTGAAAGAGAAGAAGTTGTCACAGCTCAAGTAAAAAGTGCGGGATCTGCATACCTTACACGAGCAGACAGGGAATGGAAGAAAGTTCATTCATGCTCCTACAAATCAGCGATTACAAATAAAGAAAACCCTGAGCATAGTGATAATTACTGTGAATTTACTCCTAACACACCTGGACGATATCGTGCCCAGGCGAAAGTACAGGACTCTAAAAATCGCTCTCACCAAAGTGCAATTGTGTTATATGCATATGGTTCAGGTTTTACCTCATGGGGTAATGACAGCGAGTACAGATTGGAACTTGTTGCAGATAAATCAGAATACAAAGTAGGTGACGTTGCCAAGATAATGGTCAAATTACCATTTGAAAAAGCAAAAGGTCTTATAAGCATTGAAAGAGGTGGGATAATGCACCGAAGGCTTGAGGACCTTGACAGCTCAAGCAGCATTGTTGAAGTTCCTATTCAGGAAGACAGTATTCCGGGAATTTACTTGTCAGTTCTTGCAATGCTTCCAAGAGACAAGTCAAGCCCAATGCCAGAAAAAATTGGAGATCTGGATCTTGGCAAACCAATTACGAAAATCGGCTATATCAATTTACCGGTGAAAGACCGCGCCAAAGAAATCAAGGTTATCGTTAGTACTGCATCTGAAAATTATCGTCCCGGGGATGAGGTTCCATTTGAAATAAGCTTGCTAAAGCAAGATGGAAATCCATTCAATGAGGATGCAGAAGTTGCACTTACTGTAATTGATGAATCAGTTCTTTATTTAATCAAAAACAAAGACACCATCTTTAACATTTATGATGGAATGTACGCTACACCTTTACTCGAGGTTAAAAATTATTCCCTACTGACAAGACTTCTGGGAGTTCAGGCTTTTGAAAAAAAAGGAGCTAACCCGGGAGGAGATGGAGGATCTGGAGATTCTGATCTAAGGGAAATTACCTCATATATCGCTCATTGGGACCCCAATCTCATAATAAAAAATGGCGAAACACTAAAGGGAAAAATCAAGCTTCCTGATAATTTAACCTCATGGAGATTCGTAGCAGTTGCAAACAGTAAAAATGACAAATTTGGAAATGGAAGTACAAGTATAAAGAGTTCTAAAAATCTTGAAATAATTCCAGCGCTTCCAAACCAGTTAACCGAGGGAGATCAAGCATCAGGTATTGCCACTATATTTAATAGAAGTGACAAGAGTAAAAATATTTCATTTAACGCAAAAAGTTCAGAAGTTGATTCCCTTGCAAGCGAGACTCTATCAGTTGACTCTTTTGAACGAAAGCAAGTAAAAATTCCAATAAATGCAAGTAGCCACGACTCAATTTCAATTACAATGAGGGCAGAGGAAATTACCGCTCCCGGTCTAACTTCAGAATCAGATGGACTTCGGGTTAAAATTCCTGTTTATTCTGGATATATGACTGAAAAGACCAGTCAAAGTGGCATTCTGGGAAGTAACGTTCAGACGAAAGAGTTATCTCTTAATACTAATTTTGAGACTGATACCAAAACGAATCCCGAATCTTTAGAGCTTATATTTACCTCAAACCTTCTTGGTGATACCTCCGAAAGTTTTTCCTATTTTTATTATTATCCCTATTCCTGCCTCGAGCAAAAAACCAGTAAAACACTTGCCGCAGCCTGGCATAAAGGGTTTTTAGAAGATCATGCCAACAATCAGAAACAGCACTCACTTTTTCCTCAAGATCTTGTGCCAAATTACATAAAAGAGCTTGAAGGTCTTCAGAGTAGTGAAGGAGGATTTTCTTACTATGGAGTTAATTCCCTTCTTGACGATCCGCTTTTATCAGCTTTTGTTGCCTTTGCACTTAATTCCCTAGAGCAGGAAGGCTTTGAGGTTCCAGCCCGGATCAAAAGCAAGCTCTCATCCTTTCTTGACAAAGCATGGAAAACACCAAGCCTAAAGAATGCCTCTCTTTCACCTTCCGAGCAAAATTCTAAAAATGCAAGTATTGCTTTTGGACTTTCAAGGCTTGGAGAAGTAGACGAAAATGAAATCAATCGACTTTTTGAGAAAAATAGCGAAATGACTGTTGAAGCAAGAATCCTGCTTGCAAGAGCACTACTAACTTTAAATAAAACTGAAAAAGCCGATATTATCATTAAAGGAATAAATAATTTACTTGAAAGCACTCAAAGTGATGCCTCTCTGAAAGTTGAAAATGGCCAGACTGTGAATCTCCTCGGCTCATCTGTAACAGCCAATTGCAATCTCCTGGGACTACTTACAGAGAGAATTTTTCATTCAGATTCTGGCGAAAAACCGGGCGGTTATTTATCTGACAATGAAACACTTATCTATAAATTAGCTTCCGGCATAAGAAAAATGCGTGGCTCGAAACTTCACTGGAACACTACTCAGGAAAATATACTTTGTCTTTCGGCTTTTAAACTTGCAGATGAAAGAACAAAAATTGACTACAAAAAGAAATCAGATAGCAAGGCTTTTCCAAAAATTCAAATCACTCTTGGCAGTGATCTCATTGGAACATGGCCAGTTGACGAGAATATTAAATCATCCTTTTCGCATAAACTTCCCTTAGAGTTCAGTAAAGGCACTCCGGAATCACAGCTGTTAAGACTTAGAAAGCTTACACCTAATCCTGTTTTCTATCAGGCAAGACTTTACCACAACACACCTATCACAGATTTAAAAGCGAGTGATTCAGGTATAAGTCTTAAGCGTTTCTATAGTGTTCTAAGAAATGGTACATGGCACGACATCCAGAAAACTGAAAAAGTTGTAAGAGGAGATATAATCAGAATAGATCTTGTTATAGAAACACCACTAAAAAGATATATGCTTGCTCTAAAAGACAGTATTCCAGGCGCCCTTGAACCATTAAGAAGTGGTCTTAGAGGGACTTTAGACACATATCAGTTAATATCACTTCCAAGCCCACATTTGCCAAATCTAAATACTGATGGACAAGATGGAAGTGGACTAATTAGTGGATTTCAGGTTTTTCCCCATTCTGAATTGAAAGACAATCTGGCGATATTCTACACTGAAGAATTATGGCCTGGAACCTACGCTCAATCCTACCTTGCTTCTGTTATAAGCACAGGGAAATTCCTCGCGCCAAATGCAATAGCTGAAGAAATGTATAGTCCAGAAGTTTTTGGAAGAACGGATTCACTATATTTTGAAACAAATAACGACTAAACACAGATTACGATTGCTCAAGAACAGAAAAAAAATTCTTCTGGTCTTTCCAGTTTGCCTCATTCTTTGGCTTCTTTATGTGCCTGCTCCTATTATATCAGCTCTTAACCTTGAGAGAACACTGACTATTCCCCAACCAGAGCTTCAAGATATAGTTTTAACAGACGTTTTTGATAATCCACTTTCTCCCGCAGATACCATAAATTGGAATTATTTTGATCATGTAAAACTTGCAGAGGTTCCACATCTTTTAAAAACATCTATTATCGAATCCGAGGATCGACGTTTTTATACTCATTATGGAATTGATCTAAGAGGGAAACTATCCGCGCTAAAGGCAACACTTGGCTCTTCTTCAAGAAGAGGAGGTAGTACAATATCGGAACAAGTTATAAGAATTATTAACCCTAGACCTCGCACCATAAAATCAAAAATACTTGAAATGATCGACTCAATCCTTCTTGAATCCAGCACCAATAAAGACCAGATTCTGGAATTTTATCTCAATCAGGTTCCATTTGGAGGTAACCGAAGAGGAATATCAAGAGGATCGAGATATTATTTTGGAAGAGACCTAAAAGACTTAAATGATACTGAGCTAATAGCACTTTCAGTGATAATACAAGCTCCTTCCCGCCTGAATCCCGGGAACCAGCCAGAGGCCCTAGTTAAGAAGCTAGACACATTTGTAAAAACGCTTGTTAAAAGAAAAGTTCTTGAAGAAGAAAAAGCTAATATAATTCTCTCTAAAAAACTCCTGGCTACTCCATCAAGACCATCAGACGAACAAAACACGGATCACTTTCTTCGCTTTGCAAAAAGTGAACTTAAAAGAATTAATGCTGGAATTTTATCCAAAAATATACCAGTAGCCACTACTCTTAATCCAGCCATTCAGAACGATCTTGATATCATACTTAAGTCTGCCCTTAATACATATTCGGGAGATGGTGTGAAAAATTCAGCCATTATGGTTATGGATTACAACAAAAATGAAATTAAAGCCTGGCTTAGCAGGGCTGGTCCTGCATACCAATCGACGAAAGATATTGATGCTTCCCTTGTTCCTCGTCAGCCTGGTTCTTCTTTAAAACCATTTCTTTACGCTTTGTCATTTGATAAAGGAAAAAGCCCTGATAGTATTATAGTTGACGAAGCTTTGACTAACACCGTTGGTTTTGGACTTCATTATTACCGAAACTACAGCTCGAGATTTTATGGTTCCCTGCTTCTAAATGAAGCGCTTGCTAATTCGCTTAACATTCCAGCAATAAAGTTACTAAGATTTTGTGGCTATGAAGACTATCTAAATGCTTTAAAAAAACTTGGACTGAACAGTCTAAACAAAGGCGCTGATTACTATTCTGATGGCCTTGCACTTGGATCAGGTGAAGTTACTCTATATGAAATGATGGGAGCTTATGCCACACTTGCTCGTGGTGGAATATACAAACGACCTCGTTTATTCAGGGATTTATCTATTGAAACTGGCCAAACACAAGTATTCTCCAAAGAAAGTACTAGCATGATTACTGAAATTTTATCTGATCGAGACGCGCGCAGACTTGAATTTGGTCGGGACAGCTTGCTTCACTACTCACAAGAAACTGCAGTAAAGACAGGAACTTCTTCAGAACACAGAGATGCCTGGATATTCGCTTACAATTCCCAATATCTGGTTGGTATTTGGATGGGAGCATTAGATTATAGCGCAACAAATAAAATGAGTGGCGCAAGAGGACCTGCGTTAATCTTAAAAAATATTTTTAAAACTCTTGAACCCTATACAACAATTAAGAAACCGATAGTATCTGATAGATCTAAAATTAGAAATACCAGTAATACTGACAACGTAATTGGCAATTCTAACGAATCTATTAAGGTAATACATCCAACACCAAACTTGCATCTTGCAATCCATCCACGCATTCCAGAAAATAATCAGAAATTCAGATTTCTTATAAGCGGAATTCAAACTGGAGATATGATAGAATGGAAAATTGGAAAGGAAATAATAAAAACTGAATCTGATCATCTTCTCTGGCAACTTAGAAGAGGAAAGCACTTTGTTAGGGCAAGAGTATTAAGAAATAATTTTATTGTTCATGAAAGTAGTAAAATTCCAATTATCGTCAAATAACAGAAAGAAAGAATAACAAAATGAAGTTTGCCTCTTTATTTATTCTATATAATATTCTAGGTTTTGGTTTGTAAATAATCCTTTCATTGAGCTATGGCAAAAAAATCTACTGCCCGTCAAATCTGGTACTTCCTTAAAGTAAGAAAAAAATGGTGGCTTGCGCCAATTATTCTTGCCCTGATGCTTCTTGGACTGCTAATTGTAGCTGCTCAGGGATCTGCAGTTGCACCGTTCATTTATACTCTTTTTTAGAGAAAGTGCATATGATCAGATTTATGGTATGCTGGTCCCAAAGACAGAACAAACAAAAAGGTGCAAAGAGCTATCATAAAAACCAACAATAACTCTTGCACATTAAGAAAACAACTTGAGAAATAGCACTCTACCCAGAACGATACTCTGTCAGCCTGGGGATCAACGTGTCAGCATGCCTTTTAACGGATTTTAAAATATAATCCAGCTCACCTATCTTCCTGCTAAAGTGTCGCACAGCTAAATTACTCCCAGGGTCTCTCGAACTTGACACACTCAGATTAATTTGATTCTGGTAATGCTGTTTTTCTTCCTTGATCATCTTGAAAAGCTGACTTAAATCCCTTAGTACATGAGCGCCGTAAATACGACTCATAACCATCAGATACTGATAAGCAATGACTTCAGATACGTTTGAAGATTTCAAATCACCTTCTTCATAAGCCTCGCTAAGTGATGTCCCGAAATCATACAAATATCTCCAACGCAAATCTGTTGGATAGATTGGCATTTGTGGGTCGAAGGAAAAATACTGCCCAGCAAAACTTCCAACTGGACCAAAATCACTAGCCAACTGGGAATGAGCCATAGACATAATTCCAAAAGAATTTGTCTTGGCTATGAATAAATTATATATCTCAATAAATGGCATTTCGCTGTAACGGTCATCGCCAATATCAGCAAACCCATTAGATACTATACGATTCATTTCCAGTGCTGCGGCATGAGAAATACTAATAAGCTTTGGTTCGTTTTCATCTTCCTTAACATAAGGTAAGGATTTAGGCTGAATGCCTTTTTCGACCTCTTTTTGAATATAGATTTTGGAGAACCTTGAAAAAGGCTCAAATCGGCCGCTTCTTCGAAACAATGCGGATATAAAATCTGAGATATAATCATCAGAAGGCCTGAATTGAAAATCGACTGGCAAGTTAAACGGGCTTTGAAATAAAAAGTGGGCCCGATCGAGAATATCAAGCGCTTGCATCGTTGGAAGAAAGGATAAGCTCCGATGCACTTCTTCATAAACTGGAAGAAATGTACGGTACATGTAAGGCCCGATCAAATCTTCTTCTCGAATAAGGCGGTAACACTCACGGGCAGATTTCTCTGCTTGCCAAAGCTCATCAAGAAGAGTCTTTGTTACCCCTGGTTCATTAAGTGTATAATAGTAGTCTTCTTTAAGTTCATCTTCAATCATCAAAAAACCTTTCATTTAGGGGATAGCCCTTGCCTCAATTAATTGAAGCAAGAATTTAGAAAATCTACCCTTCCTGAAATGACAAATTGAAAAACCAAATCGACAAAAAATCAGACTATTCTTCTACTGGCTTTTCCCTAAAAAACTCAGATTGATCCTTTATGAACTTCTTTGCTACAAAATCAGGCACAATATAAATCCATGAATTTAAACGATCATTCTCTGTCCTTGCCTCATCAACACTTGCAAACACAGGTGTTTTCAATAAGTCAGGTTTATTATCACTGGCTTCAGAATTACTTTCAGTCGAAAGAATAGTTTCATCAGATATCTGATCATCACTGCCGTTTTCATTCAGGCCCTCAATTTCAAACTTTTTAACGAGCTCTTCAACCAATGCTTCATCCCGGCTCACGGACAAAGATAAATAGGCTACTCCATCGGTCTCTTTAACACCAAGAAGATATACCAAACCATTAACAAGTTCATATTTTAAAATTCTTGAAGGAGTAAAATCTTTAACGACATCATCAGTTTTACTCTTTACATCCTCTAGTCTAAGATCTTCCAGCGCAAGAACAAGTTGTCTTACAGTTGTATCCTGCACTTCTTTTCCTGCAGGAACAGCAATAGACAAACTGAATTCGGGCTCCTTTTCATCTCGTAACAGAGTACTACGATCAAGTCTGAATAATTCACTCAGACCTGTACCATCAAGAACCATGACACGATAAACAAGTGATGGTTTTATGGATAAAACACCTGTTTCAAGCCACGCAGAGACATCTGTCTGAAAGGTAACAGGAAGAGGTACCAAAAAAATATCAGGGCGCGATTCAAGTCTTACATACTGGCCACTTAATGACATAAGCTTTTCCGGAGTTTCATTTTTTCTGGTTCTTAACCCCCCAAGATAAAGCTTATCAAGAACCTTCCCAGATTTGTCTTTAAAAGCAATACTCCCTTGCCCAAATTCCCTGCTATCATCTGACAGGCCCAGTTTTTTAATTCCTTCTTGGGAGGCATCAATTGCTTGAGCAGAAGAAAGATCCATCAACTTAAGAAATAGGGAACGAACCGCAGAAGCACTTGCTGGGTATGAATTTCGACTAGGGATCGTCCATGATCCACCATTAAGCAAAGATTCAATTTCTAATGAGGCCTCTCCCTTCTGAAGAGTAATGCTGCTTACAGAGTCCCATTTCATTTGAGAAAAAATTAGAGCCCGACCTTTAGATTTTTTGGAAACAGAACCTCCATCACTTAAAAAATATAGAAAGATCAGAGCCAAGCATGTAAATGACAATATTAAAAGCGTCTTTTTACTCATGGTAAATCCTGAATGCACTTAATTTAAGTCTATAATCAAAGCACTTTTTTCTTTTTAATTGAATAAAGCCCAGCGCCAAATATCAACAAAACTGGAACAAAAAAAGTATTAAAGAGGAAAAGTATATTACCCAAACCTTCCTTGTCTTCACGCAATGTCCGACGAACTTCACGCAAACGCTGCTGAAGATCGCGCTTCTCTTCTCTCAGCGCATCAATCTGATCAAGAAGAGCCTGATTTAACACTGTTTGACTGCTTTCTCCACTCATTCCTGAATTCTTAAGTCCTGACTGCAACTCTGATAACCTCTGATTTGCCCGATTAAGCGCAGCCTGAAATTCCTGCTCCTGATTCTGATACCTCCTCTGTGCTTCTGCCTCTATCTGTTGAACTTTAAGGAATGGGCGAGTAAAACGACCCCTTGAACGGAGACTTATAAGTGAGTTATCCCCTGAAAGATTTTCAGCAATATTACTTACTAGATTTATATTATCATTTAGAAAGCTAACTATTTCTGTGCCAAAAATTCTCTGGCTCATTGCAGAGTATGAATCAGCCATAAAATCAACATCAGCAATGACAACAACAGTTGCCGGCTTCACTGAACGGGGAACATGTCCACCGTCGCTTGAAACAGGTGCTTCTTCTGATCCAGGCCTTTTTTCAAAAGAGCTTGGAAAAATACCAGTCAATTTAACAGCCAAAGGAAGTTTGTCCGTGCCAGGGTTGTATTTTTTTAATAAAGCCTTTGGATCCTCTGCCATAAACCTTATATCTTTCTCCTCAAATAGCATTGCATCCTTTGAGGTCTGAAAAAGAACTGTCTGGTTAATACTATCTACTTTTGAAAGTTCCAAAGCACCTGACCAGGGTAACATAACAGAGCTCATCCCATTTGTAATAACATCCTGAGAATCAATAAGATCAGCAGAATCTCCAGTAGAAGATCTCTGTAAACTTAACCATGCTATAAAATTTTCCTGCCTGTCTCTTTGGGTCGCAACAAGTGTAGCAAGCCTGATATCTCCAACAACTTTTCCCTGCCTTAAACTAATTCCCCATGGAGACATCAAATCATTTAATTCAGAACTTCTATCAACAGTAAAATTGGCCATGGGATTCGAAGGATCACTTGGAGGAGAATCAGACATGCAAAAAGGATCTACTGCAATAAATACATTTCCACCTTTCATTACAAATTGATCTACTGCATACCTTGTCAGTTCGGACATTCCGCGAGGGTGAATGACAAAAAGGGTCGTAACCTCATCGGGAATCTTCTGTACTTCCATCGGCAGACGCCTTACTTCAGCCAACTTTGAAAGCTGAGAAACAAAAATCCATGGTTTTTCATCCCCTTTTAATTGCTGTGGGGGAAACTGTACACCTGAAGGCTGGCCCGTAACATTCAAGGGAGAAAGAATACCTATTACAGGCTGGGCTCCAGAAGAAAGTGAGTATAACATTTTGGTAATATCGTACTCAAGAAACTCCTGACGACCAAGATTAAATACTGGTATTACATCCTCTGTTCCAAGAGAAGAAATTGCAACAAGACCCAGAAAAACCCGCTCACCAGTAGGAAGATCCATGGGAGTTACGCCATATTTTTCCGCCCATTCTTCATCCTCAGAGTCCGGTCTTGGATCAAAAACCTCTAAAGTTATCTTGCCTCCACTTTTTCGTGCATACTCCTTTAGAAGGTCTGCTATTCTTGCACCATATAATTTGATTATTGGAAACTTATCTCCCTCTGTTTTGGAATAATATAACTTAAGATTAACAGGCACAGATAAACCTGCCAAAATATCCTTACTTCCCTGACTCAAAGTATAAAGCCCCTCTTCGGTCAAATCGATATGGAAACGGTTAAAAACCCGATCAGAAATGCCATTTATAACAATAAACATCACTGCAAGTAAAAATATGCTGCTTCCAGATAAAAAAGATTTATTCACACTCATATAACTTCAGTTATAACTCCAATGAAATTTAAATATCCTGTCATAACATCGACTCTTACTAAAAACTCAACTAATCAGCTTTTTTTCGCTCGAGAATGATAATTCCGGCATATAACGAAAAGGCCATTACTGAAATGAAATAAACCACATCAGAAAGATTGATGACACCACGTTGAATTGCTTCGAAATGATAAGGGAAACTTAGATTGACCATCTGACTTACAAAACCTGCCGGGAAAACGCCCTCAAAAAGCCTCACAACGGGATCTGACCCGACAAGAATAAACAAGAAACAAAAAAAAGTAAAAAATAAAAAACTAATTACCTAATTACTTGTACAGGCAGAAAGACAGCAACCGATAGAGAGAAATGCACCTGCCATTAATATGCTTCCAAAATATCCTGCAATAATTACCCCCAAATCAGGCTCACCAAGATATAAAACTGTAAAAACAATTGGACATGTAAGAATAACAGCCAAAACAATGAAAGCCCATGCAGCAAAAAACTTGGCAAGCATAGCCCCTGAAAGAGTTACGGGAAGTGTCAAAAGAAGCTCGATGGTTCCGGTTCTTCTCTCCTCGGCCCACAACCTCATTGATACAGCAGGTATGATAAAAAGATAAAGCCAGGGATGCCACACAAAAAAAGTTCTCAGATCGGCCTGACCCTGCTCAAAAAAGCCGCCTAACTTAAAAGTGAAAAAGCCAGTAAGAACAAGAAATACGGTAAGAAATATAAGAGCAATAGGAGTAGCAAAATAAGACATAAACTCCCTATGAAAAATTGCCTTAAAAATACTCATTTTTCAAACCCTTTTGCAATCACTTAATTCTGAATTAACTTTTATAATAATCGATCGAAATCTTAATGAATCATTCCTGAATTTTACTTACAAAAAAATCATTATGAAAGAGGACTCTACGAAAGAGGACTCATTGTAATATTCCTGAAAACCTCATCCAGCTGCCCACCCCGTAAGTGAAGATCCATTACAGGTATTTGCAAATCAGATAGCATATTTAAAGTCTTTTGCAGGGCTTCTGGTGAGCGTCCCTCGGGAACAAGTTCAAGCAAATCATTTTTACCTGGAACTGTCTCTGATAAGCGAAGCTCTCTAATGAAAGATTGTGAAGCCAATTTTTCTTGTGCCTGAGTTGCAATACCCTCAGGAACCTGAAGTACAAAAAGATCCCTTGTATCTACTTTTCTTCGAAGTTGGGCAGGTGTTCCATCCGCCAGTAACCTGCCATGAGCAATGATAATGGCCCGAGTACAAACAGCATCAACCTCTTCAAGTATATGAGTACTAAGAACAATACATTTATCCCGCGCCATACTTTTAATTAGCTTCCTGACTTCATGCTTCTGATTTGGATCAAGACCATCAGTAGGCTCATCGAGAATCAACACTGAAGGGTCATGAATAATTGCCTGCGCAAGCCCGACTCTTCTCTTGAAACCCTTGGAAAGAGTCTCTATGCGCCGATCGAGCACTTCCTCAAGTGAAGTTGAATCTATAACTCGATCAATTGCACTTTTTTCTTTGCTTCCATTGAGGGAACGGACTCTTGCTACAAACGATAAAAAATCACAAACCCGCATTTCCCCATACAGTGGAGCATTCTCAGGGAGATACCCAACAATTGATCTTACTTCCTCTGGCTGTTCAATAATATCAAAGCCTCCTATCTTTGCGGTGCCTGAGCTGGGGGTTAAAAAACAGGTCAACATCTTCATTGTTGTAGACTTACCAGCACCATTCGGACCTAGAAAACCCAGCAACTCCCCTTTTTTAACCTTAAAGCTTAAATCACAAACAGCCTGAATTTCATCAAAAGACCGGCTAAGACCTGATACTTCTATCATTGTTTCCATATAAAAAAAGTGCCACAATGCTATAATGCAATTATCTTTAGTATTTCAATGTGTTATGGGTTTAGTCCGAAGCAAGTCTACCCTCTGGGATCTATTTCCTCAAGCCCAAAACTAGCTTGGCAAAAAATTGCCATTTATCGGAACTCAATTTATCATATCTTTCATTAATTATCATACCTTTCAGGAAATTTTTTACCGGAGTTTTATATTAAATGAATGCTTCTTCCTTCAAGCTTAAAATTGGTCTTGCTGAAATGCTAAAAGGCGGCGTGATTATGGATGTTGTAAATGCCGAGCAGGCTCTCATTGCAGAAGATGCCGGTGCAGTAGCCGTGATGGCTCTTGAAAGAGTACCTTCCGATATCAGACGTGATGGAGGAGTTGCCCGAATGGCAAATATTGAAGTGATTGAAGAAGTAATGAACGCCGTTACTATTCCCGTAATGGCCAAAGTCAGAATTGGACACTTTGCCGAAGCGCAGATTCTGGAATCACTTGGCGTAGATTTTATCGACGAAAGTGAGGTTCTTACTCCAGCCGATGAACAGTACCATGTTGATAAACACAACTTCTCTGTTCCGTTTGTTTGCGGCGCAACCAATCTGGGTGAAGCACTGAGACGAATTAACGAGGGTGCAGCAATGATTCGCTCCAAAGGTGAAGCAGGCACCGGAAACGTAGTTGAAGCTGTGAGACACATGAGAAGCATTATATCTGAGATAAAGGAATTATCACAAATTTCAGAATCCGAACTCACTCAAAAATCTGTAGAGATGCGAGTTCCAGCTTCTTTGTTAAGTGAAACCATTGAGATGGGTCGACTTCCAGTACCATTGTTCTCTGCCGGAGGAATTGCCACACCCGCAGATGCTGCACTTATGATGCAGTTAGGTGCAGAAACAGTTTTTGTAGGCTCAGGCATATATAAATCTGAAGATCCAAGCGCGCGCGCCAGAGCAATTGTAAGGGCAACCACTCATTTTCAGGATTCAAAAATACTCCTGGAAGTTTCAAAAGATTTACGTGGTGCCATGACTGGTATCGATGTTCATATGATTCCAAAAAGCGAACGCTTGCAGGATCGAGGCTGGTAGAAAGAAAACAGCCAGACTTCCTCAAATGAGCAAAATTTTACCATTTGATTACCAGAACCTGATTCAGGAAAATCATAAAATTGGAGTCCTATCACTTCAAGGAGATTTTGCAGCACACATAAAATCACTATCAATTTATAAAATTAATGCCATTCAGGTCAAAACAATTGAGACACTACAGGAAGTTCACAGCCTGATTATTCCCGGGGGAGAGTCAAGCACCCTGCTAAAATTGATTGACGATCCACTTAAAAATGCAATTCTTGAACGAGCCCGAAACCAAATGCCGATACTGGCCACATGTGCAGGAGCAATTTTACTTGCAAAAAACGTAGAAAACCCCTCACAGGAATCACTGGACCTTATCGACATAACAGTTAGAAGAAATGCATATGGTAGACAACTTGACTCATTCATCGAAGCAGAACTTGAAGCCGGAGATAATTTAAAAGAATTTTATCCTGAGATATCAGCTAAAGCAGGGATATCGTTTGAGGGAGTGTTTATCCGGGCACCAAAAATTTTAGCCTGCGGAAAGAACGTAAAAATCATCTTAAAACGAAAAAATGAACCAGTCTTGGTTACTGAAAAGAATATTATTGCCGCATGCTTTCATCCTGAACTTTCCAATCAGCCACATATAGCCTACCTGATGCTCTTTAACCTTATAGCTAAGGGTTTTACCAACCGATAGCAAAACCATTTCTTTCCCGCAAACTTAAGCAAAATCCTTTCCAGCTTTATCAACAAAAATAAAAAATCATGAAAACACCATTGCAATAAAATTTAGGTCTTAACTACAAGTTCATAAACTGCTAATGTGACACCATGAATAAAGAACAAATTCCCTCACCACATATTTCAATTCATGACAATATTGCCATCCTTTCTTTAGGAAGTTCGAGCGAGAGAGCAATTATTCTGAATCACGAAAGAGTATCAGCTCTAAGTTCCATACTGACCGACCTTTCTTACAATATTAACAAAAATGATCCTAACAACAAACCCCTCACAGGACTGATCATAACAAGCCCCGCCACGGTCAACTTTTGCGTTGGAGCTGACATAAATGTCATTAAAAATGTTTCTGATCCAGAGCAAGGTGCAAAACTTGCCTCTGAAGGACAAGCTATTTTCCAAAAAATTGAGAACCTGCCAATACCAGTAATAGCAGCTATACACGGCCATTGCGTTGGAGGTGGCTGTGAACTGGCTCTGGCTTGTGACTATCGCATAATGACAGATCATCCAAGTTCTAAAATTGGACTTCCTGAAACCAAGCTCGGAATTCTACCCGGATTTGGAGGCACTCAACGTCTTCCTGCACTAATCGGATTACCACGAGCTCTTGATATAATACTGAGTGGGAAAGTGGTTCCTGCAAAAAAGGCAAAGTCAATTGGCCTGATAGATGCGGTAATCCCATTCAACGAGGACATAAGTAAGGCACTAATAGAAAAAGCAAAAACCTTTATATCACTTGGAAAAAGGAACAGTGTTACCTCAAACAAGAAGAAATCTGGAGGCACTCTTTCTATAGTTGACCGGTTTCTGACTTACACTAAAGTTGGAAGATATCTTTGTGAAAAACAGGCAAGGAAAGACTCGTTTAAGACAACCAAGGGTAAATATCCAGCAATTCCAAAAGCAATAACTTCATGTCTTAACAGCTTTAGAATGCCGAAGGAAGCCGCATACCGTCGGGAAGCCGAGTACCTTGGCGAACTTATTACTACCCCTGAATCAAAAGCTCTGGTTCATATTTACTTCCTTACTGAAAATGTTTCAAAACTTGGAAAGCAAGAAACTGAAACAAGCATATCCTCACTTGCACTTATAGGGGCTGGTATAATGGGTAAGGGTATTGCAGCTGTAAGTACCAAAGCCGGGATAAAGGTAAGAATCTTTGATCTTGCCAAAACTGCGAGAGAGGGACTTCTATCTCACGTAAAATCCTATTTATCTAAAAGTCGATCAGTTTCAGAACTTGAGCGAGAATCTCTTCTTTCAAATTTAACTCTTTTGGAAAAAGTGGAAGACATACCTTCATCTGATCTATACATTGAGGCCGCAGTTGAAAATCTTGAAGTTAAAAAGAATCTTTTTAATGAACTTGCAAAAAATGCCCACACAGAAAGCATTCTTGCAAGTAATACATCGTCACTATCTCTTAAAGATATTTTTGAAAATATCCCCCATCCTGAAAGAACAATCGGGGTACACTTCTTTAATCCTGTCGAAAAAATGCCTCTGGTTGAACTGATAAGAACAAAAGATACTTCAAACAAGACGCTAATTCGATCAGCAAGCTTTGTCTCTCGCCTCGGAAAGTATCCTGTGGTTGCTGAAGACGTTCCAGGATTTCTGGTAAATAGAATTCTCTCTCCCTTTCTTGCAGAAGCGGCGGCTCTCATTAAAGAGGGTGCCGGATTCATGCAAGTTGAAAAAGCGTCTGTTAACTTTGGATTTCCAATGGGGCCATTCAGGCTATTAGATGAAGTTGGGCTTGATGTTGCCTACAAAGTTGAAGAAATACTTACAACTGCCTATGGAGAAAGGATGAAGGGAGGCAACTTCCTTGCTCAAATGAATCAAAGGAAACTTACGGGCAAGAAAGGCGGAGAAGGTTTTTATATTTTTGAAGGAAAATCATTTAATCCAAACTCTAATTTACTTGGAGAACTTCAAATTAATCTTACGGGTAATAAGATATCAATTGATGAGATTATTACCCGACTCACTCTTTCGATGATAAATGAGGCTGTTCGCTCATTTGATGAAGGTGTTGCAGGTATTCCATCACGAGAAGCTGCAGAACAAATTGATCTGGCTTCAATTATGGGCTTTGGATTTCCTCCCTTCAGAGGAGGCATACTTTATTACGCAAGAGCAGCAGGATTTGAGAATATTCTTAAGTCGCTTAAGAAACTTGAACATAAGGGTCCAAGATTTATTCCCGCAGATAGCCTGAAAATGAAGTTTCTTAAAGGTTATGAACAATAATTAGGTGCTATTCTGTTTAGCTGAGAGTTGTTTCCTTTTAATCACTTCTCACAAACTGCCCGATCCAGTTCAACTCTGAGCACTTACTAAATAGCTTAAAAACCTCTTCCTCAGTGATTGTCTCAGGAAAAGAAGTGGAGAGAAACTGAGAAATATCACTTAAAGATTTTGGTTCTGAAATATAATTTAAAAATAAAAACTCCAACTCCTCCAGATCCTTTGCAAAAACTTTGGTACCATAACGATAAATAACAAGCCTTGTCTTTTGATAAGGGAAGGAAACTTTCAATTCACTGTTATCAGCTTCGAAATGGGAGAAGGAATTGGTTTCATTGTCTCTAAGCTGGTTTTTTTTAAACGAATGATAGTGTTCATGAAGTGGATAATCAAGTAGAAGAGGAAATACATGAGGCTGAAGTGATACCAGAAGTTCCTCAGGCTTAATATTAGTTAATTCTTTTTCTGAAATTCTCTTACCTTCCTCGGCAAAAAAGCTTTCATTCTGATAAAGCTCAAAAGAAGCAACATCAAAAGCGAGAGATTGAAGATCTCCAACTATGCTTTCGGCCTCGGTACTTTTTATAAAAGAAGGCAAGCGCCTTCCAAAGTGCCTTAGCGTATAAGACTCAGAGGGGTGCTGTTTTATATAATCTTTAAGAAGAAGCTCAAACTTAGAGCTACCCAGTATCTTCCTTAAAACAGGAAAATCTTCCTCAAGAGACTGCATCAGACGCCACCAATACTGCCTTGCATATATCTCAAGTCGCTCTTCTTCATTTAATTTATCGTTAGGAGCAATCAATCTGGTAATTTCAGGATCTGAAATTATGGCATCTCCTTCAGCAAGTTCTCTGGAAATTAGTCTAAAAAAGACGCTCTGTAATTCCGAGAGTTCTTTTCTAGAATTTGCCGTATAATAATTACCATTATTAGAGTTCACGATTTGAAGCCTTTAAATCACAATACGCCATTCACTTTAGTACGGCCTGTCTGTGTTCCAAGCCATTTATGAGCTTTTTTTGCCTCACCGTGAACCTCTTCAAAAGAGGGAATTTTTGCATCCCATTCCAGAAGTGTAGCAGTAGGGCCGATTTTTCCAATTACATAAGCATATAACTCCCATACAGGATCAATTGGCGGGCCATCATGAGTATCAATAATAAATCGCTCAAACTGAGAGTGTCCGGCAATATGAATCTGCATTACCCTTTCAAGAGGAATATTGTCTATATACTCGTAAGGGCTAAAATTATGATTTTGAGATGAAACATAAATATTGTTCACATCAAGAAGTATTCCACAATCAGCAGCCTCAGATACTTCTGACAAAAACTGCCATTCGTTCATATAAGATGCTTTAAATTCTGCATAACTACTAACATTTTCAACACAGATTGGTATATCAAGTGAATTTTGAACATATCTGATTTTTTCAGCGGCAGTTTTCGCAGCTGCTTTTGTATAAGGCATTGGAAGTAAATCATGGGAATACTTGCCATCAACACTACCCCAACATAAATGATCACTGACCCAGGGTGTATTGGTAGTTTTTACAAGCTGTTTTAGTCTTCCAAGATGATCACGATTAATCTTGTCAGTGGATCCAAAATATAGCGATACACCATGAACCACAACTATATATTGCTCAAGAATTAAATCGAGAACCTCCCTGGGTCGACCACCATCAACCAGAAAATTTTCAGCAATAATTTCAAACCAGTCCACTGTAGGCTTCTCAGAAAGGATGTGAGAATAATGCGGAACTCTGAGCCCTATACCAACTCCAAGATCATTAGCGGTGTAATGTTTTTTATTCTGCATTTAAGATAAAAATACCTTGAAAAATATCTGGGGTAATGAGTACCCCAGATACAACTTAAAGAAGCTAACTATTCCTTTCCACCACAACTATCTTTTCCGCCACATGATTCTTTATCTCCCTTATCACCATCTTTTGATGAGCACTCATCCTTACCTGAGCAACTATCCTTTCCTTTACAGCTTTCCTTTTCAGAAAGTTCACAAGAGGAGCAGTTTGTAGCCCCTCCCTTTATTGAAATACCCATATCTGCACTTGCAGGAGTACTGCTTGCACCACTTATCAATCCAGCGAGAGCTGCAGCGGACAAAACTTGCATGGTTCTATTCATAATCATCTTCCTTAATTTTGTTTATACATGATTACATTTGACACTAGAGAGAAAAACTTACTCTCTCACAAAAACACTCCATCATGCAGATTTAAGACTGTCAATAATCACATAACTTACAAATTAAACACATTAGTTATGTGCGCTTTTTATTTGCATAAACATGCTCTAAATTTGATCCAGGTATCATACTTCCTTAACATTAGGGGAACAAAAATATGAAATGGGTAAGTATTAATCCGGCCACTGAGGAAATTATAAGCGAGTACATCGAGTGGAGTACAACCGATCTCAGGAATACGTTAATAAAAGCCGAGCTTGCTTCAAAAGACTGGAAACAATCGAGCCTCAATACTCGACTTGATCTTGTGTCAAATTTAAAAAAATTAATACAATCTAACAGAGAACGAATTGCCACCTTGATTACTCGGGAAATGGGAAAAACATTTCGTGAGGCCAATTTAGAAGTAGATCGTGCTGTTTTATTCTGCGACCATGCCCTTCAACGCCTTGATCACATTCTTTCCAAAGTAGAAATTCCAAACCCTTTACTACCTGCAAGTTTAATTAGAGAACCCCTTGGGATAATACTGGCTATTACTCCATGGAATGTCCCCTTTTCAACACCTGTCAGATTATTACTTCCAGCAGTTCTTGTAGGAAATGCCTCAATTTTGAAACCAGCACCAAATGTAGCTGGATGCGCTATGCTCTTTGCTGAATTATTCCAAAAAGCAGGATTCCCTGATGGACTCATAAATATTGCCCTACTAAACAATAAACTTGCAGAAGAGCTTATTGGTGATCGACTAATAAAAAAAGTTTCGTTTGTTGGAAGTACTCCGGTTGGTCGAAGGCTGGCATCAATTGCAGGTCATCATATAAAACCAGTTCTTCTTGAGCTTGGAGGTTCTGACCCTTTTATCGTACTTGATGACGCAGATATAGAGCTTGCTGCCAAAGATGCCGCAGCAGCAAGATGCAGCAATGCTGGACAGGTTTGTTGCTCCAGTAAAAGAATGATTATAGATGAGAGAGTATATGAACAATTCAGAGAAAAATTCCTTTCAGAAATGAAACTAAAAAGAACCGGAGATCCCATGTCTGAAAGCGTGGACTACGGGCCATTAGCAAGAAGAGATATCCGGGATAATTTAATTACCCAGCTTGAAGCCGCAGTAAAAACAGGTTCAAATATTATACTTGAAGGTAGTGTAGTTCCAGGTCAGGGATACTTCCATGAACCAGTTGTTCTTGAAGAGCCTGGAGAATACGGCTTTTCAACTGATGAAGAGTTTTTTGGACCAGTTGCAAGTCTTTTTAGAGCGATAAATGAAGAACACACTGTAAAAATTGCCAACATGTCTCGTTATGGACTTGGCTCAGCCATTTATTCAAATAATACTTCTCGCGCAAATAATCTCGCAAAAAAACTGGAAAACGGCTTTGTATATATTAATCACAAACCAGGACTACATCCATTTATTCCCTTTGGTGGAGTTAAGGATTCAGGTTTTGGTAAAGACTGTGGCGACGAAGCCTATTACGAGTATTTGTCGGGTAAGGTTATAGTTGGTGATGTTAAGTAAAAAAACGATAATCCTGATTAATTAAAATATTTATTACCTGATTTCGCTTCTCCAAAATCCACGTTCCGAACTTCTTGAGGACTGATAGGTACCAGTAAAAATAGTACCCTCTTTTCTCTCACCAATCAAAGTCAGAACCTCTGCGGAACCACTTTTCACTTCACTAACTAACACAATTTTAATCGAATTATCATACAATCTTCCACTTACACTAAAACTACCAACACCATCAATTTTTCCAGAACCGCTTAAAGTACGATCACTATGCTCATTTAGCTTTAGGGAAAAAGGATGAGGGGTTCTGGAGATTCCAAAAGGAGGATATATGTCTATCATACCATTAAAACTTAACGCCCTTCCATTAACCTTGTCATTTTCCGCATCTGTATTAACAGGTGAAACGGATTCGACCGGGGGTAGCAATGGTCTAACAGGTGATTCCATTACAGGATCACTATCTGGTATTTTATTGAGTGGTTCATCATCCAATGAACTACTCAAGTCAGCCTCAGGGATATCTTTTACACTTAACCCTGACATTCTAATAGGTATACTTGCTTTAAGCTCACCTCCATGTATCAAATCAAGCCTTAATAATTCAATACCCTCCTCAATTAGCATCTCACCAATAGTACCTTCAAACTTTATTATGAAAGAACCTGACTGAGGCAAACTTCCATCGGAAGATTGTGGGACTTTTACAGCCTCTGAGCGAGCCAAAACCCTTTTCATTCTCGGAGAAAATACATTTACCCACACAGAACTGACTGGTATTTCCTTGCCGAAAGATTCCCACTCTGCAATCCACTTGATACTACCATCAGGTATCATATCAAATCCCTCAAGAGCGCTATCTTTAACTGGAATTTCATTTAAGATGATATCTGGCGCAAGAGTAAAACTTCGAAAAGAAATTTTAGTAACATCAACAATTGAACCTGGCAAATAAGAAGGTATTGGGAGCATCCCAGGAGAATTCTTTACAAAATCCCCATTTACACTATTATTTTTGTCCGAAGGAGGCACCACCATTGGTACTCCAGGCTCCTTGTCCATAGGAGAAATTACAGTTGGTTTTTCAGAAACACCCAAATTTTGCAAATCTCTGTCTGCTTTAGAATAAATTTCAGGCTTGAATGCACTTTTAACAAAGGAGACAAAACCAGGGGAAACGATTAATAAGAAAATAACAAATAATACAACTGAAAATGAAATATACTTGATAGAAAGAATTAACAATGAAATGATATTACCTGATTTGAATTGGCTAACATCATTGTCTTCATATTTATTCCTGTATATGTATGAAGCAACTTCTTTTTTCTTTCCCCTATTTTGAGTAACCAACTTGCGATCCTGATCTGAAGTTCCTTTACTTTTTTTACTATTTGGTTTTGGGGTAGAAAAAACTGGCTCTTCAGAATCCCCCAGATGCCACTCATCAGAACCATTCAAACCACTCTCTTCAAAAATTACTGATCGATCCATATTAGTAATGGTAATTAATACTTCGAAAAGAGCTTTCCTGAAATTTTTTACAGAAGCATATCTGTCCTCACTATCCTTGGCGCCTGCCTTTCCTAATACATTGTCAATTTTTTCAATAAGGCCATCATTAACCATTGCAGATAATTCTTCATTATCTCCAAGTCTTGGCAAAGATTCGTGCACATGCATATAAGCAATACCAACTGCCGTTGGAGCCGAGAAGGGTCTTTCACCGACAATAAGTTCATATAAAAGTATCGAAAGGGAATAAATATCACTTCTTTCATCTATTGTACCACCATTTATATGCTCAGGTGACATATAATCAGGAGTTCCAATTACATAACCAGTTTCAGTAATTCCTGTAGACTCAGAAAGTACTCTTGCCGTTCCGAAATCAGCAACCTTTATCTCCCCCTGTTCAGTTAAAATTATATTTGCCGGCTTGAGATCACGGTGAACTACACCTTGAGAATGAGCATAGATCAATGCTTCAAGTAGCTTATCGAGGGGATCAAGGAGCCTTTCAATAACTTTGGATAAATGTTCATCCGGATTCCTCTTTAAAATTTTCAGACTTCTTCCAGAAACATACTCCATTGAAATAAAACTTACGCCTTCCCTGGTTCGAAACAGATCATGGGTTCTGACAATACCAGAATGAGTAAGAGATCTTGCAATTGCTACTTCTTTCCTGAAACGAGCAAACATGGTTACATCATTAAGATACTGTGGTTGAAGAACCTTAATTGCAACAATTTGATCATTAAGCTCATGATCAATCGCCTTATACACCACTCCCATTCCTCCCCTTCCTATCAACTCTATAACTTCGAATCGATCAAGGAGGAGAGTACCTGCTTCAATATCCTGTTCTGAAAACATATGGAATTATTTGAATGAATTATTTAGTAGAAGCTAACATGCACTAATAGTAATCGCGCAATGCTACATACAAATTCATTTTATTGCAAAAGAAGTTCATTAAGTAGACGAATTCTTTGGTGCTCACGGGAACCATTCGGGTGATTTATGGCAGAATCAGGATTATTTACAGGAGATAGTGTGCCTGAAGATTCTCTGTTATTAACATTTTCTTCTCCCTCCAGCATGTCAGTATCTGCTTTTACTGACACCTCTACTGATCCAGAAGATACACCAGAAGATATTTCTGAAGTGTAGTCTCCAGAGCGTCCAGATTCTTCCTTAAGAGAATCAACTTTGGATATTTCGTCAAGATCAGGACTATCTAATGTTTCATCTGAACCCTTGATGTCATTTCCAACTGTAACCTCATTCAATGATCTGCTCTTGTCAACTGATAACTCTACGTTTTTTTTGATTGACTTAGTTAACCTTTTTTTTACATAACGGTCTGTACGATATAATATCTCGTAAGGTATAAAAATAATCTCACCAGGTTTTAGTTTTGAATCATTTGTCTTCCCGTTATAATTCATCAATATTTTCCAATTACCAGCATCGCCAGTGTACCAATCTGATAATTCCTTCAGGTTTTCATTAGAAGATAATACTTTATGTTCAAATGGTTGCTCTTCTGGAAGCACCTCTTCAATTGATGAAATTTCAGATTTTTTCTTAAAAATCAAAAAAGGGAGATATTTATTAGTACATGAAATGTTGACAAAGATCAGCCAAAACAAGAAGACATACTTTAAGCCCATAGAATGAGTTTTAATGTAATAATCAGCATTCACTTGAAATTACCTTATACGCTTAAGTGCCCTGAATATAGCTGATATCACAACTTCACTTTTTTCTGTGGCTCTATGTTTCTCAAGCATCTCCACAGAATCCTTACCAGCGTATGCTACCAGTGAAAAAGCAGCAAAACCCCGTACAAGAGGATCTTCATCCTGAAGCATTAACTCAATAGCCCTTAAAACTCGTGGATTATTGCGCGGAGCCTTCTCCCCAAGAACCCTCACTGCAGCAACACGAATCTCAAAATCTTCAGCCACCAATAATTCCAGAACTGATTCCATATCTCTGGAATTCATGGGAGAAGATATGGAATCAAGAAAAGTCAGTCGGGTATCAGGATCTGACATTCCATTACTATCAGTCAATTCAACATTATGTCCAGAATCATAATTATTCACATCCTCAATATCAACAAGGTTATCCTGATTGACAATTGCCTTATCGATATTTTTTTCTCCAGTATCACCAGGTGATCCAGAAGTATCGCCTTGATAAATTTTAGTAAATAAATGATTTATCTTGTCCTTCTCTGGGAAAAAATCCTTTAAATATGAAAGAAAAAACCAGCAAAGAATAGTGACGACCATAGCCATCACGAATTTGATCGTCTTTTTACCTTTTTTTGATGAAAGATCATCTTGTATTGCCGCACGTCCAAATACCTCTTTAGCTTTCTCCGAAAAGGACTCTGAGACTGATTTTGCATTTATTTCAAGATAATTCCCGGATGAAAAAGAAGAATCATTGTTTTGATAATCTGAATTCTTCATTTGATCGTGAGTGTTACCTAGAGGTTTGGTGTCTTCAGAAACTATTTCACCCTTTACAAGTTGTAAAAAAGCTCTAAAGGAAGAAACAGTAAAATCTTCACCAGTTCCTTCTTCAGAATACTGCTTAAACATGTCACGAACTGCTTTAAATTTCGCATCTGAAACATTCCCATATTCTCCAAGAGCGACATCTGCCATATACCACATCAGATCACATAGATTTCTTATATCTCGCTGTGCAGAAAGAACCGAATTCATAAAGATAAAAGCCCCCGTAGCTGCTCTTTCCTGCACAGGGGCAAGACTACCTTCGTCCAGTACCTTTCGAAGCACACCTCGCAAACCAGGAAAAATCAGATATACTGAATCGCCATCTGAGTACCACTCTGCCCTTATATTAAATCCTCCTTGCCACACTCCGCTTTCATGAAGTTGATGCAATATATTCAGCATTGTATCTGCAAGATTTAAAATATCAGAAACATCCGAAAAGGATTTCGAACCAAGCGGATCACCATCTGGAAATAATGATACAAAAAATGGATGCAAATCAGGGGTTACGCCACTATCTAATATTGGCATTATACCTTTTGTATTCCTTGATATTTGGTTAATTAATTCACAAGAATCCCTGATTTCTCTGGCCACTTCCATAGAAGCATCTTGCACCCTTGCTCCAGTAACCACAAGAACCAGGGAACGACTTCCAGCATTACCGCTGGTAGCCTCATAAATAGAAAACTCCGAATCAGAGTAGATTTCTCGATTAAAATTGATCAAAAGATCTGATGTCTCAGGTACTGAGTCCGCCATAATAGCAATAAGCCCCATTACCCGTTAATAAATAGTCTTATTTCATCCATAAAAGTGATAACTCCTTTGAATCCAAAGCAAATTGAAAGAATCACAAATGGTATAAAAACACGCCATAGAATCCACTCAATTCCCTCCGGAGAAAGCAGATAAGTATCCAATTTTTCCAATATACCAAGCTCAATAGTGTCAATTTTTTCAGACTTATCAGATATCCCTTCCTTAATGGGAATTGAAGATCCTATATAATCTGTAGTCATAGCATGACTTGATTTATCTTCACTTCTTTTCTCTTCAATTGCCAGAGCTCCATCTGCCTTTAATTTACGTACCAACTCAAATATAACACGCCTTGAATCTGCAACTGAATTAATGAGTTCGCCAAGAGAAATTTCAGCTTCAGCTTTTCTAAGTATACTTCTCTCAACATGATCAAGAAGAATAAGTTGAGTTGAAGATGCTGTAGTAAACAGATAAGCCTCTCCTTGTGAGATTTCTCTGCGAACTAACTCTGTTTCAACATAATCAAGAAGTAACTGACAGGGATATATGCCATGCTCAGATATAGAATTTTGCTGTCCTTTTATTATGTTATCAGGATTCTCCTGAAATGCCCTGGAAAGCTGAATTATCTCAAGATCTTCATTTGAAACAAACGCAGAATACAAATCAGAGCGAAGGGCCTGGAATTGAACAGTTCCACTCCTCGAACTTAATATGCTAAAAAGAAACTCCTCAATAGCTCCAGAATATAGACATGAAACCTTTTTATCGCTTAAATAAGGCTCCAAATATAAAAGTTTTAACAAATCCTCTGCTTCCAAATCGCTTTCTTTTAAAACTTCAAAAACATTGTCTGGCAGCAATGAGCCACGATGTAATCGATCAAGAAAATGGTTTGAAAACTTAACATCTCTAAGAGCAAATGCTCCTAACATGCCATCAAAACAATACAAATTTCCATTATTATATCTATCATCAATTAAAATTTTAAACTCAATAACGCCTGATTTTCTGAACCTTGAAATTCCCCGAAGCAAATCAGGCAGGGCGCTCACTGGGAGAGCATCATTCATAATGTCATCTACCGCAAATTTTAAGCTCTTATCCATAGTTTTAAATATGTAATTCTTAATTTACTGATTACTCATATTTTTCTTCACAATAACTAAGGCACCAATACAAGCGGGAAGCACAACTAATGGTAGAAGGAATACAAATCCACCTTGCTGAGATGGCACAATACTAAATGGATAATTTAGAATAATCAGTATTACAGTTGATAAATAAGATAGTAACATGAGGGATGATAACTCATTTGATTTTAGATAATTACATGTAGCATCAAAAAATCGGAAATTTTTGACATTGTATTTTAAAGATATAAATAAACGTTTTGTAACCAGACTTCCCCTATATCGTTGTGATGGAGCTTTAAGTCGAAAAATGCCAATTACAAGAAGTAATATAATCAAACCCTTATAGAATACCATTGGTGCTGTTCCCAGCAAATCAAAACCATATTTTATCTTATCTTTATTGTCTGACTCGCCAGTATATTGGTTGAATAACCCTTTTCCCGATATTATCTTGTTAAAAATCATATCCTTCAAAAAATTAGAAGGTAAGCTCGCAAGCAAAGGCTTCAAACGCTCACCCTGTTCCTCACTTACTATTCTAAATTCATCAGGATAGTTCTTTTGCATATATGTTATTAATCTCAGAGATGTTTCATTATCAAACATATCTACGGAAGAAATAGACAGATTGTAAATCAAAGAAAATTCATTCCAACCTTCATTGTACAGTTCTGTCCACTTATTATGGGCTGCAGATAAATTTCCCTTACTGTATTCTATAACTCCCTGGTTCATTCTCACGAGAAATGTTATACTCCTATCGATGCCAGCATCATTTTCAGCTTTTGAATAATATTCACTTGCCAACCCAAGATCAGCTGATCTATGAAAGATTTGACCGAGAAGTAGATGATAATAGGGATTATTTTCATCCTCCTTTTTGATCTTTTCAATTACCTCGATTGATCTGGGTGCATATAACTTGTTACTTGCACGCTCCAAAGTAGTAACTGCTGGTGATTCCAAAATTGAAAGCAATTCCCGAGTTCTTGACATGCCAAATGTCGAAAGTATTAACAGAAAAGCCATAAATAAAGCTGTAAAACGTGGGCGAGGAACAAATGTCAAAAGCATAAGACCCCAACATATCACTGTGATGAATGCTGGGAGAAAAAGGGGCAAGTACAAAATAAATACGAATGTTAAAACAGTTGCAAGACCTCGACATGGAATACCAAAAATAGTTTTAGGGTAAATCCTTGAAATAGAATAGTATAATTCACCTCCATAACTTACAAGGTGAAATACGATTAGAAATAAAATACAAAAATAATATGACAGAACAAACAGGATAAAAACTCGACTAATAACTATACCCATCTGTACAGGGTATTCAGGTAATAATAATAGACCACGCACAAATTTTTTGCTCGATTCAAAAACACCATTTACATCTCTCAGTGAGCTTGAAGCGATTAGCACCCCAGGATGATTTGAGGTAAGTTTTTCTGCTTGAAAAAGAAGATATTTTCGCTCTTCCAATCCTAATGATCGATCTCCAGCAAGGCTAATTAGTTCATAGGATAAATCTGGTGCACCCTGATAATTATTATCAGTTAGAAAGCTTCTTAAAAGAACGAATTGGACAGATGCCTGATCAAGGTTCTTTAGTTTAAAAAAATTCAAGGCTGCTTTATAGGTATCCCGTATCAGGAAATCAGCTTCGTTGTTCCTTGGTAATTCGCTCTTACTATCTGGACGGAAATTCTGAATGTTAATTTCAAGATTTTTAGTATTGGTCTCAGACAAAGATACCAAATTAAAGTAAAGGATGAAGAACAAGACAAAAAAAATCCCGTGATGGGATAAAGACAAGACCTTTAGAAGTGTTTTAATAAAATTCATAACGTCTTGATAGATCGACAGAAATAGTAAAAAACAGAAACAATTTATTTAAAGAGGGTGGGAAAGACACAAAGATAGTAGGAAATGTCTGATTCTAGACATAATATTCTTGTTTTGTTTAATTTTCAGGAGTAAACAAGCATTTAGGGGATAGGGCAAGATGCTCCAAATCATGTTTTAGGGATGGTTGTTTTTTGTTTAGGAGAAATGGGAAGATGGAAATCATCGAACGGGCTCCGCTCGATAAACGTAGAGCCAATGAAGTGCCTACACTCTTTGATATTTATCACAAACGAGAAGTGGCAGGCTTTGTTGCTGTTGAAATTTGCTTGGGAACAAATACTCGTCTGTGTTTTAAGTTTCTGATTACGGCAGAGGACCCCAATGACGATCTTGAGGACTTAATTCCACTTTCGCTGGCAACATTTAGTGCACAGTTTACAGAAAATTACTTTTCAAAAAGTACAGTGAGCACCACTTTCGAAAAAATCGAAAAAAAAGTTCCAGCACCAGTCTGATTCTCTAGTTTATTCTAACAAGAAAATTTCCAAGGGGAGATAAAAGCGTTTTAAGGAGCCTCTTCTATCCCCCCTTTCAGAATCCAGCAGATATAATTGGCTTTTGGTTTCGCTCAACAGCAATGTGAGGAGAAACTGAATCAAAAAAACTGTACGCCACCACCTCATCAATTGTCTGCCAAGCTCCCGCAGCCTGTCTTAGTTTTTCTACGTCTGAATTTTCAGAACATAAAAAACCAGTCTCTACAGGTTTACATACAGCAACACGGTAACCCAGTCTGCTTAAAGAAGAAGAAGTAATACCAGAAGCAAAATAAGTCTTTCCAATTCCGGTATCTGTCCCTGTTACTACAATTAATTTTTTATCTACCAGCATCAAAAAACCAGAGTTTTACTATTTCGTATGGCCTCTATTACATTTTCAATATGAACATCAAGATCAATACCAAGCTCTTCACATCCAAGATAAATATCTTCACGAGACACACCCTTGGCAAAAGCTTTATCCTTCATCTTTTTTCTTACTGATTTAACTTCGAGATTATCAATGTTCTTGTCTGGACGAACTAGTACGCTAGCATAAACCAGCCCACTTAACTCATCGCATGCAAATAGAGTCTTTGCAAGCAAACTAATTCTTGGCACACCTGAGTACAAGGCATGTCCCATTATGGCTTCACAAATGCTTTCAGGATAACCTTTACTTCTAAGAATACCAACGCCGACAAACGGATGTCCATTTTGGGATGGCTCAGGAAACTGTTCGTAGTCAAAATCATGAAGCAAACCAGTAATACCCCAAAGAAGCTCGCATTCATTATTTAGTCTTGCATACCACTGCATACAGGCCTCAACACAATAAGCATGACGACGCAAACTATCTGATAATGTATATTCAAAAAGAAGCTTCTCAGCTTCTGATCTTGAAAGTTCCATATAGGCTCCTTAAATTTAAAGTGAAAGCTCTCTACCGAAATTTACAACAACCCCCGCATAACTTCCCCAAAAAGTGACTTAACCCCTGATTTACAAATCTCTCTCCAGACTAATTTGAATATACTGAACGCAGTTTGGTTTTCCGTGTTTGCATAGACCCCCATAGGCGTTCAGTATATTAAGCCCAATAAAACAAAAACCAGCTACACCAAAATTTTTCGGCACCTAAACCGATATTTTCTGGATTAATTCGGTATTGAGACCGAAATATTCTTTACAAAAATGCGTAATTGGTGACAGGTCTAAGGTAGATTCTAAAGACTATTACAGGAACTAATGCCCCGGTCTGAGACCAAATGAACCTGCGCCATAGCCAGTATAACTATAATCGCTGTGATCATAGTGAGTATCCTGAGCAAGTTCTTCATCATAATATTGATCGGACTCTTCATCTTCCGCCCCGGTACTTTCATCATCTTGCGGTTCTTTTGCAGTGGACTCTTTGGATCTACTATCCTGAAACTGGCTTCCAGACTTGTTTACATACTTGGTTCCATTAGCTTTTTGTTCCGCAAACACAGGCGAAAAATAAAATAAAGATGAAACGAACAGAATAAACGTAACTCTCGAAAAAAAACTTGTTCTTAAGCACATAATGATCAACCAGATTAATTAAAACTATACAAAACCAAGCCACTACCAGGTCATATCGGCTGAATAAGACAGAATGCTTCAAAAAATAGAATTCCTCAGTAAAAACAGGAGGTTAAGTTTAGTTTTTCTATTTTTTCCAAATATTAATTTTTGATCTCTTCAACTAATTCATATTCAAATATTACGCCTAAAGAATCATACCAATTTGGCCGACTGAACAGGAAATACGCATTTAACACAAAAATAAAGCTAAAAAGTAAATGTTTCAGACGAACGATACTCTTACAATAGCTATAATGGTAACCGGTGCAATAGCACTACTTTCAGGCTTTGTATTATTCTCTAAACGACAGAAGAACTCAAAAACATTAGAGATTATAAGACAGAGGGTTGACAAGGTTATCGGGCAGGCAATGGTCGTAATTCCACAGTCTGCAGACTATCCAGGTTCTCTTGGAAAGGAGGGAGCTCAACTCATTTCTGAGCTTAACTCTAATATGAATCTTATTAAATCCGCCGTTGAACAGATTGATGAGTTCGGTCTAAATAGCGAAAACATGGAATATTTACAGTCCTTTGATTTTCAACAAGCACTGACAAAGTGCGAAAAAAATCTAAAACTCGTTTCAAAAAAGCTTGTTGATGCTTCAAAGGTAGCTTCTGCAATTAACCTGCCTCGGGCGAATAAAAATAAATCAACAATTCAAAGCCTGGAGGAAGTTGGATTAATTGATAAAGAAGAAGTTTTCGACAAGTTATAATTACCCTACTGAATTATATTATCAACTCTTTCTTCCAGATCTATAACATTACTAAGATCAATATCTGATGAATTATCAGGTTGTTCCAGACCTTTAAATACCAGTAAAGACAAAAGCAACTCATAAGCCCTTAGTATGGACATAATATGCCTGGACCTTGCTCTTTTAAACTGGGCCGCCTCGGCAGGATGAGCCATAACATGCCCGGCCTTGATCGTAGAATCAAAACTATTATCAATTTTTCTCAATTTATCTGAAGTTTCACCAACAAATACCAGCAAACGAGACAAGTTGAACGAATCAGTTGCAGTGAAACGAAATAAACGTTCTGACATTACAATAATTCGCGCCAATAAAATTCGAACATGCAGGGGCTCTGCAGCTCCAAGATAATCATCCATTTTCTTCCTGATTTCACCAGGGAAAGACCTTCTTTCATCAAGCATACCTAAAAAATCATTTCTGGTAATACGACGAGAGAAATAAGCAAGCGATAAAGACACAAACAATCCAGATAGCAGATATCCTTCTCCAATTTTAATCTGGGCAAAAAGTGACGAGAGCATAACAAGAAAAATAATCACAAGAATATCTGATGGATAATTTGAAAAGAAACTAGTATCATTTACGATACGAACATCAATATCAAATTGCAATAAATACTTACGAACCTGATTGATCAGACCAAGTGGACATTTAAGAAGTGGCCTTTGCCCACTTGCAACCTCATCTACTTCTTTGAAGGATTTATCAATTTTAATCAGAGATACAAGGTTCTTTTTTATAGAATCAGCTTTGGAATCACCAAAATAACCCATCCCGATCTTCTGCACATATACGAAAGCTAACTGGGAATTCTTGCTTGATAATATACATCTTTTACATACTCCAAGGGTAGACATAACTTTCTCTGAACAGGAAAGACAAGGCATACAATCAATATTATAATAACTCTGATTTGAACTTAAAGTTATTTGCTCTGATAAAGCGTTCAAAAACATGTCAGCTGTAGGAAATCTGTCAGCAGGATCACTACATGTTGCTTTCTGGATAGCAACAGCGAAATTATCACTTACTCCAAGGTTAAACTTTCTGATATCTATTCCATCCCCTAGACCATAAAGGTACATAGTTTTAATTTCTTCGGGCAGATCTCCTATGGCAGCAAAAAACAATGAAACACCAAGTGAGTAAATATCAGAACGCATATCAGTTCTTTCACCGGCGTATGCTTCTGGTGCAACATAAGGCAGAACAAGACTCTGGGAAGCCCTAACGCCTGTTGATGAGTAATTATGACTTGTTAGAATATCTGTAAGCCAGAACTTGCCATTTTTACCAAACAATATGTTAACAGGGTTTATGCTTTCATGTACAATACCTGCATTATGAATCCGGGAAAGGCTTTCAAGAATTACTATAGCAAATTGGGTAATGAAATCTGTTCCAAAAACTCCTAAATCCCTTACAGCTGACGCAAGGGAATGGCCTTCGACATAATCATTTACAACAATAATGCGATTTTGATCGGCAATAAAATCAATAACAGTTACAATATTGGGGAAATTGCTACCCTTTAGAAGTTCAGCTTCTGCTCTGATTGCAGGAAGAATCGGTCGCACGGAATCCTCAAGTGTCTGAACCTTCAGTGTTACAAGGCTATCCTGTCTGGTATCCTTTGCCTTGTAAATTCTGGAGTTAAGTCCAGTGTCAGTCTCTTTTAAAACAAGATATCGATTGGCAATAATTTCATTTACTTCTGGATAAATTTGATTCATCGCAAACTATACATTAGATAAGGTAGTCCAAACTTGACAGGTCAATTCAATTTCATTTCACAAGAACCTACATAAAATAACGCCAGCTATTTAATCGTAGACCAGACAATATCAATAGTAACAAGGACAACATAAAACAGACCAGCGAGCTTTATTAATTTGAATGTGTTCATATTAAATTTTAACTAGTAAATATGGATATAAATCGGAACTATGGCAATTTAATTCTTATAAAAAAGAGAATATTAATGATGCAAGATAATAACTCCTCAGCAGGTATTTAATCGCAAAAATTACCCCTTCTATTTATGTAAAATTAAGTATAGAATACTCAAGATTAAGTAACTTTGAGAAATAAGTTTTGCCTTTCAAATTTGACAAATTCTTGAGTGTATTCTGGGGAACGGTCCTTGTAGTTGTTCTACTTGGAAGGACACACTATACTTTTAACAAAATCACTCCACACCAAAACGCCCTTTGTATTGGTCAATGCTTCCTGGGATTAAAAAACAGATCAGATTTAATACAAACAAAATGGAATCTTACTCCGAATCTGTCACTAAAGACACGGGAGGATATCCTAAAACTTAGAACCATGCGTGTTTCTGAAAACAAGGACTTAATAGCTGGCAAGTATCAACCATCAAGATTCATCTATGGGTCAATTGAAGATGGACTTAGATGGTGGGGTTTTGATGGTTACTACCAACATCTTCGCTCCCCAGATCTGGCCAAATGGAGCGTTGCCGGTCCAAGCTTGCGTGGAGAAGAAATTTTCAATCCATTTTATCTGGTTACTTTTAAGCCTCTAACTTACACAGTAGAAAATTCTGATTTTGAATGGAATCCAAAAATTTCTCCGGCTGTTACAGGTTCACCCTGTCCATTCTGGCCAAGAAAATCGGACGTACTCTGGAGCCCCGCCGAAAACAAGGCAGAAGTTGTCTACTTTATGAGTGAGTATATCAATCTTTTAAAGAAGAATTCCTGCCTCAAGAATTTAATTAATACTCAAAAGATTGATATGGGCCTTGACCCGGTCAATGCACAGGACTTTGGATTTTCCTTTATCGGCTTTTCCGAGACAGATTCAATGAATATAACTTTTTCTGAACTTGAATCAAAATTAATTGAATTAAAGTTTTATTATCATCGCGGAACTAGTTGCCGAACCCCAGAAGGATGCAACAATATCAGCCCGCTTGTTAAAGACCTTTTTGGTGCAATCAAAACACAGGAATTACCTGCTCGACTTAATTTAAATCTCTGGATTGAAAAACCAGAAAATATAGAATCTACACCTGACTTCAGATATATTATCCATCTTCGCTAAGGGCATATGGAAGATAAATTAAAAAATTCTTCCCAATACATCTTAAAAATTATATAATTTCCGCAAATAAAAAATCTACATTAACACTCAGGTGCATTAAATCATGACAAAAAAAATAAATACGACTACAAGTACCGCAATTGCCAAGGCTCTATGTACAGCCGAAGAATTTAAAATTTATGAAGCAAGTACAAAGCTTAAAAAAGTTAAACCAGATACCTCTAGAGTTAAACAAAAAATTGTTATAGCAAGAAAGCTGCGTGATAAATATACAGACCTTTCCCGAAGTCAAAAAAGAGAGATGCTTGGAAAGACTGATCCAAAAAGAAAGAAACCTGCCAAAGGAAACGAAGGAAGCAAGAAAAAAGCTGCTCTTTTTTTAGAGGTTTTGTCTCGTTTTGAAAATTACCTAAATGAGATTGAAGTTAAAACCGAAAAAACCAAAACTCCAACTTCTCAAAAAGCCATAAAGCCGGTAAAACGATCTGCCTCTTTGCCAAATAAGAAAGTAACATCAGATTCAAAGCCAATTGCCACAAAAAAAACTGTCTCTAAAACAAAGAATAAGTCTGGCGCCAAAGATAAGAAAACAAAGAGTAAAAAAACAACAAAATCACTAAGCGAAAGGCTTGAGGCAGCTAAGCAAAAAAAGTCAAAGATGCACTCTAAAAAGAGCGCAGAGTTAATAAAATCATCCAACAAAAAGACTATTGGCCTTGGAACAAAGATGAGACTTCAGAAAAACAGAAGTCGCACTATTCAGTCACACGTCCGGGCATCAGGAAGCAGAAATCAGGCAAAAAGAGATTCTAAGTAACAGCGCTAAACTGGTTAGGTAGGGTTTTAATTTGGTCAATAAAAACAACTTATATTAAGTTCTTAATTGAAATTATCATTTCAAATTCGGCAACTTTCTCTTGGGAATTATCAAATGCCATAACTTTGACTACCTGATTTATTCGTTCGCCGTACTCAATTGCCCTGCTTAGAGCTTCTCTTACCAGAATCCCGTCGGAACAATCAAAAGTAACATCGCTTTCTGCTCTTTTTATGAAATTGGCATTCATTGATTTAAATGAAAATGAAATTTTTTTATTTAACTTATCGGCAAAATAAAAAGCATGGAGACCTCCAGCAATATCAGCTCCTACTGAAAGTGCGCCAAAGTACATCGAACCAAGATGATTTTTTGTTCGACGTCTTAGACATATTAAAACCCGAACAGTTTTCTCATCAAGCATAACAAGTTTTGGTCTTACAAAACCAATAATCGGAATTCGTAAAAAACCAATAACAGCAAGCATTATCTTCATCTTCCATAATGTACTCATAGCAGAACCCTCCGAAGATAACTTATTACCCTTAAATGCAAGTTAGCTTGAAAAATAAAATTTAAGTAAAGTCAGGCTTCATTATACTTATCAATCAGTTTTCTTACTATTTCCTCAACAGGTAAAATTTCCTTAACATGCTCTATACTTGGCCCAGCACACCAGACATTTTTATAAGTCGCACTAAAAGCTGCTTTCTCAAGGCTCTTTATTCCCTTATAGAAAGTAAAAGCTTTAAACCATTTTTTTAAACGCTTGTTTTTATTTAAGACTCGCTCAATCCATGTTTGCTGAGTACCAATTTTCTGAACATATGGTGTATTTATCACAGTGCACGGGGTACCAGAAAGTTTTGTTGTCATTACGATATCTCTGGCACCATAATCAACACATGCTCTCTTATACTCTTCAGAGACACCTGATTCAGTTGATGCAATAAAAATACTTCCAATTGAAAACCCATCTGCGCCAAGTGAAACGAGTTTTTTCATCTCAGAGCCACAACCAACTCCACCAGCAGAAATAATGGGAATAGAACAAGAAGATTTCAATTTAACAATCAAATCCTCAGGACTTAAATTACCCGCATGTCCACCGGCCCTATTGTTAACTGCAATTATTGCATCCGCACCAAGCTGTTCAACTTTTTTGGCATGTTCAATATCTGTTACATCGCAAAAAACCTTAATACCAGAATTTTTTGCCTCCTTGATAGTCGCTAAAGGCGATCCAAGAGAAGTAATTATGAAATTAACATGTTCTTCACAACATACTTTAAGCTGCGCTGGATATCTAAGATTTGATTTATTTACGATAAGATTAATTCCAAAAGAACCAACACTCCCTTCCTTTAATCTTCTTATTCCAAACCTTAGTTCTATTTCAGTGCGATAGTTCAAAGCAGGAATGGCGGCACTGATACCAGCCTTGAAAGCCGAAATAATCATTTCTTCATTTGAAACAAGAAACATCGGGGCCATAATAATCGGATATCTTGTTCCAAGAAGCACTGCCAATGGTAATTTCTTCAGATCAGATGAACCAGATTCATTATGAGATTGATTAAGCATCACTTAAGCTGTGATAATTTGGACAAATTTTCATCAGTACCAGCAACAAGGAGAGTAGTTGATGAATCAAGAATCAAATCTGGATCTGGGGGAATGCTCATAAAATCAGAAGATATATTGTGAATGGCAACAACGGTAACGCTGAAAATACCAGGAAGATTCAAATCTCTTAAACTTTTACCTTGCCAACTTTCTGGCACTCCTAACTCATGAAGACTAGACCCAAGACCAAGTCGAACATGACGAAACAGAGCCCTCTCAGAGAGCCTTGAACCAAGACTTATAGCAGACTCTCTTTCAGGAAAAATCGACTCTGTAACACCCAAGCGCTCCATAACACGAGCATGTTCCGCAGACACAACCTTAACAAAAATTTGTTTTACTTCAACATCCTGCAATGCTAAAGTAGTAAGAACACTAGATGTTATATCGTCACCAGTAGACACAACTGCTCCATCTGCACCCCTTGCACCAATACGATCAAGCAAAGTCAAGTTGCTTCCGTCCCCAACAACAGCCCGAGAAACGTAACGAGACACCATATCAACAACTTCCTCATCTGAATCAATAGCAATTACATCATGACCCTTAGCATTGAGTGATTCAGCTACACTCATGCCAAAATTTCCCAAGCCAATAATGACAAATCTTTTCATGAAACTCCCTATGTATTATTATCCTACTATTACATCTTCGTATGAGTATCTAAAATTCTTCTTTCTACTTGAGACAGTAAAAATGGCAGCAGCAAATGCAAGAGGGCCTACTCTTCCAATAAACATAAGAATAACAAGCAAAAATTTTGCTGAATCGCTTAAGGAAGCAGTATTGCCAATGGACAACCCTACAGTATTAAATGCACTCACTACTTCAAATAGAAGTTCAAGAAACCTGCCGGGGATCCCATAAGAAGTTTCAAATACAGATAGCATTAGAACACTTACCGTAATTACTCCAAATCCGATTACAAAAAGACCAACAGCACGACTTAGGGTCTCTTGACGAACACTTCGTGATAAGAAGGTTGCATCCATATCACCACGTATCCTGGACCAGGCCAAAAGCCCAATTAAAAAAAACGTGGTTGTTTTAAGGCCACCAGCAGTAGAACCAGGAGAACCACCTATCATCATTAGTATAATTGTAAAAAAGTTACCGGCATCTGTCATTAAGGAGTGATCTATTGAATTGAAGCCGGCTGTTCTGCTGGTCACACTGAGAAAAAAAGCGTTGACAAACCGGAATTCAGGACTTAAACCGGATAGACCAGAATTCCACTCTAACAGTACAAACATCAATGTACCTATGAGCAAAAGCGAAAAACTTGTCAAAAGAATAATCTTGCTTTGAAGAGAAAGACGATGTCGCTTCTTTTTTCCTGATGAAAAGTACAAAGCGAAATCTTCAAGAGTCAGAAATCCTATACCACCGGTAGTAATAAGAAAGGACACTGTTAACAACACACCTGGGCTGGTATTTAGATGCATCAGACTATCAGAAAACAACGAAAAACCAGCGTTACAGAAAGCACTAACTGAATGAAAAATTGCAGGCCAAAATCCATTCTTAAATCCATAAAGTTGTCCAAACGAAATCCAAAGAAGAAGTGCTCCAATAAATTCTATACCCAGGGCGAATGTCACGATATGACGAACAAGACGATTTGAATCCACGCCTGAGCTAACAAGACCGGACGAAGGAAAGTAAAGCGTCTCCTGTCTAACAGATAAACGCTTACCCAAAGTGACAATTATAATACTGGTAAAAGTTAACATACCAAGTCCGCCCAGCTGTATAAGAAAAAGAAGAAAAATCTGACCATAGGTAGAAAAATAACTTGCAGTATCAACAACAATCAAACCTGTTACACATACAGCACTGGTCGCAGTAAAAAGAGCATCAACAAAACTTAACGAAGATCCAACATAAAAGACTGGAACAATCATAAAAAGGATAGTACCAGTAAATATCAGTAATAAAAAAGAAGAAACGAAAAGCTGTGCCGGTGAAATTCTTTGCCAACCAAAGTTTCGAGTAGCTACAACTTCCCAATTTCTGTTGCGATTAGGCAAATTGTGATCTAAAGGAGACAGAATAACATTTTTTGTTTCTTTCATTTGGCTCAATGGGCTTACTCCACCATCCGCATATAAGCGAATAAAATACAGATCTAATCATTAGGCTTTTTGGGTCCAGCATTAATAATATCTAAACTACATCCATCCTTATACAGTTCGAAATTTGAATTAAAAAGACCAGCTAATTTTTCGCGAGTTGTATTGAACTCCTCATTATTTTTCCAAACGGACTCAGGCCAAAGAATTTCATCTGGCACACCTGGACATGAAACCGGAACTAAAATTCCAAAAACAGGTTCTGTCTTCATACTGACTTTATCCAGGGCTCCAGAATGAATTGAATCTATTATGCTCCGGGTGTATTGCAATTTAATACGAGTTCCCGTTCCATAAGAACCTCCAGACCAACCAGTATTAACTAACCAGACATGAGACCCATGCTTTTCTATACGCTCAGCTAGAAGTTTTGCATAGACACCAGGATGCCAGACCATAAATGCCGCACCAAAACAGGCAGAAAAGGTAGCCTGGGGTTCGGTTACTCCCTGCTCCGTTCCGGCCACTTTGGCAGTATATCCACTCATAAAATGATACATAGCTTGCGAAGCACCAAGTTTACTTACAGGTGGCAATACCCCAAAAGCGTCACATGTTAGAAAAATTATATTCCTGGGATGGGTGCCTGTGCAGGGAATCTTTGAATTTGAAATGAACTCAATTGGATATGAACACCTTGTATTCTCGGTAAGAGAACCATCCGAGTAATCAACTTCTCTGCTATCTTCATTATATACGACATTCTCAAGAACAGATCCAAATTTGATAGCAGCATATATGTCTGGCTCACTTTCTGGAGAAAGATTAATGCACTTTGCATAGCACCCACCCTCGATGTTGGATATACCATGATCATTCCAGACATGCTCATCATCCCCAATAAGAAGTCTTTCAGGATCTGCTGATAAAGTAGTTTTCCCAGTACCAGACAAACCAAAAAAGAGGGAAACATCACCACTCTTCCCTTCATTCGCCGAACAATGCATTGATAGCATTTTTTTCTTTGGCATCAGGTAGTTCATAATGGTGAATACGCCTTTCTTCATTTCACCAGCATACTCTGTACCCAAAATTATCATCTCACCACGCTCAAAGCTCAAATCAATACTTGTTTTTGATGTCATCTGGTCAGTAAAACGATTAGCAGGAAATTTACCAGCATTAAATACAACATAGTCAGGCCTTCCAAATCCCGCTAACTCTTCAGCAGATGGACGGATCAGCATATTCCACATAAAAAGAGCATGATAAGCACGCTCGCATACAATTCTGATTTTTACTCGGCAGTCAGGATCCCAGCCGGCAAAACCATCAACAACAAACAATTGTCGACACGTATTTAGATAATCTATTGCTCTCTCACGATTTATAGTAAAAACTTTTTCATCACACGGCTTGTTAACTGCTCCCCACCATATGTCATTCCTGCTGGATTCAGCTTGAACAATCAGTTTATCTTTCGGACTTCGTCCGGTTTTTTCGCCAGAACGAACGGTAAGGGCCCCTTGTGCAGTAATTGCAGAACCACTCTCATTACGTAAAGCCTCTTCGTAAAGTTTTGCTGGAGAGAGATTACGGTGAACGACAGGTACATTTATATCGTACTCGAACAATGAGAACATAATATGTTTCCTTACTTACCGATGTTTATTGATAACTTTATAAATAAAAAAATATTCTGCAGGCGAATTGTAGCATGAAAGGGTATGTTGAAAAATAATCTTTTAGCCAGATGATGCTATCATATAATCAGGTAGAAAGTTATCAAAAATTACAAAAAAGAAGGGAAAGTGTATCTGGTACAAGCCATAAAATACAATTACTGCAGTAAAAAACCCAAAATGGGCTAATGTGACTTGCTTACTGACAACAGAAAATGAAACTCATCACTACATGGACTCATATGAGGACCTTCAAGTATTTCAAGCGGTCTTACATGTTCCCCAAACCAGCGAATAAGGCCTAATACATCTTCAGGCATAAACACATGAAAGTGTATACTGTAATCAGTTTCTATCAACCGTCTGGCTTCTGAAATAGCATTGTCAGGATTGGTTTGAGAATGAACATGAATTGCATAGTCAAGATAATGCTCAAAATCACGTTCGTTTGAAGGCGAAAGATAATCATTGACAATATGAGCAACAGTTGTCCTTACACGCTGCTTGTCAAATGTTCGTCTCTTGTCTGGGACAATCATATAGATAAGACCACCAGGTTTTAAAACCCTGGCCCACTGCTCCAATGAAGCAAGTGGGTTTTTCATATGCTCAATCACATGGGCTGCTATAAGAAAATCGTAAGTCTCATCTGAGACAGTAGAGAGAGTCTCAGCATCATCAAGAATATGGGGCTCAACAAGAGGCAGTTCGTTTAGTTCTGGATAGTGTTTTCTTAAATCTTCGACGGAACATCTGTCAACATAGTGCACATTCATGTCTTTATGAGTTACCATGGGTCGATGAAGTGGACCAATCTCAAGTCCAAGGCCAGAAAGCTTCTTGGAAAAAAAATCACGCCAGTCAATATTCTCAAGTCTTACAATTGAGTTATCATCAACACTCGCTAAAGGTATCTCACTTGTAGTCAAATTGTTTAACGATGGAATATTTGTAATTACCCTTTTCCCAAGATTTGAAGCGAGATCAGATGATGATTGCACCCAAGAACTCTTTACCCAGGAATTCTGAGCCAAACCAGAACAGGTATCCTTTATGACCCTAGAAAGCGACCTAGAAAAGCTCATTTAAAACTCTCCTTTTTAATTCTCGCTCATTAGTTTCACAGGTTAGATAAGAACTTAAAACAACAAACATAATCACGAAAAAAATCGAGACTATATATAAAAGACCATTATCGACTGGCATAAGGCAAAATACCAAGATTCCTTGCCCTCTTGATCGCCTTTGTAACAACTCTCTGGTGATGAGAAGTGAGACCGGTCATTCTTCTTGGAAGAATGCGACCTCGCTCACTCATAAAGCGACTTAAGGTTTTGGCATCCTTATAATCTATAACTGATTCGGAATCATCAGAAAATGGATCGGTCTTTTGTTTTTTCTTTATGCCCAGATCAAGCGGTTGTGCCCTGAAGAAGCCCATCGGAGCAGGAGAAAATCGTCCCGAACTTCCACCCTCTTCCGAACTTCCTTCAAAGCGCCGACCAGATCTATCCTCACTTACCTTGAGTGCTCTACCTTCCCAAACGTGACCGTCAAGATCAGCGATAGCTTTATCTGCAAGTTCCTTGGTTGGGAATTCAACGAAACCAAAACCTCGAGAACGTCCAGCAACAGGATCCTTCATTATACTGACTGATCTTACATCTCCAACTTGTGAAAAATGCTCTTTAAGCTGCTCTTCTGTAATTGAAAAACTGAAATTACCAACAAATACTTTTGCCATGCGAAAATAAATCCAAACTCTACCTGAATTAACTATAAATTAAATTGACCAAACATTACCTACCAACCTCAAACCCAACAGCATCATTAAGGCTTTAAATCAGGAAAGTAAGTATAGCTCAGTTTGGAGCGGAAACTACATCTTCCTACTAAAAATGTAAACCTGAGACCCACTATAAAACACTTAAACTATTAATTAGGTCCTAATTTACAAATATTTGAAGTATAAAATGCCACTAATAAAGCCGTTTGGCTTTATTAACACACGATAAACATTAAACAAATTACGACTGCTTCAAGTAATATAAAAAACGCCCAAGGGAAAAATGACCAAGGTACGAAGCTATTAACTACGAAGCTATTAACGCAGCATACTTAATCGTTCTTCAAGCATGTCAGGATTGTGCTCATATCCCTTTAGAGTATGCTGGAGCGCAACCGGATCAAGATCCAGATGCTGAGCCACCCAAGCAAAGCTAAAGGCCCTTGTGGGAGTCAGCTTGCCAAAGAGCCACTGCCTTGCACTCCTCACAATATGACGATCACATTGAGCACTACCAAATGCGTCGCAAATTGCCCGAGCTAGAACTGCAGCCAGAAGATTTCTCTCCGGCTTAACAGTACGTGCAGCAGCTCCGCCACTCTCTACCTCTTCAAAACCACCAGCGCGAAATCTCGCAACAGACATAGGCAAGAGTTCCTATATAAATTCTCAGATTTAGTTTTCAAGCATCACCTCACACCCCAAAGCAAATTACTCTCACCTAGCGCCAAACAATCAAGCGAAAGGGCAATCACAACCGAGGTCAAGGAGATGCATCCCCCAAGATAAACCTCCGAAATGGCAAACACAGCACTCCGGTAATTTACCTCCATTAAAGCAGAAAGACCTTCGAATTATTGCATCTTAGGTCAACTATTTTAAGTATCTTAAACCTGATATATTGACTTCGATCTGCTGTCAAGAAGGATGATGAGTATTTTTAATGCTTTTTTGTTAATATTTTAATTTTCCAATCGGAAACCAGGCTCTTACCTAACCTTTTTATATCTCGTGTGAAGGCCCAGTAAAAAGAACACCAGGCTTTTTACACAAAGGAAATAGATAATATTTTCAGCAACTTAAATAATGCGGATTAAGTCCGACCCTTGCTTATTCTAAGAAAAAATATTTTTCCTCTCCACTAAACATGCTAGAATCTCCCGGTGTCTGCATAAACATTTTCTCGAAAATCAACATGAACAATAAAACCTTGGCTCTTATTATTTTTTCTGTAAGTATTTTAATTTCTTTGAAAATTTTCTCTATTAGCCTAAAAGATCAGTCTCAGCTGGTTGGGGTGATTACTTCTACTTCGCACCTGTTTCTCACCGCCTTAGCCAGCTACCTTATACTGAGACGAAAAGATTCTTGAAAATGAGTGATAAAAAACTCTTTTCTATTATAATTCTATATGGTACAACCATAAAAACAATCGACCTCTTACGAAAAAGCAATAAAAGCCAGAAATTAAAGTTCGAACAGATTTCTGGAAAATAGAAAATTTAGTTTGGAATTTTCAGGGAGCTGCAAGAGATGAGATTTATAACGGAGATATTATAACGGGGATATCATTACCAATCTGTTGAAAAATTCGAACTTTGTTCAAAGTCGAAGAACGGGGATTTAGTCAATAGTCGTCGTTTTTCAGCAGATTCATATAGCGGGCAAGATTTGTAATAAGCGGACAAGCAGGAAATGCAAACATCTAAAACAAAAATAAAAAAGTCAGCTGGCATAAAGAATGTTAGAGTGCAGGATATTGGAAATCGGGACGGGGGAGTTCCGAATTCCCCTGAAATATATGCCCTTGCTCCCGTACAAAGACAGGCTCTTCAGTATTTAAGAAATTTTATAAGCGATCATGGGTTCGCTCCTACTCTAAAGGATATTTCTGAATATCTTGGCGTTAGATCAGTATCAACAGCACATTTTCATTTAAGCAGACTTGAACAGAAAGGTTTTATAAAGAAAAATACAAATGGATCAATAGAACTGCTAGAAAAGAATCCAGACCACTTAAAGATTCAAAACTCACCTTGCGCAGTGCCACTTCTTGGGCTGATTGCTGCTGGAGCACCGATCGAAGCGCTTGAAGATTCAAGTGTAACTATCGATATACCTCCACAATATTTCGACCGAAAAAGAGAAATTTTCTGTTTGCAGGTGACTGGAGACTCCATGATTGATGCTCACATTATGGACGGCGATATTATTATAGTTGAAAAGCGTGAAACGGCAGACAATGGACAAATTGTGGTTGCACTTCTTGATGACGGTACTGCTACATTAAAAACTTTTAGAAGATTAAAAGGAGGCAAAGTCATGCTCATTCCGCACAATCCGGCACATACACCGATCACACTTGATTCAGTTTCTATACAGGGACGATTGATTGGTTTAATGCGGGAATTGTAAGGGAACTGCATTTTACATGGGAGAACTTCAATATCCATATGGCAGTATTATAAAAAGCAGTATGATAAAATTGGTGTGAATTACAGGTTAACGATAATAAAAAGGCAATAGAGTAATAAGGTAGTTATGAAAAAAAATACAAAAGAAGCAATTGATCACAGCATAAAAACCGATTCTGAAAAGGAAAGGGCTCTGGCTGCGGCACTCTCTGTAATCGAAAAGAACTACGGCAAAGGCACTATAATGAGCCTGTCTGATGGCAAAAGTCAGGAGCCAATTGAAGCAATATCAACGGGAAGTATCGGACTTGATGTGGCAATTGGTATTGGAGGAGTTCCACGTGGACGAATAATTGAAATATACGGGCCTGAATCTTCTGGTAAGACCACTTTAACTCTTCATCTTGCTGCAGAAACTCAGAAAAAGGGTGGCACTGTAGTTTTTATAGATGCGGAACATGCCCTTGACCTGAAATATGCTGCAAGGCTTGGAGTAGACATAAACAAGCTCCTGATTAGTCAACCAGATTCCGGAGAGCAGGCACTGGAAATCACTGAAACCCTTGTTAGATCTAACTCAGTAGATCTCGTTATTGTTGATTCCGTAGCGGCACTTACTCCCCAAGCAGAATTAAATGGCGACATGGGAGATTCTCTTCCAGGCCTTCAAGCAAGATTAATGAGTCAGGCTCTAAGAAAACTTACCTCTGCGGTTTCAAAAACTAAAACATCAATCGTTTTCATCAATCAGATTCGAATGAAAATTGGTGTTATGTTCGGTTCTCCAGAAACAACAACAGGTGGAAATGCTCTTAAATTCTATTCTTCACTTCGAATGGATATCCGCCGAATTGGTTCCATAAAGGAAAAAGATGAGGTAATTGGAAACAGAACAAAAGTAAAAATTGTCAAAAACAAGGTTGCCCCACCCTTTCGTGAAGTTGAGTTTGATATCATTTACAATGAAGGCATAAGCCTGACAGGTGAACTTGTCGATCTTGGCGCAAAGGCCGGGATTATTGATAAAGCTGGCGCATGGTATGCCTTTAAGGGTGAACGCATCGGACAGGGAAGAGAGAGCGCAAAGCAGTTCCTGAAGGAAAATCCGGAAATTCGCGAAGAAATCAGGTCACTGATTCTTGATAGCGCAGGGGTCGCAAATGCAGTAATGCCTTTCAATGAAGGCAGCTATCATGATGAAAACGAGGAAAGTTTTTCGGACCCGGAGTTAAGCGTTATTGATGGTGGCATTGAGTAATAAGAAATATTAGTTCGTTATCATCAGAAAATTAGCCGTAATCAAGAACATAGTGAACGTGATTAGAAGTTCCGTTTTTTAAGAACCTGACTCCACGTTCACTATATATTTATCTGGTTCGCCTCGACTCGGCAGAGTATTCAACCGAGTTCACGCCAAGAGCTCTTCGCAGGCCGACTAACAACTGTTTCAGAATAAATGAAAAATCAAATCACCTGACATACGCACAAGTAGTTGTAATTAAAGCAGAACTAATCATCAAATCAAAAGTCTAAAGCGTAATTCATAAACTGTCGATAGGAGTTTTACCAGGCGCAATGCTCATGGATTTGCTTGCTCCTAAAGCCGTATTAACGAAGTTAACACTCAAGGAAGAGAGAGGTCACAACTATGGCTAGACCATTTTACCCCCAAGAAGCTGATGATCCGGATCTGGATTGGCTTATAAGTAACTTTCTTTATGAAAGACCAGATTATATACCAGTTGAAGTAGGATCTTTACCTTTAGTTCTGATTCCATACAGAGAAACAGGAATTGAAACGGAACTACCACCCGACATGACTGACCCAGAGATTAGACCACCACAATCAAAGGAGTCCGCATAATAAAAGATACAAAACATAGATTCAATCAAAAATAAAGAGGAGATTGCATCTGAGAATTAAGTTCTTGGCAGATAATTTTTACAGTTTTTTGGGTAGCGCGAGCTACCCTTTTTATTTTCTAAAATCATTTATGGGTATGTTGCGAAATGGTTATTTTAAAAATCGGGTCTTCAAGATTGAAGAAATAGGAATTTGATAGTTGTCCCTGAAAAACTGCCAAGTTATTGTTAATGCGAAAGAATCCCTAATAAAGAGCTATAAGAATCGACCGGAATTAATAAGAATGGATAAAAAACCTGGTTGAAGAGCTAAATGGAGAAGTCTGATTTTAGTATCAATAGATAGCTTCCCCCACCAAAGAAGTTCTGTCTTGATGTCTTCCGAGGAGCTCATTCTCAAAATTGCTGATCGCAATTTCTCCGAGGGATTTTTGAAATTATACGGTGTTGATTTAGCTTAGGAAAAATTTCAAAAACAACCCCTATTACCAGTATTTTTGTGGAGAGGTTCAAATAACATTATTTTTGCCAAATTTTTTAACAGAATCTCTGTCTTCTTTCTCTTCTTTAAGGGCTATTTTAGACCCATAGGGATCTCCTGTTAAATTATATAAATCGTTTTTGACTTTTTCAGGGACGACTATTTAAAATTTCAACTACGAACTACAAGGATTATTTTTTTTGGAGCAAAAATAAAGAACTTGAAAATATCATACCAAATTTAACTTATTCCATGATGGATGGAGATACCCCCCACTGGTGAGAAAATAAATAAACTGAACTTGATTATTCAGATTTGATAATTTAAAAATCCACATCTCTCTCGAAATGACAAGTATATCCACGGGGATTTTTTTGAAGATAATCCTGATGATATTCCTCGGCAGGAGTAAAAGTAGTTAGAGGTTCAAGCGATGTCTTGATATTACCTTTTAATAACTTCTTACTGTCTATTGAATCAATAACATTTTTTGCCAAAATCTTTTCATCTTCACTTGAATAGAAGATAGCAGATCGGTACTGAGTACCAATATCGTTTCCTTGTCGATTCAGAGTAGTAGGGTCGTGAATTTTAAAAAAATATTTTAAAATTTGCTCTAAACTCGTAATTGATGAATCATAAACTACACGAATCGCCTCAGCATGACCCGTATTTCCTGTTTTAACAAATTCATATAAGGCAAACTTCTCATCTCCTCCAGCATAACCTACTTCAGTCTCAAGAACCCCCGGATATTTCCTGAACAGTTCCTCCATCCCCCAGAAACATCCACCAGCAAGCACAATTTTATTTTTCATATTTATGTTTTCCTGAGAAACTACAATAAAATTATACGAATAAAAGGCCGAAAGGAAAATTTCTCCTATTAAAAAACAAATTAAATATAAATTTAATATAGTAAAAGTTTTTTTCTCATCTACTGAGTTTAGCCTGATTAACTCGAGAAGCAAAACTAAATAATCAGGATAATAAATAAAGAAGATCCTCTTTGCTAAGCTTGCCTGAATCAGGCAAGGATCCAAGCAAGGCATCAGAGATAGAAGATTTAATCGAATGAAGCTCCATTATCTTCTCTTCAATACTGTCTTTAATAACAAGCTTATAGATAAAAACGGGCTTATCCTGCCCTATCCGGTGCACTCGATCTGCGGCCTGCCTCTCAACGGCAGGGTTCCACCACGAATCTAGAAAAAATACATGATCAGCTTCAGTAAGGTTTAGTCCGACACCACCAGCTTTAAGAGAAAGCAACATAACTGGAATATTGGGGTTAGATTTGAATTCCTGAACTACTGCATCACGATTTACTGTTTGACCATCCAGACGAAGACAATTTCCAATCTCCCGCTTTATTCTTGGCTCTATAATATCTAGTGCACTTGTCCATTGGGAAAACACCAGGGATTTATGTCCAGCCTCACTGGACGAAACAAGTAACTCTAAAAGTGTATCTATCTTTACGGCCTCTCCTTTACTGTCCGCTCCCGCAAGAGCAGGATCAACACATATCTGCCTAAGTCGCAACAACAACTCAAAAAATCCCATCATATCCCCAGACTTTTCAAGATATTGATCTGCACTTTCTCTTGCATTTGATTTTAACTGATCATAAAGTTTACTCTGATTTTCTGACATAACACAGGGGATAACCACCTCTGTTCTAGGAGGAAGCTCCGTTAGCACCTCATCCTTTTCTCGCCTTTTGATAAACGGTGAAAGAATCTTTTTTATTACGAGTGGCCCATTCTCTTTCTGTAAAATCTCTCCAAATTTACCTAAAGGTGGCAGAAGTCCTGGCATGATAAACCGGAAAAGACTCCAAAGATCTGTTGCTGAATTCTCAACTGGAGTTCCAGTGAGGCAGATTTTAAAATTACCCCTCAGTTCACAGACAGCAATATGAGCCTGGCTTTCAGGGTTTTTAATATTTTGTGCTTCATCAACTACAATAGTACTGAAGTTAATATCCTTTAACTCCTCTACATCAGACCGAATTAAGCCGTATGTTGTTATAGTTATATCAGCTTCATCAGAACATTTTCTGGAAGATCCATGAAAGAGATTTAATTTAACCTCTGGATAAAATCTCCGAACCTCACTCTCCCATTGAGAAATAAGGCTGGTTGGAACTATAATTAAGGCTGGAAATTGAAGTGACAAAATTGCCTGAAGTGTTTTACCTAGTCCCATATCATCAGCGAGAAGAGCTCCTGCACCAGGTATACGAGAAAGTCCACCAAGCCATGCAATCCCTTCTTTTTGATATGATCTAAGGGTTATATTCTCTGGAAGTTGATATTTTACAGAGCTGTCACTAGTAGAAGAAGCTCGCTCAAGATGATTATGAACAGCAAGCACTCCCTTTTCTCCAAGAAATGGGGCAAACTTTAAGGCCGTAAAGAAGTCATCTCTGTCACGGATAAATTTAGCTGATTTTGGTTTGGAACTTCTAGAGTTACTTTCTCCTTTCAGGCCTTCTGAAATTCCCCATTCAATTCCAAAACCGGAAGAGCGAAATTGAGCTGATTCTTTTAAAAACTGTTCTGGCAAACGAGCCCAGGTTCCTTTTTTAATTTCAAAAAATACTTCCCCTCTGTCAAATGAATCTGATAAATCCTGAAGATTAATAGAATTGGTTATTTCTTGGTCAATCAGGGCTCCTGCTTCAGACCTTAATGAATCCTGACCAGATATATTAAATTTTAATTTAATTCCCTCGTCACTTTCCTCCAAGCAGGGCTCCAGTAACAGACTTACAAGAAAATTATCCAGCGAATCTCCCGTTAAACTACACTCTCCCTTAAGTGATGACTGATAAAGCTTTTCAGCAGCCAATAAAGCCTGATGACCCGAAAACAACTTGGTATTTCCAGAGAACAAACCAAGCAAGCGCTTAATTAATAGCAAGTGGCTTCTTTCCTTTGCCGAATCACGCTTGGGGACAATTGTTCTGGAAATCTGAAAAAATCCTTGATCAGTTAACTCAGCTACAGGGGGATCTCCATAGATAATTCGAGGCGAAACAGAAAATCCCTCCTCTATCTCCCTGATAGAAAACTTAAGTAGGACAGGAAGCTCCATTATCCTTGGCCAGCCGTTTTCATCTGGTGGATTTATAATTATTCCGTATTTGGCAAGATATGGAATTTCATTAACAAGAAAATCAGCCAGCTCTTCAAAAGAAATATTTCGGCCATTTTCTATAATTGAAGAAGCATTATTATCGACCTCATCCCACCATAAGAGTTTATATCCATTAAGATAAAGAGTTTCACCTTTGGATTTTGCCGGACTTATAACTACTTGATCATTTTTAATATGTGAAATTAAAGAATAGCACTCCGATGATTCGTTAACATTGACTTTAATGTCTTCATAATAAACTGAGGAAAGAACGGATAGAGCCTTCAATGCTCTTGACCTAAAGCCTTTTTCTATTAAACCCTTTTTCAATCTACCCAAGGCTTGATCAACAGCATAATCTTCGCTGCTTACAAGTGGCATTTCGGACTTAATTCTGCCCGAAGATATTCCACCTACATACTCAACAAGTGAATCACTGAAAGGGGCTCTGCTTCCATCAGGCTGAACAATATATCTCTTAATTAAAATATCACTTTCCGCTTTATATAAATGATATTCCAATTGTGGAGCTGTCCCATGGGTATAGATTTCATTTACAGAACAATAACTACTGTTCCAATCACTATTACCTTTGATTGATGCTACCAGAAGATGAATACAGGGATCGTTCTCACAACTACAATTTGTACTGTAAATATTATCTTCTAATGAAAAACTTGTACGTACTGCACGTTTTTCCCTTGAAAGTCTTAAAATTACGAAAATTTCTTTGCCCCTGTTTTCAAAGGCAAATTCAGCTGTTCTTGCTTCCGATACAGCCCTTGACCAGATTGAATCTTCAACAATTTCCCTGAATTCATCAAGGTAGGGTCTGAAAGGCCTTATAATTTCCGAATTTTGATCTGTATAGGGCATCAGAAACCAAACAAACGATCTAATATTATAGCAACAGCAGAACGAACCGAAAGATGATTGTAATCACCGGGACCCCATATTGGCTGCAATCTATAATCAGCCCTGTCAGTGATACTTGAATGTATCCCCCAACCAGTTCCAAAAAGAATCAGTAGTGGAGTGTCCAGATTTGGAATTAGCGCACGAAACTCATCATAGGCCAGCATCCTTTCACCTAACCGCGCAGAAGTAATAACAATTCGGGGAGCACAACCATGAATTTCGGATATATCAGAAAGCATATCATCAAAAGTTGCGACAGCACGAATATACTGAAGAGCATCACTTCTGTTGGGATTATAATCACGACCTGTTCCATCAGACCAGTGGTCACAAACACGTTTAACAAGTCGCCGTAATGTTTGTGAAGGATGTACAAGATAGTATGCATCTAACTCAAAAGTTCTGACACTTCTTGCAATATCATGTACATCAAGATTGGTGATTGACGATGTGATAATCTCCCCCTGCTTATCTACAACCGGATAATGCAAAAGACCAAGATAAACAGGGGGTCTGGTAATTGCAGTTTTATCTAAATTTTCTATCGGAAGTGCATTTTGAAGACTTTCTGAAAGCAAATCCGGTCGTCTCAGGGAAGTATCCTCAATTGATCTTTTAAGTCGCCATTCTGATATCGCCCGATGGTTACCAGATAAAAGTACATCCGGAACCCTCTTGCCCCGAAATATACGTGGCTTGGTATATTGAGGGTACTCCAGGCCCCCTAATTCAAATGACTCTTCTTCTGTTGATTCTGAGTTACCAAGCACTCCTGGAACAAGCCTCGCTGTTGCTTCTATAAATGCAAGTGCTGGCACTTCTCCACCCATATAGATTGCATCACCGACTGATAGTTCAAAGTCAACCCACGCTTCAGAAAATCGCTCATCTATTCCCTCGTACCGTGGGCAATAAAGAATAAATCCCGTGTTATCTTTGATAGCATCCGATACAAGACTTCTTGCCAATTTCTGGGTAAATCGCTGACCTCTAGGAGGAAATAGGATTACCTTTGCACCGGGCTGATTATTCCTGGCTTCCTCAACAGCCTTAGAGGAACTTTCTACTCTGGCAACCATCCCCCCCCCACCGCCATATGGGGTATCATCGACTTGGCCCTGCCTGTTAATTGCAAAGGTTCGAATATCCTTAACATCAATTTTAATTGAACCTGCGCTGCAAGCTTTCGATAGAAGAGTACTACCCAAAAACGGGGAAATGAGCTCTGGAAATAAAGTAAGAACTTGATATTTCATTTAAAAAACTTATTATAAAAAGCACTAAATTAGTGCTTATAGTTTAATCAATTACCTGAAGATCCTGTATAAATATAAAAGCCCTCTAACAAATGTAAGTGAAAAGTTAATTTGGTAAATACTGTGTATTCAAATACATAGATATCAAACTTATAATACCTTGGCACTATACTAGGAGTTAAAGCAAATCAAAAACTTAGAGCAACAACAAATCGAACACATCTCTAAAGAGAAGCTGAATACCAAAGCTTGGTGTTTACCTGATGAAAATAAAAAAGTATTATCGCTGCCTTGTGGGTGAAGACCATGACCATACATTTACCTATCTCAGCCATGATCAATTCATTACTTAAATTACAGGAATAAGACTTGAAAGTTAAAAAAAGCAGGCTTTGGGACAAAGGTGACTCACTTGACGAGTACATTCACCAGTTCACAGTTGGAAACGATCCAGAGATAGACACTTCAATTTTACCCTGGGACATTCTGGCTTCAGCCGCACAGGCCATAATGCTTGAAAAACAGGAATTAATTAAAAAAGATGATCTTATAAGTTTACTATCGGCCCTTAGGGAAGCTTATAAGCTATCCAAAAGCGGCGACTTCCCAATACCAATTGAACTTGAGGACTGCCATACAGCTTTGGAGTGCTTCCTGACTGAGGAATGCGGGGAGGCAGGAAAAAGGATTCATACCGGACGCTCAAGAAACGATCAGGTGCTTGTTGCGATGAGGCTGCTTTGTCGCGAAACTACCGTTAATTTTTCACAGGAACTATTATCGCTAAGTACTGCGGCATTTAACAAAGCCACAAAAACTACCCGACTTCAAATGCCAGGCTATACCCATTTTCAGCCCGCCATGCCTGCATCTGTCGGCATGTGGTTTGCTGCAATTGGAGAACACTCGCTGGAACTTGCCCATGAAGGGAAACTCTTACTGGATATTCTTGGCAGTAATCCACTCGGTGCTGCTGCCGGGTTTTACTCAACCATCCCAATTGATCGCAATCATACAACAAAAAGCCTTTCATTCAGGAGAAAACAAAGAAATCCCATCAATATCCAGAACAGCAGGGGCCGATTTGAGCTTAAGTTGGCCCGTTTCATGTCAGATATTGCAGGGCTAATTGAAAAGTTCTCATGGGATATAATTTTTTACAACACTCAGGAATCTGGTTGCGTTAACATACCAACAGCCTTTACTACCGGGTCATCTATCATGCCTCAAAAGAAAAACCCTGACGTACTTGAACTGCTTCGTGGAAAAGCTTCAAGCATAAGAAGTGCGGCAACTGAACTTGAGGGCGTTATTTCCAAACTACCCTCAAACTATCACAGGGATTTCCAGCTCACCAAAGAACCACTACTCCGCGGAATTGAATCTTGCAAGACCTGCCTTTCAATTTTCACGAAAGTAATAGGCTCATTAAGCTTTAACGAAGAAAGGCTTGCGAATTCAAAGACACCTGAACTTTATGCCACTTATTATGCCTTTCAGCTTGTTCGCGAGGGACTTCCTTTCAGAGAAGCGTATCTGAAAACGGCTGAAGCATTGAATGCCAAACTAATAAAGCCTGAAGAACTGGAAAAAGATTTTGAACTTATCGCATTAATTATTGATCAGGAAATAATTGAAGCACAGACAGAAATAAGTGTAATTGATAAAGAATTTGCTTTTGAATCTTCCCTGCTAAAAAATCTTGAACGTGAACTTTTTTCAGCAGTCTCTTCAAACCCAAATACAGCATAACAAGTGGCGGATATGAATATCATTTCCAAAAAGAGTACGTTATTTGATTACTTACTTCTTGCCTCACTTCTTGTCCTTATTATATCAATATTTTATCCAGCCCTGTCAGAGATAGCACTCATTTGCTGGGAGAATGAAGATTACTCACATGGACTTCTACTGCCACTTATTAGTGCTTATATTTGGTGGGATCAACGTGAGATGATATCAGACAGATTAAAAACTGCCTATTCTGGCAATAACACAAAAGAATTTAAAATACTTACCCCCATTATCTTGTTATTTTCCGGTTCTTTTCTACTTTTACTTGGTCTATCCAGCCAGCTGTCCTATCTCTCCTGGATAGCGTTTTTCCCAGTTGTTATTTCCGTTTTTTGGCTCATATTTGGAACAACCGCCTCTAGAATTTTCTTCGGGCCATTCCTTTTGATGATAATGGCTAAACCACTCCCTGATTCTGTTGTTGTAAGAATCTTCTGGCCCCTTCAAGTACTTGGCGCAAAAGTTGGAGCACGAACACTTGAGATTCTGCAGGTTCCTGTATATCTCTCAGGAAACATCATTGAAATACCTGGCATGCGCTTAATGGTGGAAGAAGCGTGTAGTGGTATGCGCTCAGTTATGGCACTAATGACTCTTTCTCTTGTTATGATCTTTTTTATTCCATTAAACTTTATGGGAAAAATAACTCTGATTTTATTTGGATTGCTACTTGCTCTAGCTCTTAACATATTTAGGGTCGCTCTTACCGGTGTCCTTGCACATTTTTACAGCCCTCAGGCAGCTACCGGATTTTTTCATACGTTTTCAGGACTGATAGTTTTTATCGTAGGGCTTCCACTCATCTTCTTTATTGCATCAAAGCTGTCGCAAATTTCTTTTTTCAACAAGTCTGACCTTCTGCAAGGACGAGAGGTTAATTAATGAAAAGTATCAAAGAAGATAACGAAATGTCGGGAACGTTATCCTTAGGAATCCTTAAAGTGAACAGGAAGGGTCTTTGGATTTCTTGCATATTCCTTGCCATCTTCAGTCTATGCTTCAAATCACTACTAACTAGTGAATATGTTCAAAACGAAAACCAACTGGATCAAAATTCAGCATCTTTAAACTTTAACGATTTTCCCTCTTCTCTCGGCAACTGGACCGCAGGCGCAGATATCGGAATAGATATAAGAGCACTGGACGTGCTTCAACTATCAAGTTATGTTAAGCGAACCTACACTAACCCCGAAGGCAAAAAGGTTTTTCTTTACCTTGGTTACTGGAACAAACAAACCGGTGAACATCAAGCCGCTAAACACTCTCCTGCTCTTTGCCTTCCATCAAATGGATGGATTACAACAAACTTAAGTGATTTGAATTTCCCTTTCTCTTTTAATAATAACCAAGAAATCCAACTTAAAATCAGAAGAATTATTGGCGAAAAAAGAGGTGCTTCAACTCTCTTTTACTACTGGTTCTTCGCAGGATCTGAATACTACAGCCAGGAATGGTATGCTCTTATAAATCTTAGCCTGCAGAATCTGTTTTATGGTAGAAACGATGGCGGGATTGTTGAAATAGCTGCTGATATATCAAGGGCTAAATCTTCCGAAGAGGCAATCAATGAAGCCGAAAATACCCTCAAGTCTTTCCTCGCAGATCTAAGTCCCTATTTGCACAGCAAAATAAGAAAAAAAGACATTTAACAACCTTATGCTCGTCTAAACTTTGTCTTCTGTTAGTTAAAATAATATGATATAAACTCAACGGCTAACTATTTGTTTATTGAAAAGGCACTAGACATGTTCGAAAACAACCAGGAACCATACCTTACTACTACGCTTGATGCTGCTATTGGTTGGTGCAGGAAGTATTCTCTTTTTTCTTATCCCTTTGTTACAGCCTGTTGCGGAATGGAATTCATGGCCGTTAGCTGTTCACATTACGATACTGACAGATTTGGCGCAGCCCTTCCACGTTTTACACCCAGACAGGCGGATCTTTTATGGGTCGTAGGCACAATCACTCACAAGCAAGCTCCTGTCCTTCAACGTGTATACGAGCAAATGGCCGAGCCCAAATGGGTAATTGCTTTTGGTGCTTGTGCTTCATCAGGGGGCTTTTATGATAACTACGCAACGGTGGCTGGCGTAGACAAACTGATACCCGTAGACATGTATATTCCAGGTTGTCCTCCACGACCTGAAACTATCCTTGATGCACTGATAAAGCTACAAAGAGATATTCACAGAAGCCATCAACCTGTACTTGATGGTGATAAAGTTGAACGCGAGGACATTCTGTCAAAATACGCGCCAAGAATTGGAGAATAGGCGTAAATAATAATTTTAAAGGGCCGTTTTTAGCTTTATTTTTTTCTCGCCCTGGTTCCAATCCGGGTATCTTCCGGTGCTTTTTCAGATGGAATAATGGAGGCAAATACAACCAGAAGAAGTGGATAAATAAACCACTCGAGCATTCCCTCGGGGAACACGAATTCAACCATAGGCTGTATCTGCGAGACCACTCCTGAGTGAACAATAATTGAGCTTAGAACAAGCAAAACCCCGGTAAATAAAAACTGCTTAAAATAAAATCTTACAGGCTCTCTTGCTGGAGTAGAACTGAACACGGGTTTCAGCACTGCCCAAATTGTGAGAAGCAAAAGCAAAATTGGAATAAAAGACCAGGCGAAAAAGTATCTGTCAAACATATAAATTAAAATAAGTAGAAACTGGAATTTGCAAATCTTATTTAACAGTAAAAAGATACAGGACTTTAGTTCTTTTGCCAAAGAATATTATTAACAATTCTTGTAATTAGAACTAAAAACAAGAAATAATATCACGAATTGTTCTGAGCTCCTTCCATAATGAAGCTCTTAAGTCAGAATTGATTTCCTGAACATCCTTGACCCAGGCAACATTTGCTCCACTGCGAATTCCAGCTTCAACCCCAGAGCTGGAATCTTCAACTACAAGCACATCTGAAGGAGAGACATTAAGCGCAAGGAAGGCCCTGGTATAAATCTCCGGATTGGGCTTGGTCTCTAAAACTTCATCTCCACAAATTGTAAAATCAAAATATTTAGCCAAACCCGATACTTCTAGCCTGAGATTTGTACGAGCTCGTTCGGTAGATGTTGCAAGAGCTAGAGGTATTTTTTTTGAGATCCCTAAATACTCAAGTACATCTACCACACCATCTTTTACAGGAGCTCCGTTTTCACGGTAATAGGAAAAATCAATTTCCATCTTGCGTTTTCTTATCTCTTCATATGGGCAATCCTGACCAAACTCACTAAAATATAATTCCCTTACAAAACTTGCTGATGTGCCAATCATCTTATCAAGAAAGCTCTCAGACACAGAAAGGCCAAACTCCAGACTTGCATCTCTCCAAAACCGCTTTGCAAGAGTCTCGTTATCTAAAAGCGTACCATCCATGTCAAAAACAACAGCCTTAAATATTGCCACACTACCCCGTTTGAAATAATTTGCGCCGATAATTAACTGTTAAAATATTAAATTAAATTCATGTACTCAAGAAAAAAATAGTTAAGAAGAATTTTAAAGGGAAATGGAAAGAGTAGTTGGATGATTTAATTATGCAGCCTTCTCGCGCCATAAAATCTGCTTGACAAATCTAGCCTGCCTTATGCCAAGAATCTGCTCAACGGAACGTATAACCGCATCTCCTGGATCGATATCACGACCACAGTAATTTTCATAATCAACCAGCTTGCCAGCATAGTTAGCGATATGAATTCCATCACGTGGAGTGTACTCCTCCCCTTCTCGTCTTGCTACATTAAGAAAATCTGCGACATAATCAAGAACAGTCGGATTAGTAAACGGAAGATTAACCTCAAGGATTTTTCTCTCTTCAGATCTATCTGGAAAATCAAGATTTATATGTGGATGCAAACGGGATTTTATATATTCTGGAAGCTCAAAACATGAAGCATCATCATTCATTGTAGCAATAAACCGAAAATTTGGATGCGCCTTAAGAGTAAGACCAACTGAAATCGATTCAATATACCTTCTTGAATCTAGTAGAGGAGCCAGAGAAGCCCATGCTTTCTCCTGCATTCTATTGCCCTCATCAAGTATCAATACAGCTCCCTTAATCATAGCTGTTATTACTGTACTTGCAATATATTCAACATGAGATGTATCTCCAGAAGTTTCAACAACCAACGGATTAATCAACAAATCATTTGGTTGAGTATCTGCAGTTCCTTGAAAAAAATACACTGGAAGATTAAGAAACTTTCCTGCAGCATACGCAAGAGCAGTCTTTCCTACTCCTGGCTTACCAACCAGACGAGGATTCATTGGCTTTTCACCTGAATTTCCACAAAACCAGGAGGCCTGAAGCTGATGAAGCACTCCACGGTTACCGATCCATTCAAAGTCAAGCTCATATGGCTTTGCAAGACGAATTTTCAGGCCACATACATCTACGTACTCCTGATCAGTGGACCCATCCACCTCAATTCTTAGATCATCTCCCCGAACTTGTACCTTATTCTCTCCTGCCATATCAAAACCCCTGATTGCCTTCTCAGGTATATAATCGACCAAATGCATATTATGCGTCCAAATGATCATAACATATTGATTTTACTCATGTGTCATAATGGTTTGTTAAAGAAAAAATTGATCCATACCGATAATTTAATGAATTATTCACATTATATGTTCTGGCAATTTTCATGGAAGTAAATCTGACCACTAGCCCAAGCGCAAGAAAGCTTCAGGATGGATTTGTTCTCTCTGAAAGATATCAGATAGAAAAGCATATTGCCGATGGTGGAATGGCTTCCGTTTACCATGCAAAAGATTTAAGTGGTATAATTACCAAAGACATAGCCATAAAAGTCCTTCATCAATCACTTCTAAGTGATCCGGTTCATCTTGAACGTTTTATCCAGGAAGCAAAACTTCTGACCCAAATTCACCATCCCATGGTAATTGATCTTCTGGATGTAGGTACTTCCGGTGAGTTCGTATATATCTGTATGCCGTACGTAGATACTCCAACACTTGAACAAATAATATACTCAAGAGGCCTACCTCCTAAAGCTCATAAAAAACTCATCAGATCAATTTGCGAAGGTTTGTCAGCAATTCATCGAATGGGAATAATACATCGGGACTTAAAGCCGGCAAACATACTTGTAAAAGATGATTATAGCGTAATAATTACTGATTTTGGAATCGCGCGAATCAAAGAATCTAGACTTACATCACCAAAACAAAAAGTTGGCTCACTTCCCTACATTGCACCAGAAGCATGGATGGGAGAACCTCCTACCCCTGCCCTTGATCTATATGCACTAGGAGTTACAATGTACGAAGTTATAACCCAGACCAACCCCTTTCAAAGCGAACTACCTGCCGAAGTCATGAAACTTCATATGGGACCACTGCCTCCTTCACCAAGAGTATTAAATGCTTCAACCCCGGCCTGGCTTAATGACCTTGTAATATGGCTGCTACAAAGAAACCCTCAATATCGTCCAGAATCAGCAGAGGAAGTAATAAGCTATTTAAATGAATTTCCTGAAACCGACGAAGAAGCAAGTGTAAATCAAAAATCAGAACCCCTGGTACTCGCTCAAAATGAAAGAAACAGACCCCAACGCAGCAAAACATATGTCCTTAGTTTGTCTGGTGCAGACTTAACTGCACAGCTTCAATCATTTTCAGGAGGAGAGCCAATTCCCCGAAGACCAAGAGCACCTACAGTGTGCATTACACTGCCAAATAACTCCGCCTTTGTTTTTGAATTTGAAGCGCCTTCCCGTGACATTATATGCGCAGGAATTCTACTTGGATCACTTCAGATTCTTGATGGCTATCTTACCTCCATTGGGATGAATCTATTTGGAATTGAAGCGGAGGGAAATTCAATGCTCAGATGGCTAATGAAAATAACAGGCCCCGACACCGCACTTCTTCTTGCCAAAGGAGCAGCCTTGATAGTCGTAGTGCTACTAACAATGCTTGTCAGGCGACAAAGAAAGCTTAAAGGTCTTATTAATGCTTTATGTTTTATTTATATATTTTGTGCAATAATACCCTGGATGTATATACTGGGAAGCGAATTCAGCAAGATCCAGTAGAACAGACTACTTTTGAAGGTTTACCTTGCAACTATCAATTCCGGGCAAAATAATTAATGATCTATTTATTATCCTCTCACTTCCAGCTACATCAATTGAACCAATATTAGTAAAACATCCCTTAACACTCGATTCACTTTGAAGACAACCTTCGCTGATAAAACTAAATGAACCTCCATGAGCCCTGGCTATCTCAAGTATCAAACGAGTCCCAATTCCCCAGGAGATTCGATTAAAATCATTATTTAACACTTTACTGCCGAGCGATGAAAAATTTACTATTTCAATTCGGGTAGAATGAGAATCACCAACTTCACAATTTATTGTTATTTCTATTGCCCCATCTCCATACTTCAGGGCATTCTCAAGAATATTTGACAATGCGAACTCAATAAGTACAGGATCAGCTTCAACTATTTTTCCAATATGATCTGTCAACAAGACTCGCTCACAAACATCCGGAAAAACAACAGCAAGCTCCTCAACTAAAGTTTGAAGACTTTGCCCAATATCAAATTTCATTGACTTTACACGAATCCCACCTTCAAAAGATTTGTTAGCCATTAATGCAAATTCGGCAAGATAGTGAATACGACGAGCGCTACGTCTTGCTATTTCGAGTTTGCTGCCATCGTCGTCCCCGACCTTAGCAGAAAGATCATTAAGAGTTATGTCTAGCATTTCACTTAGTCGATATAACTCATGAGCAAGAATAGGGAATAATTTCAGCAAGCCTTCCCGGGATTCTGCCTTTTCATTGGCACTTTCTGCTATAGGATTACCAATAATCAATGTCCGATATCCTTCCTGAACTGCATTCCAGAAAAATTTATATTTTTAATACTGTCGTACACTGCCTCACGCACATCTGAAAGAGAATCTCCAATGCCTGTTACAGAAAGCACCCTTCCTCCCTTTGAAAAGATGTCTAAACCCTTCCTTTCGGTTCCAGCATGAAACACTGTCACACCATCATGCACTAAATCGAGACCAGAAATAATATATCCATCATGCACAGTACCTGGATATCCCCCTGATGCAAGCACTACGGTTAAAGCAGTACCGTTTCCAAGCTTAACACATGGCGGTAAAGTATCTGGCGCAAAAACAGCCTTTTCCATTAGCTCAAAAAAATCTTCTTCTACCCTTAGCATAAGAGACTGAGTCTCTGGATCGCCCAGCCGACAGTTAAACTCAAGAACCCGGTAATCACCTGAGGGCATAACCATCAAGCCAGCGTAAAGAAAACCACTATATTCAATCCCATGATTATCACGAAGGCACTTAATTATTGGTAAAAAAAGATTATCAGAAATTTCGGCTAATCTGCTTTCAGGAAAGACAGAAGATGGACTTACTGATCCCATTCCTCCGGTATTAGGACCTTTGTCCGCATCAAATATTCTCTTATAATCAGAGCTTACAGGAAGCATTGATATATTATTACCAGAAATAATCGCCATAACTGAGGCTTCTTTCCCAGGCAAAAATTCTTCAATAAGTATCTCACTTCCAGAGGAGCCAAATCGATTACTTTCCAGGCATTCTGAAACGGCATTCAATGCCTCCTCTATTGCATGACATACATATACGCCTTTTCCAGCAGCAAGACCATCTGCCTTAATAACAACTGGCACACCAACCTTTTTAATATATTCAAAGGCAAGCTTTGCATCTGAAAATGATTTAGCTCTAGCAGTAGGAACAGACGCTTCCTCCATAACCATTTTGGAGAAAATTTTTGAAGACTCAAGTTTAGCAGCGGCTTTTGATGGACCAAAAATCGGAAGATTTCTGCTTTTAAATAAATCTACTACTCCAAGAGCAAGGGGAGCTTCAGGCCCTACAACCGTCAGATAAATTTCTTCTTCAAGTGCAAAATTAGCCAATTTTTCTATATCAGTTGAACTGATTTGAACATTTTCATATTTTTCAAATATAGCCGCATTACCTGGAGCTCCATAAACCTTGCTCACCCTGCTACTCTGGGAAATCTTCCAGCTTAATGCATGCTCACGGGCACCAGACCCTATAACTAGAACTTTTTTCATTTTAGAGCTCATAGAATAATTTATGTAAATACAAAAACACGAACCTGTCCTATCGATACATAAGCTAAAGGTTAGTGGCGAAAATGTCTCGTCCCTGTAAACAGCATCCGTACTCCACCTTCTTTTGCAGCAGAAATTACTTCCCTATCCTTTAATGATCCACCTGGCTGAATAACAAGTCCAATTTTTTCTTGCTCCAATACTTTAATACTATCCGGAAATGGGAAAAAAGCATCACTTGCAAGCACTGAGCCCTCTACCTTAAAGCCATATCTTCTGGCCCTGTCAATTGCTAGACGAACGGAGTCCACTCTGTTCATTTGACCAGCTCCAACTCCAATTAATTGTCCTTGGCTTACTATAGTTATAGCATTCGATTTCACATGCTTTACAGCGAGCCAGGCAAGCATGGCATCATCTTCTTCCTCAAGGGAATGAAAACCTGAGCCTGAAACCCAATTGGAATCTGTAAATAATTTGGACTGAGTAGTGCTTGTTTTTTCGGAAAAAATACCAGAACTACCAGACTCGGTAACATCCGCCGATTGAACCAAGAAGGAAGAAAAGACAGATTTATAAATCTTAGTACTTTTTCTCTGACTACTCAAGACAGAGTAATCCACTTCTAGTAGTCTGAGATTTTTCTTTCCTGATAATATCATTTTTGCTTCATCTGAATAATCGGGTGCCAAAATGACTTCATAAAATGATTCCGAAAGAAGATTTGCCACATCAGATTCAACAACATGACTTAAGGCGATTATTCCTCCAAATGCACTTACCGGATCACTTGCCAAAGCTCTTTCAAGACTTTCATTCTGATTAATTCCATACGCAACACCACAAGGGTTTGCATGTTTTATAACAACGGAAGAATACTTGTCTGGCCTAAGAGCCAAAAGGTCTAGAATTACATCAAGGGCAGCTCCAAAATCATTAATATTATTGTACGATAACTCCTTCCCCTGTAGCTGTCTTATAGACATGTCTGAATTACTTCCCGAGGTAGAAACGGGGATATACCATCCGGCTTTCTGATGAGGGTTTTCGCCATATCTTAAATTCTGAATAAGCTCTAGCACAGCACCGGTATATTTAGTTGTACCAGCTCCACTTTCGTCAAAGCTGGATGATAGATACTCTGCAATAGCAAGATCATAAGAGGAAATTCTGGCAAAAACCTTGGCTGCCAGTTTTCGCCTAAAGTCAATGCGTTTTGACTCGTCTTTCAAATCAAGACATTCAATAACTTCACTATAGTCATTTGGATCTATGATTGAATAAACAGACTCAAAATTTTTGGCAGAAGCTCGAAGCATGGTTGGCCCACCAATATCAATAAGCTCAACCATCTCCTCGAGAGACTTACTTGATTCAGATGAAGACTCCAGATTACGAACAAACGGATACAAACTGACACAAACAAGATCAATCATTGAAAATCCCTGCTCTGACATTTCGCGTAGATCTTCATTCAAGTTACGTCTAGCAAGAATACCTGCATGAACACGTGAATGCAGTGTCTTTACTCTTCCTCCCAATATTTCAGGCTGTCCTGTAAACTTCGAAACTGCCTCTAAAGGTATTCCTTCTTCTTCCAGATACCTTGCCGTCCCACCAGTTGAAAGAATAAGAAAATTTCGGTCTACCAAAGCTCTTGCAAATTTTGACAAACCGGTCTTGTCAGAAACGCTGAGTATTGCATATTTTTTAACTTCCATTTATCAAACACTCAAATAAAATATAACTGCCTGTAAAATTAAACACTAAAGATACAATTATCTAGAAAAAAGATTTCTTTCTATTTCTGATAGACCTTTGGCAAACTCATCTTCATCACTTACCTTTAGCCTCAAGTTCTCTAATTCACGAGATGTAGCGATTCGTTTTTCGACAAGATGTCGATAAAGGTCAGCCGATCGCTGGGCAGTCAAAATACCTCCTATATCAAGAAAACCAAGACCACGAGCAACTCTTACTCGCTCATCTGAAATCATTAAGGAGAGCCAACGAAGAAGTATCATCTGATTTCTAAGTACAGACTGGTACTCCCGCAATAAAGAATCAACCACGGCGTTAATTTCAATTAATTGCTTGTCCAGTGATCGGTTAAGTGAAGCCAAGCGATTAGCCATTTCAATTTGATCCTCAATATCCTGGTTATCAGCCAATTTATTTTTATATTGAACAAGTAATTTTCGTTCCTGATCGATACTTTCTAGTGGCTTTCTTAGCTCTGGGCGGACTTTTACAATATTTCTTGCAATTAGCTCACCCTTTCCCTTTTTATAATCATGAATTGCCAAATTCAACGCATCAAATTTATTCTTTATAACATCAAACTCTCGTTCAACTTCCAGAAGATCATCATCAAGGAGGTTAAGTCTTAAATTCAGAGCTGTTCTGTGATTCTCGACCTCTGATAAGTTAGTAAGGGCTAATTGTATTATTTTCTCATCCAGATCAGCTAGCCTTAGCCTCACAATATCCTTTTCCATGACGATATCAGCAATTTCATCATCAGTAAGAACAAGTTTTGGAGCTCTGTAAGACTTATCCCCATTAAGTGAGACATCATTCAGGGAGGATGGTAAAAGTTCATCATCAGCAGGCTTTTTTTCTTCATATGAAACTTTATCTTTTCTAATCTGGCCACCCGCAAAATCCTTCCCGGCCCTGATTCTATGAATTTTAGGCAACTCATTTTCCCATATAATCGGACGTATGGGACGATCAATAGAGAGTGATCCGACTCGTTGCACAGGAGGTCTTCTGGAAAATCTGCGAACCTGAGGTGGCGTGTCGGGAAACAAAAACAAACCACCTGTTTTTTCTTCTGCATAACGCCTGACATAGGACAGATCAGATAATGGCGAGGGAGAAAGGGGTAAAAATGCTTTTAAATATTTGTCGGATTGGACATATTCACCTGAAGAAGCTTGAAATCCTTCAGTTAATGTGTTCATTTTTGTCGTTAGAGAATTATCTCCGCCTCTGACAGCAATGAATAGTAATATAACCAGTGATGAAAAAACTCCAAATATAAAATATGGTGCCACCTTAACCTGTGAACCATATAAACCTGAGACACTTTTATGTTTTGAAACGGCCTTGAAATCTTCATTATCACTCAAGGTCTCAATTACTTTTGAGAAATTATCATCAGAATCACCATCTTCAGAGTTGCTGTTGTCGTGCTCAATTAAATCTTTATTATCAGGAATCTCACCTAACAGACTAGGGATATCAAGCCCGCTTCTGGTTGAAAGTTGAGTGCCACTATCAAAACCTTTTAGAAGAGAACTTTCATTTTCAGAAGCATTTTTGATAAAATTAACAAGTACCGCAAAAACTGTTATATTATCCTTACCACCGGCCCTAAGTGATAACTCTACAAGTGAATCAACTAACTTTGGCAATCTATTGCCAGTAATTTTTCCTGTTTCTTCATAGATCCTGCTCTCAGACACAAGATTATACAATCCATCAGTACATAAAAGATATATTTCTCCTTCCTTAAGCGCTTCAAGATCCATAACATCAACCTTGATACTTACTTGAGTCCCAAGCGATCTGGTAAGCAAATGAGACACTGGCGATCTTTCGGCCTGAGTTTGGTTAAGAGCACCGGAATCAACTAACTCCTGAACCCATGTATGATCTTTGGTAATTTGCTGAATACCTGATTTATTAACCCGATATAATCTACTATCTCCTACATGAAAAGAAATCGCACCATCTGGTCCTACAAAGAGAGCTACAAGAGTTGTGCCCATCTCCTCAAGGCCAGGGACTTTTCTGCCATATGAGTATATCAAAGAGTTAGCCCTGTTAATGGCCGAAATAATTTGCTCTCTTGCGGGCACAAAATCCTCTAAAGAGCTGGAACTCAATTCCTCAAGAATCCTGGTAACAGTTTCAATTGCCAGAGCAGAGGCAATACCTCCTCCACGAGTTCCACCCATTCCGTCGCAAACAACCATAAGACACCAATCTTTCCTGGCTATAAAACCATAAGCGTCCTGGTTCTCTTTTCTGACCTTACCAATGTCAGATCGACCCCAATATTCAAGCAATACTTTTTGAGATGACTTTCCCATTACCTTGCTCTAACAGCCTTTGAATTTAATGATGGTGCAGATAATTGAAACTTACAACAAGGAAAAAATCTAAAATGATCCAACAAGGAAGACATAAAATATATAAGAATCAAGACAAGTTCCAAAATACGGCCTATAATTTTCGACATATAACTTCAAGTGTCATTTTACTTGACGTATAAATGGCTCAGTATTAACTCCGGAAGCCGATTTGGCAGAACTTCTCATTTTAATTGCTTCCCCACGATCAGCAAATGGGCCAACTAAAATGCGATAATACTTCTTGTTATTTATAGGAGCCTCCTCCATTCGCGAAGACATATTCTGTGATTGAATACGCTTGGCAACATTGGTAGCCTCATCTTTAGTGGAAGAAGCAAAAACCTGCAAATACCATCCAGCTGCAGGAGGAGGAATGGTCACATTTGACACAAGGTTTTCCGGATTCTTCTCTACCTGAATTGGTGGATCAACTTTTATTGGCAAATCAATTGATGCAGCATCCCTTTCTGATGTCTTTTTTGAACCAGGTGGTGGGAACAAATTTCTGCCAGGATATACCTCTTCAACTTTCGGTGGTTCTACCTTCTGGCTTGAAAGCCTTTTATCGTCCCGAACCTTGATATCACTTAACCTTGAATCAGTAGCACGATCAATAGCGGTGCCCTCCTGAAGTGGAAGTGACTCAGATTTGGTAAAATCTATCCTGTTCTGCTCACTTGCAGATTTGACAGGCGACGGAGCTCCAGCTGTCAAACCATTTACTGCAGCTACTCCGCCCTCCACAGAAGGAATTAATGCAGTAGAATCTTTCTGTTCATCGTCATTTTTAAAACTTGCCACTGGTCGGGGAATGGGAAGACGAACGAGATGCTGACCTGCTTGATCAAGTACCTCTCTTGCCCCTTCTTCTTTTCCAGCTCGATACCCGGAAACAAAAACAACGAGCATCATTACTATTGTTACAGACCAGAATAGTGCAATTTGCTTAAAGCTCAAACCGCCTCCTGAAGAAGTAGTTACCCCTGATGATAAAAGACCAGATCTGCCCGAAGATGTCCTTTTGTCAGAATTACTCTTATTTTTGAAATTAACATCTCTGCCAATGCCTCTTTTTATCTCATCACTATCCGAGAAACTATAATCAGTTAAATCTGACTCCAATGAATCTCCAGATACAAACCCAGACACCATTTCCGACCTAACGGATCGTGATTTTTGCTTAGTGTTTCTAGCCATACTTCAACCAGACTACCCCTAATTGTTAGATTTAACCATATTATAAATTAAGGCAATAAATGAGAATATCCTCCGTATCTGCTTTAGTAATTTTGCATAAGATTAATTACTAAGCCCTGCTCTTTTACATGAATAGAGATAAAAGACCAAAATAAAACCTGAAAGTCCAATAACCGAAAGAGAAGCGCCACCAATTCCGATTATACTGTAATACTCTTTGGCATTATCGGTGCCACAAAGATATAGCGCACCAATCCCTGCCAGAAGCCAGAACATACCATAAAAAAGCCCTCCAGCACCAAAACAAAACGCACTAATACCTGCCAAAAATCCTATTCTACAGGTAAAATGAATGACACATGCTATAACAGCAATAGATGAAGTGCCAATTGCCCCGGCATGAAGATGAGCTCTTTTAAAATAATCCCATGATTTTTTTAATACCATATCTCGGCGAACCTCATCAGCTTCATAACAGTGCTCAAATACACCTTGAGAACTCCTTAACAGATAGGCTTTAATCTCAGATTCATATAATCCGAACGTAACGCCAAGAGCAAAGCCGAATAGAATTGAAAATAGAGAAAGATAAATTCCAAATCGAAGTAAATACCAACTCAAGCCAGAATTAAATTCAAATGTATCAATTTGATAGCTCAATTAACTCTACCTCCGCTTACTTATAATTCGATTTATCTACCAACCAAAACGGATTTACAAGATATGATTCCCATAGTCTAACAATAAAAGCGATAATACGACAAAGCTCAGATGCCCTTTCTCTATGTGAAGTATACAACTCCCCTTGCAAAGCAAGTCTGCACCAGGGATCATTCCATAAAGTCCTTACGCTTCTGTTAAAATTCATTACAGGCTTCCATAAAACCTCAGGACGCTCACGAAGCAAAGATTGAAAATAATAAAAGCGAAACTCAAGAACTAACTTCCTGCCCTCAGAAAGAGCTCTTTTAATCATCTCATTAGATATTGTTTTTTGATATGGACTAAGTGACATTATATCAGGAACAAAGTCATTTACCCCTGTTAGCAAATCTGTTTTTGGCAAATCCCCCAAAATACTATCAGCTTCCAGGTTCAGATTTGAGTATTCGGGCTTACATGCCCTCAAACAATAAAAATAATTAGACACATGCCTCATTAGAGCCCACATTGAAAGAGGGTTATCCTGACAAAGACTTGAGCTATTTGATAGTTTAGGCAAATAATCAAATTCTGGATCAACAAGTGCCGTAAGTGGAATTAAAAGATCATTATTGGAAGAACAATCACCACACAAAAACTGACGGTAAATTTCATCTAAAGATCCCGACTCTACTTTCCTGACAAGAATATCTCTTAAGAATCCTCCATTCTCACCTGACAAAATACCAGGTTTGATACCCATTCTAAAAGAACCAAAACCATCATTTAGTACCTGATCAAGAAACCTCTTAACTTTCTCCTGAGTAGGCAACCCATTTAAAAAAACACCCTTGCCAATTTCAACTATAAAATCAGAGTCTTGCATCTCATTTAACAGAAAACTAGCAACTATATCTGGTGAAATGTCTTCAAAACCATCCTTTTTTAAAAAACCTGATACTCTAACAGGAATAAAACTTCCCATTAAAACCATCTCCTCAGTATCCTCCGGACAATTTGGGGCAGGCTCAACGGGAGGAATACCAAGAGAGATATGCTCATGCAATTTTTTAATTATCTCCTCCGGAATGTCCATCTTGGCAAGAGCTCCGGGCAAAACGCTCATCAGAACCCTGTTATATTCAATAAACATGTTACCCCCGACTACTGGCAATTTCCCTAATGACCCTTCGGGTGGCCCTGGATACAGTAAGATTATTTACAAAATCATCCTTATGGACTTCCTCAATACAAGTGAGGACGAATGCAAGAAATATCAGATTGCTACTACCCTCTGGAACATCTTTAAAAAAACCAGAAGCAGGGATACTGATCATAAATTTTTCATACTCCCTTCTTATATCAGAAGGAAATCTTGCACCTGTTAAAATGACAGATAATAAATTCAAATTTTCAATTTTTAAAATCACTTCTATTGGGTCAGGCTCATACGCAATCTTGCAAAATTCAGCAACTCTTCTTCCAATAGACACAGCCGCCATATAATCAGGAATTTTTTTATCTCGAAGCAATAATTCAGTTGAAGATTCCCATCTAAAGGAAAATCGTGACATAAAACGTATACCACGAATTATTCTTACTGGATCATCTCTAAAACTAAGTTCATGCAAAACACGCAGGTTTCCTTCAAGCAAATCCCTGTACCCTCCTACGTGATCAATAATAATAAAACCAGACCCTTCTGCTGGACTACAACTTAAACATAGAGAATTTATTGTGAAATCCCGCCTCAATAAATCCTCAATAAGACTACCTTTGGCTATCTCAGGTCTTGATCCAGGAGATGGATAAAATTCCTTTCTGGGGAAAACTACATCAATCACTATTTTTTCATCAGCAGTTTCCACAAAAAATTTATGCGTACGATACCTGTCAAAGGCAGAATCATCTTTTATCGATAACACAATAGGTAAACCAAGTAGCCGCTGCCTGATTTTTTCAATACCAGATTCAGGATTTTCTGAGACAATAAAATCAAGATCGTCAACAGGATACCCAAGTAAAATATCCCTTACCCCACCACCAACCATATAAACATTATCAAATGAGCAAAGCACCTCCTCACATATCACAAACCTGACAGAAGAAAGTGCATTTTTAATTATATCCTGGCATACCTCCACAAAATCAGATCCTTCCTTTCTTCCTCAAGTAACCCATAATACCTTCAAAAATACCATCAGCCGCAACCTGTTGATATCTGGTAGTAGCCAAACGACGGCCCTCAACAGGATGATCGATAAATGAAACTTCTACCAGAACACAAGGCATATGCGCTCCAACAAGAACATAAAAAGGAGCCTTTTTAACACCCAGATTTTTTACACTGTCAAAAGATCGTGAAAGGTTTTTAACAAGTGAGGCATTAATCAAATGAGCTGCTGATATGGAATCATCCATTTTAATCCCCTGAATAAAATCACTTACAATAAATGAAAGATCCGTCCTAGGAGCACCCTCAACAAAATTTTCCCTTTCGGCCAGTCTTAAAGAACTCTTGTCATTTGTATTATCAAGATAATATGTTTCAACACCTTTTCCAGTTTTATATTCGCTTGCATTAGCGTGTATTGAAACAAAAAGTTCGGCATTTGCCTGATTAGCTTTGCTGGTGCGCTCCTGCAAAGTTAATGTTTCATCCCCGCTTCTTGTTAAGAGAACTCTTACTTTTGTTTCCGTTTGAAGCCGCTTCTTGAGCATTCTTGAAATTGAAAGAACAATATCCTTTTCCCTGATCCCACCGGGCCCCAATGCTCCATCTTCATCACCACCATGCCCAGGATCTATCATTACTACAGGATACTTATTCTCAAGTGAGCCAATAACAAGAGCAGGTGCAGGGGGAGTTGATCTTTCTTTAAAAACTCTGTCTATTGGCAAAGTCCTGTCACGCTCAATAATTAGCTGCCTGGGTCCTCCCTGTTCAGGTTTTATCTTCCCGGAATCATATAAATCATCAAGGGATCTCTTGGCTTGATATAATGTATTACCCGATGGGTACTCTCCAATAATTCTAATAAGCACCTGTCTTTCATCAAAATATCGACCACTCTGATGGTAAATTCGGGAAAGAGCAAGCAAGGCATCATCTGAAAGCTCATCATCAGGAAATTCTTGAACGAGTTTCTTGAACAGGATTTCTGATCGCCTGTTTTCCTTTACACTTTGTCGTATGGAAGAAGCCCTGACACTTTCTCTCTGTTCAAATAGACGTCCAAGCAGATAAATTACTTTTGGTTTATATTTACTATCTGCACGTAAAGATGGATCAGATAAAAAAATCTCAAAATCAGTAGCCAGAGAATCCCACAAGGATGCATCACGAACTTCCGGATCATTAATTACCAAAGTTCGATACTGCCGTCTCAGTTCTTCGTATTTTTTATCAAGTTCCGTGTTGATTGGAACAGCCGAACCCTTAATAAATGGTTCACAAAATGAGTTAATTAATCCTGGATATAAACATATTACGAACACATTACATATCAGGCAGAACAAAAATAACTTGAAGAAAAAACTAGATACACGAGAAACCATTTATATTGTATCCTTTCCTTCCCTGACCTTTCTGCTTAATTCAAATAGTAACTCTAAAGCCCCAAGAGGCGTAATATCCATCGGATCAATACTGCGCAAGACATGAAATACAGATTTAAGCTCTTCCGGCAGTACATCTGAGACCTTAACACTTGATTCAGAGCGCATAACGGAACAGGATTCATTAATTAAAGAACCACCAAAACAAGGAACATTACCTGAAGCAATTAAAGACTCCGACTTACGTAAAACCTCTTCAGGAATACCGGCTAGTTGAGCAACATGTATTCCATAACTCTTCTCACTTGCGCGGTTTTCTATACGATGAGTAAACTCAATTGAGTTTCTTGTCTCCAGTATACCTACTGAAAGGCAAAAAACCGCATTTGAATAATCGGGTAATGTTGTAAGCTCATGAAAGTGAGTAGCAAAAATTGTTCGACACTTAGAAGTATCAATCAAATAGTGAGAAATCGCAGTTGCAAGAGCAAGTCCATCAGCAGTTGCGGTACCTCGACCAATTTCATCTATCAACACTAATGAACGCTCAGTTGCTCTCTTTAAAATATTAGCAGCCTCTTTCATCTCAACCATGAATGTAGACTCACCTCTTGCAAGAGCATCACCTGATCCTATTCGGGTGAAAATTCTGTCCGCAACTCCAATCACTGCCTCTTCAGCAGGAACAAAGCAACCTGCCTGCGCAAGGACATGAATAATTCCGACCTGCCTTAAATAAGTAGATTTTCCACCCATATTTGGACCGGTTAGCACAGCATAGCGCTTGCTGTTTGCATCAAAATAAAGATCATTTGGTATAAACTGCTGACGACCAACCACTTGCTCAACAACTGGATGTCGTCCTCCCTTGATCTTGCTTGACAACTCACTCGTTATTACAGGACGCACATAAGAATTTCGTATACTGATGTAGGCAAAACTGAATACAACATCCAAAAAAGCAAGCTTTCTGGCAAGGCACTGAAGCCTGATACCAGACCTTGCTACCTCAGCTCTGATATCCATAAACAAGGTTCTTTCCAAATCAAAAATTCTGGCCTGTGAAGAAAAAATTTCCTTCTCAAGGGTTTTTAACTCAGGAGTGACAAACCTAACTGAATTGGCAAGAGTTTGACGAGGAATATAACGTGAAGGGACTTTAGCAGACTGTCCTTTGCTGATTTCAATAAAGTAACCAAAAACAGAATTATGTTTAACACGAAGATTATGTATTCCGGTCTTTTCACGCTCTTGCTGTTCTAATGTATTTAACAGTGAACTGGAATCAGCCCTAATTGAACGAAGACGAGCAAGCTCTTCGTTATATTCACTTCTAACAACATCTCTCTCGCCAAGCCTATGTGGTGGGTCATCAACAAACCCCCGACATAGTAAATCCAGAATATCGGGCATTGTATCAAAATTTTCGACCCAGGCTTGTAAAATTTTTGAATTAAAACTCCAGAGAGCTTCATTAATCGCAGGAACAGCCTTTAGTGAGCTCCTGAGAACTGAAAAATCATGAGGAGAGGCGCGGTTACCAGATATTCTACTGGCCAACCTCTCTATATCCCGTATTTCTGATAAAAACCTGCGAACAAGTTCTATACTTTCAGGCCTTGAAATAACTTCTTCCAGAGCATCAAGTCGATCGTTAATAGCTACTTGATCCGCTAGGGGTGAAAGTATCCAGTCCCTCAAAAGTCTGCCACCTGCAGCAGTTTTGGTCTTATCCAATACTCCAAGCACAGAGTATTTTCGATCTCCATCGAAGGAGGCCTCGGTCAACTCAAGATTTCTTATAGTTGCAGCATCAACTACAGTATCAAAATTTGCTCTAGCGAATGAAAATGAACTAATACATAATAAATTTTTAAGAGACACTTCCTGTACATACTGAAGAAGACCATGAAGAAGTACAAAAACATTTTTAGACGAAACACTTAGGCACTTTTTTAATTCTAAATAAGCACTTTCTTCAACGGAAAAATGATCAAGAATATTACAATCAGGGTCCGGTAAGCTGTTAAATGAGCGATAAGATATTTTTATACCTTGCCTATTCGCATGAAGCTCACAAGTGGCTAATATTTCCTTATTGGAATATTTAACATGCTCGTCCTGAAAAGGTATTAGAATTTCGGTAGGCGAATAACGATTTAGCAGATTCTCAACATCATTTATGGAGTTTGCTTCCCTTACAATCAGAATACCAGTTGAAATATCTATGAAGCCAACAATAGCACCATCAATACCATCGGTTATAACAGCACCTAGATAATTGAAGCTGTTCTCATTCAGACCCTCTCCATCAAATCGAACTCCAGGCGTAATTACCCTTGTAACGTCACGTCGTACCAAACCCTTGGCTTCAGATAAATCCTCAATCTGCTCTACGACAACACAACTAAATCCGTTTGCAACAAGCTTGGGTAGGTAGTTCTCAAATGCATGAATTGGCACACCACACATAGGAATAGGACTATCCTGATCCTTGTCCCTTGAAGTTAGACGGATAGACAGTACATCTGAAACAGTTACAGCATCTTCAAAGAAGACTTCAAAAAAATCACCCACCTGAAACAATAAAACATATCCAGGATATTTTTCCTTAATTTCAACATACTGACGAAGCATCGGGGGAAGTTCCGACTTTTTAACTTCCCGGGAGGTAATATAGCGACTTTCTATCTGGGAAATTTTTTCTTCTCCCAAAATAATTAAATCAGGATCAGTCAATGAGATATTATTGGAAGAGTCACTAAATATTTCGGTTTTAACTTTAGGATTTACGTATTTGCCTGAGTTAAAAATATCGCTAACAGGAAGTTTAGATTTTTTATCCGAAATCACAACCTCGATTGTATCGTTGATTTTCAGTGCCAGATGAGAGGACTCTTTTTCATGGCTCTCAGTGCCGAACAAGGACTGCTGCTCAGGCTTCTCCGCTCGCATTTAAGATATTTACCTCCCGAAACGGAAACTACAATACGCCGAAATTCTCCGGATTAATTTTAATTAATCCGGAGAAAGAATTGATCCTGTTATAAACAAAGAAGTCAAGAACAAAGAAAATATCTATTCTTCGTTTTGCTTGTTAAATTGCTGTTGTATCAGATCGCCGAAAGTAGCTGCACTGGAGTCATCAGAGTACTGAGCATATTCTTCCTTGTCTTTTCGCTTTTTACCCTGCTGAGTAGTCAGGCTGATACGTCTCTCAACACGATCCACACTTAATACTTCGGCATCAATATCAGCGCCAACCTGGAACTTGTCCTTAGGGGCCTCACCTCTATCAAGCCCAAGCTGAGAAACATGTACCAATCCTTCCACACCCTCTTCCATCTCAACAAAGACTCCAAAATCAGTTATGCTGCTGATCTTACCCTTAACCTTTGCTCCCTGAGGATACCAGTGTGGTACAGAGTCCCAAATATCAGCTGAAAGCTGCTTCACTCCCAAACTTAAACGCTCATTCTCGGGATCAATTTCAAGAACAACTGCTTCTATATCATCTCCCTTCTTGTAGATATCCTTGATATCCTTTGGATCTTTGACTTTCTTTGTCCATGAAAAATCTGAAACATGCACAAGACCATCAATTTCATCCTTAACATTAACAAATACACCAAAATCAGTAATAGACCTGACCTTACCCTGAATCTTGCTTCCAACGGGAAACTCCTTCGCAAGCTCATCCCAGGGGTTCTTTGAAAGCTGCTTAAGGCCAAGACTGATTCTCTGATTGTCTGAGCTCACTTCAAGAACTACCGCTTCTACCTCCTGACCAATTGCCAGAAGCTTTGAAGGATGAGGTATCTTTCTGCTCCAGCTCATTTCAGAAACGTGTATAAGTCCTTCGATTCCTTCGTCAAGACGAACAAATGCACCATAGTCTGTAATAGAGACAACCTTACCCGAAATATTGGCTCCGGGTACATAACGTGACTCAACTTTTTCCCATGGATTGTCAACCAACTGCTTCATTCCCAAACTAACTCTTTCGTTGTCTCTGTCATACTTGAGAATAACCACAGGTACAGTCTGTCCTACAGAAAGGATCTCGCTTGGATGATTAACTCTACCCCAGGACATATCAGTAATGTGAAGCAGACCGTCTATACCTCCAAGATCAATAAATGCACCATAATCAGTAACATTCTTTACAATACCTTCCATAACCACCCCTTCAGAAATCTGACTGATGGTATCTTTCTTTAATGCTTTTCTTTCAGCTTCAAGCACCACTCGCCTAGAAAGAACAATGTTTCCTCTTTCTCTGCTAAATTTTAAAATCTTGAAATCAAGCGTTTCTCCAACGAACTTGTCAAGGTAACGTTGAGGTCTGATATCAACCTGAGAACCGGGAAGAAAGGCAGGGACACCGACATCTATCTGAAGTCCTCCCTTAACCTTCTGAACAACTTTTCCAGCAACCATCTTGTCTTCCTTATGAAGCTTTTCAAGCTCATTCCAGACCTTAAGTTGCTCTGCTCGATCTTTTGAGAGCACTACTTCACCAGATTCATTTTCTGAAGTGAGAAGTAGAACCTCTACTGTATCCCCTACGCTGACTTTTGTTTCGCCATCAGCATTTGCAAACTGCGAAATTGGGATATTACCTTCTGACTTAAAACCGATATCCACCAGTACATAATCACGACCGATTTCAGTAACTTTACCAAAAACTATCTCTCCTGGTTTTGCGGCATCGAAATCTTTACTTAATAATTGCTCGAATATCGCATCTATATTTTCCGAATCTATGTTTGATTTTGCTATTTCTTGGTTCATTGTTTGTTTTTCTTTCTTCCGTAAGAGCTCAATAAAAGACAAGCTCCGGTTCGATATGAATTAACATACCTTTGTTTTTGTTAATAATTGGATCATGCCAGAAAAAACATGGCACTTTCCCTCTTTTTTCCTAAGTAAAAACTTAAAAACTTTTTTAGAAAACCGAAATATGGCAAAATATACAATCAAAACACTTGCTCAATCATATACCTTGCACTTAAACCGGAATCTAATACTTCAAGCTGATTCTTGATATAATCTGATCAAGAACATTCGAAATTTCCATTCCATCAGTGTCTATAACCACAGACCCTTCCGGGATCTCACTGGGAGAAATGAGTCTTGTGCTATCGCGCCGGTCTCGCTCTGCAATAGTTGCCCTCAATTCTTCAAGTTTCTGCTGCGAAAGCAGTACTTTTTCCTGCCCACCAACAACTCCTCCTGCATCATCTTCACAAGAAGTAAAGTCGGTCCCGTTTTCCCTTTCAGACACCGGAACATCATGACCCCATGCCGAAGTTGAACTTGAATCAAGTTTATCGACAAACTGCAGGGCTCTTCGCCTAACTCTTTCATCAAGTGAGGCATCGAGGTAAAACTTAAAGTCAGCATCCGGGAACACAACACTGCCCGCATCTCTTCCTTCAAGAACGAGACTATTACGACTCCCAAGCTCTCTTTGAAAACTCGTTAAAGCCTCTCTGACTGCTTTGCTGGTACCAACTAAACTGGCCCAATGTGAGCACTCCTCCCCATATAACTCTTCAGGATTCAAGCTATAATTCCCCAAAGAAGGGAAATTAAGCGTGACCCGGGTGCGAAAATTACCCGGATCAAGACTAAAGTCAAATTTAGCCGAAGAACAAAGGTAAATCAGACCCTTTTCATCGTCATGACTTACGCCCTTTTCATTAGCAATTCGACCTATTGCACGATACAAAATACCAGAGTTTAGATGTATAAAACCAAGCCGTTGGGCCAGTTTTGATGCAATTGTCGACTTACCAGAACCAGCAGGGCCATCAATGGTAATTATTACATGATCTTTCATTTAACCTATTATACTGATTTTTATGAAGAAATATGATCGGAAAACCCGTAAATAAAACCGGGGAAAGATGTTTCAATAGCTGAATAGTCGTGAATTGTACAGCTCCCTGACAGCAAGTACTCAAGAATGGCAGCGCTCATTAAAATTCTATGGTCACCGGAGTTCATCCACTCACTTAAGTTTGATTTCAAATTTTCTGTTGGCTTAAAAGATTGGCCTTCTATCTTCATTCCATCAGGATACTCTTCTATATTTTCAAGACCAAAATATTTCAGCATCGCCACTGTCATTGAAATTCTATCACTTTCTTTAACTCTAAGCTCTTCTGCCCCGCTGAATACAGTAACTCCTTTTGCAAAAGCCGCAGCGACACTCAAGATAGGAACTTCATCAATAAGTCTTGCAACCTCATTCCCATCAAGAGAAACGCCCTTAAGCTTCGAGGGATAAACTCTAATATCAGCTACAGGCTCTCCCCCAACAAGTCTATCATTGAACATTTCAAGGCGACCATTCATTTTTCGTAAAACATCCAGACAAGCACTCCTGCTTGGATTAATTCCGACTCCTCTCACTACCAGCCCGGAACCATTACTAACGAGTCCGGCAACCAGAAAAAACATGGCTGCAGAAATATCACCTGGAACTTGTATATCAAGCGGCAAAAGATCAGAATCACTCAACCCGGATATTAACACCTTATATCTGCCATCGGCTTCAAAACTTTGGTGAATTGGAGCGTTCATTGCAATCAACATTCGTTCGGTATGATCTCGAGACATTACAGGTTCAGTGACAATAGTTTCACCATCCGAAAAAAGACCCGCAAGAAGTATCGCGCTTTTGACCTGAGCACTTGCCTTTTTTAAATGAAATTGTCCGTTCAGAATACCTCCCTGACTCTTCTTTGCAAAGGCTCCATAGACGGTAAATGGTAATTTATTCGAACTAAAGGCTGCCCCCATTTTACTTAGCGGCTCTATAACTCTATCAAATGGACGCCCTCCAAGACTCTCATCTCCGGCAAGATGAGATTTAAAATCTGTAGCCGAAAGAATTCCACAAAGCAAACGTGCAGTTGTTCCTGAATTTCCACAATAAAGTGTTTCGGTACTTTCTCTCAGACCCCTAATCCCATTTCCGGAAACAAGAATAATACATTCATCTCCTGAAACTTCAGTTATGTTTATTACATCTTCAGAAATTGCTATTCTAAACATCTCCTTCGTAAGCTTAAGAGCAATTTCGGCTCCAAGCTGTTGCATTATTCTGATGCTTGCAAAGTTATCCCGTCCTATTGCGTTAGTACGGATGAAAGAATCACCTTTAGCAAGGACTGAAAAAAGAACCCCACGATGAGTAATTGACTTGTCACCAGGTACTCTTATTTCCCCGGCTAAAGAACTATTATATGGGATACTGTAACTAGTCATATTTTATTTTTAATTAAAATTTGAAATACTAAACCGGAAAACGAGGATATGACCCCAAAACCTTAACAAATATGCAAATTGTCTCAAGCTCTCTTAGTACCTGAGTCATAAGTTCCGAAAAAGCCGATTTGGTACTTGCCTCAAGACCCACTTGATCTTCTTCTGCTTTTAAATCAAAAAACCCACCCTCCACTTCCATAAAAAACATACACTCCCAGGGAGTATTTCTTGAATTCTTTGACTCAATACGCGACAAACTAAGACCGAGACGATTAAATGGCTCCAAAACATTCCTGAGAACTCCACCTGAATCCTTGCAGGCACAAACAAGTGCAGTTTTAAGGCTTACATCTGCACTTCCAAGTGGAAGCGGGTCTTTTCCCAATACATAGTAATTCCTGATCCGTCCGTGATCCGGAGAATCGGTTAAATTATCCGGAACAGATAAAACTCCTGAACGTATCACTTCAACACATGTCGGGACACCCAATTCATGAGAAAAGCCACTGGCAGAAACCAATGCAACTCCAAGAGATTTATCCTCCAGGTCAAGAACACGAGAAATATCCCGCAAGTTAGTTAAATCTGCCAATATAGGATTCTCATAAGAACTTGTCGACTGAATATCGGAAATTACCGCTCCAAGAAGAACAAATTTTGCAGAAGGAGCAATGCCAGAAAGAAACTCCCTAGTTATATCCAACACATCTCCCTCACCATAAATTATTTTAATATCTTTTGGCGAAGATAAACACGAGTAAAGACTGTACTCTTCCCTGACTTCTCTCTCTGCTATAATCCTCACCGAGCTTTTAACAAGCAACTCGATCAGAGCCATCGAAATTCCGTCCCCACTTCTAGAGGCTGGCAAAATTGCACACTGGGACAAACCTGACTCGAGACGGTTAAATACTTCGCGAAAATCGCGAACAAAGGCAAAGGATGGCAATGTGCCAAACTGCTTTAAGGCCGCTGCATGATTAATTGAACCAGGAAGCCCAGGGAAACAAAACTCAATATCACCAACTATAGAACGACAGGCAGAAATGACAGAAAGAAATACCCCTTCAGCTTTTTCTCTGGAAAAACCAGCCTCCAGAAGTCTGGGTAAAACACGATCAAGTATGGCCTTCTCACGATCAGGAAGATAGGTAGCAATATGCTCGCCTGATTTTATTCTTCTAACTTCTCTGGCCATTGCCGCTCTTTCACATAGAAGATCGGCGATCATTTCATCGATTGAGTTTATTTTCTTTCGTATCGGGTCAAGCTTACCAGTCATCTTCAAGAGCACTCCACGATAACTGAAATTTCAACTTTAGCACCAAGTGGCAGTTCTCTTACCGCCACAGTTTGACGTGCAGGTGGACATTCTTTGGAAACATATTCGGAATAAACCTTATTCACGAGTGAAAAATCATCCATGGACAAGAGAAAAATAGTGGTCATAACAATCTTGTCGATACTTGAGCCAGCATGCTCAAGAATTGCTGAAATATTTTCAAGAACCTGTCTTGTTTCTGCCTCGATGCCACCAGTCTCGAGCAGGGACGTTACAGGCTTGATTGCGATCTGTCCTGAGCAATATAACATATTACCACTTTGTATTGCCTGACTATATGATCCAACAGGGGAAGGAGCAGATGGAGCGTTATTAATTTGTTTCATATTCTATTCCAGAAGCTACAATTAGGCCATTGTGGTATAAATAAAATTTCCGCCTATAGTAGTTCGATTTTCAGAACAATTCAAACAAGCAGAATAGAATGTTGAGTCTTTTAAAGAACAAATCAAGCCGGCTCTTCTACAAGAGACAAGGGGGGGCATTGATGCTTTTATCTATTGTTGCTAAACATTGACACCATATTTACTCAAACAGTTTATAAAATTAATTTATGAAGTTTCACAAATACTATAGATGGCATAAATCAAGTAGTGCAATCGCTTGATAAAAGAAAAAATATGAAAAAACCCAAATCGTTAAATCATGAATTATTAATACTAATAACAACTACCTTAACTCTAACTCTCTGCTTAATTAGTTGTGGAGGTGGTGGAGGAAGTGGTAGCGATACCAACAATCCTGAACTAGCAGAAGAAGATATTTTGTCTGAAGAAGAGTTAACAGAAGACGTGTCTTCTAACGAATTTGCAGGTACCTGGCTAATCAGAAAGGAAAACACCAGCAGCCTGTGGATTTTCAATGACAATGGCTCGTTCGTAAAGAAAAGAGCAGGAGAGCCAATTAATGGCACAACTCACTTTGTAGGAACTTATTCTGTAAGTAATGGAATAATGAGCGGCAACTTTACTAATCCAGGAGTTGGGAGAGGTGAAATTAAAGGTACAATTGCTCCTGATGGCAGATTACTAATGGACTTCATAGAGTACTGGCATACTCCACCAAAAGTGGTGCCTACCGTAGGAACCAGAAGGTAGTCCGCACCCTTAATAATCTGAGACTATTTAAATGTCAGTTTTTCTTAACCTGCATTATTCATGAGACTACGTCGCGAGAGCGGTGAGTGTCTGATTTTATAGGTACTTTGTGCATTTTTTCGGGTGATAGTGTGCCGAAGCACATTGAGGTCGAAAAAATGTGCAAAGTGCCGGTAAAATTGGGCAATCGACGCTCGCAGCAGGAGGATCATGAATAATGCGGGTTAAGCAGCCTCAGATTTCCAAATGATGCCTTAAGAATTAAAATTAAACGGAAAATTGTTTCAAAGTATCTTCTGCATCTTTAAGCCCCCAGACTTTTTCCCCAATTCGCACCGAGTTCCTTGACATTATCTTCTTAACCATATCAACTTCAGAAATAATTCTTTCCTGAATCTTTTTTTCAATAGCTATTCTACCTGAACGAACAAATGAAATAATTGATGACTCAGGCAACATTAGCCTAAACATGTTTATTTCTTCTTCAGTACCAGTTTTCTCAATGATAAGACTTTCACTGGACATGCTTGCTATTTCAGCATGGTTATTTCTTGCGAGATTCCAGAGATGATCTCTCTCATCATCTGAGACACAAACCACTCTAAAAAATGCAATTTCCCGATAAATAATTTCATCATCAGAACAGAGGGTAGCACCTTCAACCTCAACAAATCGCTGTATTGGTTTCAATATTTTTATTGCTGCAGCTTTGGAAGCAACAAAAGTGACAGTAAAACGAGACCTTTCATGATGCTCTGTTTCAGATACTGTGAGACTTTCAATGTTGACTCTTCTTCTTGTAAATACCGATGTTACTCTTTGAAGAACACCGGGAGAGTTCTCTGTTAAAACGATTATGGTATGTTTATTATCCATTATATTCTTTTCCCTCTATTTACCTAAGTCTTATTTCATTAACCGCAGCTCCTGATTCAATCATGGGAAAAACGTTCTGCTCCTTTTCCACCATGATTTCAAGAAAGTAAGGCCCATCATGGTTCATCATTCTGGAGTACGCACCAACAAGCTCCTCCCTGTCGCTAACCCGCTCAGCTGATATCCTGAAACCCTTACAGAGCATTACGTAATCAGGATTTTCCATTTCAACAAAAGAGTACCTTCTTTCGAAGAAAAGTTCCTGCCACTGTCGAACCATGCCCAAAAAATTATTGTTGAGAACAATAATTTTTACCGGAATTTTTTCCTGGGATATGGTAGCAAGCTCTTGAATCGTCATTTGAATACAACCATCACCAATAACAGCAATAACTGAACGATCAGGTACAGCAATTTTTGCTCCCATTGCTGCAGGAAGGGCAAAACCCATTGTCCCCAGACCACCTGAGGTAATATAACTTTTGGAATTTTTGAATTTGTAATACCTGGCAGCCATCATCTGGTGTTGGCCTACATCTGCAACTATAATGCTCTCTCCGAGTGTGACCTCTGACAAAGTATTTATTGCTTCTCCCATTGAAATACCCACAGAAGATGGAAGGATAGTATTCTTTATAACCTCTTCATGCTCTTCAATATCTGCCTCCCTGAACCTTGAAAGCCACTCTGGATGTGAGTTCGTCCGGGTGTAATTATAAAGAATTTCTAGTGCTTTTTTTGCATCAGAGAGAATTGAGACTGCTGGCAATACGTTCTTTCCAATTTCTGCGGGATCAACTTCAATATGAATAATTTTTGCTTGCCGGGCATAGTCCTTCAGTCTTCCCGTAACCCGATCATCAAAACGCATTCCAACAGCAATAATAACATCTGCCTCATTTGTAAGAATATTTGGTGCATAATTTCCATGCATACCAAGCATTCCTGCATATAAAGGGTGGGCAGTTGGAAACGAGGACAAGCCAAGAAGAGTACATGCAACAGGAATACCTGTGTGTTCTGCAAAATCAAGAAGCGCTTTCTCAGCTTCACCAAGAATAATTCCGTGACCAGCAAGAACAAGAGGTTTTTTTGCCGAATCGATCAACTCAGCAGCTCTTCTGAAAGCTTCAAGATTAAGCAATGAATCATTTGAATAATTAAGCTTTGGAAGTAATGAATTAAAATGCCTGCCACAGCTTCCGGAAGAAGCCGGGACTTTCCAGTTACAGATTCCAAGCTGGGCATCTTTGGTTATATCAACAAGAACTGGCCCAGGCCTACCGCTTCTGGCAATATAAAATGCTTTTCTTAATATCTCCGGTATCTCTTCAGCTCTGGTAATCTGATAATTCCATTTTGTAATTGGTATCGTGATACCGATTACATCAGTTTCCTGAAATGCATCAGTACCCAAAAGTGTGCTAAAAACCTGCCCCGTAATACAAACCATAGGCACAGAATCCATCATGGCATCCGCAATACCGGTAACCAGGTTAGTTGCGCCTGGACCTGACGTGGCAATGCATACCCCCGTTTTCCCACTTGCATGTGCATACCCTTCAGCTGCATGAGCTGCTCCCTGCTCATGGCGCACCAGAATATGCCTGATTTTATCCTTTGCATAATACAAAGCATCATAAAAAGGCATTATTGCTCCGCCAGGATATCCAAAAATGGTATTAACACCTTCTAAAAGAAGAGCTCTTACAACTGCTTCTGCACCAGTAATCAAATCGATACTATCTTCCGAGTGGAATAACTCAGAGGAAATTTGTGATTCTGAACATTCTGTATTCATGAAAATATCCTTTAATTTCGCTACGCAGTAAGCAAAAAAAAACCCCCGCTTCTCTTTCGAGAAGCGGGGGTTTTTCTCTCTATGGCTAAATATTACAACCCATAAAGGGAACCCCCCGCGCTTCTCGCGCTAACCACGAGCACCACAATCACAAGTATTGTGAACACTGCATAGGTTTTGTTTAAAAGGGCTCTAGCCATGAAAAAGTCCAATTACCTTATTATTGATCCAAACTACTAACAGTAAATAAGCACGATAGTCAACAACAATTTAAAAGTTTAAGTAAGTTAAATGTAATATGTCTCTACCAAGATAACAACCTTACCCTAAGCGGATTCATACAAATTGTAATCAAATATATTTCAATCAAACTAAATAGTCGAAATTGCGAAGGAGACTAATTTTTCTCTTCTTTAATGTTAAGATCAGAACAATAGAAATAGCAAGAAGCTTTCATTGGAAAAACCTATACTAAAAACATTCTCATTGACTTTTTGAATACTCTCTGATATGCTGAAAACGTATAGTGAGATAATTTTATGAAACATTCAGCGCTTTCCAGTTATTCTAAAAATATCTGCCGCAATTTAAAGGCGGGTTTATTGGGGGCTGCTGTTTTCCTGGCCGGGATTTCCAAGGGCAAAATTAATATCTTTGGCGCTGTTAATACCTGGCAAACTAAACACAAATCAGAAGAACCGATTGATACCTACTCATATCCGGCGATTAATTTTCGCTGCTTCTCTTCCTCGCTGAGTCCTTTCTAATAAAGCACTGAGCCAGGTAGAGTTCCTGGCGAAGTGCTAAATGATATAAATATTCAGTTTTTTTCTTTAAACGAGCGTAATTGCTGATACAAACTATTTTGCATCAGAATTACGAATCCGGACGGAAAATCAAACTTGTATTACTTCATCGCCCACAACTCCCCCTGAAATTGTTGTATTAAGAATGGTTTTCTTAAAGAAGGGTAGAAGTTATGAAGACTGATCACACTGTACATTTGATTACAGCAATCAGGATTTTTATGGTTTCAGGAGCAATTGTTGTTCCGGGACTTCCTCCGCTGCTTAGAGCTCATGGAACCAGCATATGGGAAATGGAAATCTGGTTTGCTGCAGCATTACTTTTGTGTCTAGTGCCAACTGGTCTCCTTGCAGACCGGGTTGGCGAACGTTTGGTTATGTTAATTGGAAGTATTCTCTTAATATCTGGTCAACTTGCCTATTTTTTTGCCGATAGCTACAAAATTTTTGTTCTGGCAGAACTTTTCCTCGGAACTGGCCTTGCATGTATCATGGGCTCAGATGAATCCTTACTGCACAGATCCCTTGGATCAAGCCCCAAAAAATTACAGTTTTCCAGTTCATGGAATATGATGGTGGCACTTCAGGTAATTGCTGTGTCACTCTGTTTTCTTGCCGGAGAATATGCTTCCAGGCTTCACGAAAAACTGCCATTTGCTTTAAGCCTGATTGGCTATACGGGCCTTTTAGTTTCCGTATTTGCCCTGGGTAGCCCACCAACTCAGAACAAGGCAAGAAGCAGCATGAGAATTCAATGGGTAAAACTTGGAAGAGTGCTGATTTTTAACCCTGCACTTTTGTCATCGATTGTAATTTATGCGTTTTTTGTTGCGGTACTTAGAAGCATATTCTGGGGATATCATGAAGTACTTGAAGCATCAAATAGCCACATGGGCGTTGGTTTTGCCTTGTCTATTGGATCACTAGTTGCCGCTTTATCAGCAATGAAGTCCGGTGCGATTAAGGAGCGAGTTTCATCAAACCTGCTTCTCTTCAGCGTAGGTATCGGAATTGGTGCAACTCTTATCCTTATGGGAGGTCTATTAAGCAGTTGGTGTTTTCTTTGGGTTTTTGTCCACCAGTTCTTTCGTGGACAAGTCTTGACAAGTTTTTCTGCCGAGATTCATGAGCATGTAAAGGACGAAGCTGGAGAAGTAAGATCGGCAGTAGTGTCATTCAGGGAAATGACATACCTGGTTATTTATCTTTCCATGATGTTTTTTGCACATTTTGTAAATGTTAAAATTACTGCTTCAGGAATCTTCGTGACCTTAGGCAGCATTACGCTTGTTGCAACGTTACTCTTTTCGGTTCTTGGTCTTTGCATGCAGGGAGTGAAAGCAAAATAGCTTCAAGCAGAAGGACAAAAGGTTACTTTCACGGCGGAATGCTTCTCTTTGATGCATTCCGCTTTTTTTGAAAACCACTCCAAAAAACCAATTAATTCTCAAATCCAGCACTAACCGCAGGAGCTTGCAGCCCAGGAGCATCAGATCTGAAAGATGCGCTAAAAAACTGACCTGTCGTAAATAAAAGTCGAGGTTCAAACCTGCCACTGCCATCAGGACCATCCCTTAGCGGAAACGCAAGATCAATTCTAACAACGGTTCCATTTGATGACCTAACCAGTCCCAATCGCAAACCAACTCCAACGTTTGCATAAAATCCGCTCTTTGCAATATCAGATAAATTATCTCTTGCAACAGTCCCTACATCAACAAAAGTTGCCGCCCCCAAACTCACAAGTTTTGCAATCTGATCAACCATATGAACACGATTTTCAAAGTTAAATGATATTCGATGGTCTCCGGTAAGAGTCCTGTCCTGATAACCTCTAAGTCCATTGCTTGCTCCCAAAATAAACTCAGTATCGTTATCAAGATGATATCCGGATTCAAATAATGCAGCTCCAGCCAGCGTATGCTGGCCCAAATATATTCCATTAACATACTGGGGACCCATAACATCATAATAACGCCCATGACCTCTTAAAATTATGTGTCTTACAGAACCGGTTTCCAGTCTTGCGCTCCCACCAATCTGTCCACGAATGAATCGACCTGAACCTAGGCGCTTGCCAGCAGTGTTTGTTAACTTGAGAATAAGCGCGTCATTAAGTGATCCTAGAACCCTGGGCGATATATGTGTACTTGCAAGAAATTCATTGCCGAGATTAAAATCTTCTACCCGATCAAAGCGATCAACGTAATTTGAAGAAAAGAAATCTGGCCTTATTAATTGATAAGAAAACGCAGGACCACTAAACCTGCGATCTGATGCAAGCTCACCTCCATTCTCGGGAAGATCACTTGGCGAAAGATTAATATCCTGAAAATCACTTTCAGTTGCCTCCGAAAAATGATCATTACTGAACTGATATCCTATTGTAACTCTACTAAGCAATTCTGACGGGGAACCAGATGATACCGTATAACCTCCAAAAGCTCCGACATGTTTTTGACGATAAACGAACCTCTCGTCTCCAGCAAAAAACTGACGACCAATCAAATTGAACACACTAATGTTGGTAAACCATCCGGCTTTATCCACAAGACTTCTGAAAGGTCTGCCCCATGATATAACTGACTCGCGACCATCAGATCTCTCAAAATGACCAACAGTAAATCTCTGCAATGTATCAAAGAAACGTCGATCATCAAAAACCAGTTCATATTTTCTCCGCCCTTCATCTTCTGCAACAATTCCTTCAATCCGCTTTCCGTATCCGAACAAGTTCCCCTCAAGTATACCTGCCGATTGCTTACTGGTACCACTGCCACTGGAAAGAGATAATACAGGATATAAAGTCCAGACATCCTGTACCCGGACAAGAACATCTACAGCATCACCTTCTGGCAATTCAACAATCTCTATTTCACGTAAAAATGGCAGGGATCTTAGATTTCTTCCGCTTTCCTGTATACGAAAAGAGTCATACTTGTCGCCCTCCTTGATAAGTAGCTCTCTCCTGACAATATCTTCCTTTGTATTTACCTTTATCCGGTTAGCCGCCCTGTAAGGAAATGACAAGTTCTGTTCATCAAAAACATCACGAATAACTATTTTTATGCTTCGAATATATTTTGATTTTACCTGATTGATTTCAGAACCTGACCTATTAACCTGTTCCTTATTCTGATTAGAATCAGGAAGTTCGGCCCGTACTTCCCAATACGCAGCGAAAGCACACAGCATAACTTGTATGCAGAGCCAGTGAACCCGTATCAGAATTTTATTACCTTTAATCAAAATGTCTATCTTTCGCCTATTAAAGACACCTGATATTTAGATTCACAAACAATAACATTATTTGCTAATTTCATTACTTAACCTGAAATGCTATCTCAGCCACTAGCTAATAGTTGTCAATTATAAAAATCTGCTAAAACATTCATATACTAAACCTTGACGATTCCAGCACTTAGAAGGTAGACTATTTACCATGGACGCTTTAACTACCCATTCCCAGCCAGTAACAGCTTCCAAGGAAAATTGGCACATAGAAACCATATCCAAAGCTCTGCTTTCAGCAGAGTATGCTGTTTTTTTTGTAGGAATTCCCATACTGCCACCAGGGCAACAAAAGCAGGAACTGCAAAGATCCTTTTTCAATCCTTTATCTGATTTCATACGATGCAGTCTGGTATCGGTACCCACCTCAACTCTTGAGAGCGCTTCATTAGCACTAGACCCTACTGAATGGGAAAATACCAAATTAAAATCAGCTTTGTGTCTTAGCCTGAAAAAATCAACAGGAGCAATTATTTTTTTCCCACTACTTAGCGGTACACTGGTCTTTTTAATCGTTCTAGGAAGTATAGCTACAATCTCTGACAGCTTCTCTCATGCTTTTAGTGCAGCCATGGCAGCCGCCCTTGGAGCAGCAATTACCGGAACTCTTTTTACCCTGGACGAAGTTCGAAATCTGAGCTTTAAAAGAATACTTGATAAGGAATTAGCCCGGAGGAAAGGTAAATTTGGATCTCTAAACAGCTTACCAGTAATGACTCGAGCTTTGGGAACTGGTACACTTACTGGAGTTATTTTACTTAATCGCCTTTTTAGAACCATATTCTCCTTAAGAATAAACACATGAAAACCTCGTTAATTACCATATCTAGTCTCCAGAACCAGTATTCGGGTAATTTCTGCTTTGTCTTACTTTCTCTGATCTTCTATTTTTCCGTTTTACTAACAGCCACCTCCCTAACTACCTCCACCCTGAGCGCTGAAAGCGTTACAGAATCTGCTGGCGAAACGAACCTTCAACAATCAGAATCCCTTTCACCAGGAGACTATTTTTCCTGTAAATCCGATATTTTTTATCTTTGGACTCCTGAAATCAAAATCATTAACACCTCCGAAATACCTCAGGCAGTTTCAACCGCTTCATCTGAAGCTGGCAAATCTGAAGATATCAAAGATAAAACTCCTGACAATGTGGAGTATTTCAATTCAATTGAAGAAAGAGGCAAGGACAAACCAAGTGTTTTGTTAAACCTGAACTCCAGAATTCCTGCTGCAAAGAACGAAGCAATGGCTCATTGCAGAAACACGAGATCAATTGGGCTTTGCAAAGAAGGTAAAATAAAAGCTGCTGACTCGAAGTCTATGCTGCTTGATTTTGAAACACGACGTGTTTTTCTGGAAAGTATAAAAGAAAGTTGTGAAAAATCAGCCGGAATTTGCAAGGAAGTTACCGCATCTGAAGCTGCCTGTGCGATCATAAGGTCACCTGACACGAACCCAACAAGCAAGTCTGAAAGCAAAAAAGAAGATACAACTACTCAAGGATCCAAAAAGGGCAAGTAGAAAATCATTTACTTTGCTACATCCGATCCAGACCTTTAGTGCTGCAATATTATATTATTTACTTGCTAGCACTACTACCACCACTAATGCCCTTTGGCCCAAAGGTTACATGCATCTTTTGATTCGCAAGTGGAGCTCTTTCCTCCATTACCGCATAATCAGCAAGAGCAAGAGCAAGCTGGTTAAAAATCTCATCACCAAGCTCTTTGTAGACAACCTCGCGACCACGAAAACGCATTGAGAAACGAACCTTGTCCCCTTCTTCCAAAAAGCGTCTGGCGTGTTTTATTTTTGTTTCAAGGTCGTGTGAATCCGTACTGTATCTTATCCGAATTTCCTTCACGACCTGAACAAAATTCTTTTTTCTGGCCTCCGCAGCCTTCTTTTGTTCGCGGTACTTAAGCTTTCCGTAGTCAATAAGCCGACAAACAGGTGGATTTGCATCAGGCGCAACTTCCACAAGATCAAGTCCGGCATCTTCAGCTATTCTGATCGCCTCCCTTGTAGATATTACCCCCTTCTGTTCTCCATCATCAAGAATCAGTCTCACTTCGTGAGAAGTAATCTGATCATTAATTCTATGTTTCTCTTCTACTTCGCTAGGAAGCCTCCTGAAATTACCTCGTCTTTGCATGAACTCTAAATTAAATCTCCTGCTAAATCATAAAACTGGCAAAAATATATTGGGGATAAGTTAACAATACATCCCCATAATACAGGCCTATTTAAAAACGAATCAAAAAATACTGATATCACCTGAGTTTTACCAATGCGAGCACAGTAACACATGAAACTTATGCAGCACATAGACTTAGACGAGATATCATCCTAATTGGACTCGATTTTCGTAGTACTCAATAGCCTGAATTAAGAAAAAAGAGAAAGCCTAAACACTATTAAATAAAGCTGTTTTTAATAGTAAAACCAAAGCCGACCCCAAAAGTAGCAAATCAACATCTATTTATCCAATAATATCAAGATATTAGTCATTGAAATTAATTTTAAAAAAATTTTCCTGACAGGTTTTTTCTTTGAAAATCTGAAGATTCCCTTGTCAAGATTGTTCTGAATAAAAAACATAAAGAATTTTAAAGTGGTTGCGACTTTTTATATTCTCTGTAGCATCATAAACATGCGGGCAGTTAATGGCTTAGACTTTCGATACTAAAATTATTCTTTTTGATATTCAAATTACGGAGTATTCATGGCGGGCATTAACATTAGATACAATAGTAATTCACGTTTACTTATTCTTGGTTTCAGCCTTATTGCAAGCTGCTCTTTTTTTGCGTGCAGCGATGCATCAGATCTACTCTCACTCGCCCTCTCGCCTCCAAAACGGGAACCTATTCAAAAAGAACTTGTTGGTGTTAACAATTTTTTTGTTGATCGGGAATTTGGATCAATATCTGAACAGTATGATGATATTTCAAAAACCCTAGGGCTTCGATTTGTTCGTGTACTTTTTGCATGGACTGATGATGTACAAAGATCTCCCAATACTTCTCCAAACTTCTCCTTTTACGATGATATTCTGGCAAAGGCACCACCCGATGTTGATATTCTGGTAGTATTAGCCCACACACCACGCTGGTTTTCAAATCCTGGAACCAGAATCGACCCAAACCCCAGACTTGCATGGATTGAACAATGGCTAAAGCCAACAATATCAAGGTATAGAAATCATCCACGGATAATCGGCTTTGAAATATTTAATGAACCAGATCTTCTTATCCTTCCACAGGATGCGATACTTGATCTCCAAAATCCAGAAAACTACTTCGAAATGCTCGCAGAAGGATACCGGGCTTCAAAATCAATTGCACCATCAAAGCTTGCCATAATGACAGGTACCACATCTATCCAACAATCTTTTCCGACAACTCTAAGATATAATCAAAGACTAAGAGACCTGGGAGCTGAATCATTTACCGATGTCTGGAATATTCATTATTACTCATCTTCATATGAATCTGTAGTTACCTCCAATGGTGTGGCCGATTTTCTTAACAGAATAGGGAAACCGGTTTGGGTAACAGAATCCGGCGCACAGGGACCCAATAATCAACTTGCCTACGTTGAAACGGCCTGGCCCTTTCTGAAAAGCAAAATTGGTTCAATTGAAAGATTCTACCAGTACCAGTATGGAGAAACTGGACCAATTGAAACAAACTATGGCCTTAGAACCACAAACAGAGAGTTCCCACTATCCGACCTGTACATTCATCTGAGGGACGGGACAAGGTAGAATAATTATAATTTATAACAGGGTGTCTTTCATCAACTACCTATAGATCCAGCTTTACAAGTTCGCCACTTTGAACTTCCCAAATCTGATGCTTAATACCCTGTAAAACATTTTTATCATCAAATCGAAACTTAACACCATCAACTTCAAACATAGATTCCTTAATATAATTGACAGGATCAGATTTTGCCAACACATCAATAAGCATTCTGGCTCCATGATAAGCAAGATCAGAATTTAAGTAAGGAGATTTTTGATATCTGGCTTGATATTTTGGGGAGAAATCAATGCCAATTTCTCCCCTCTTACTAAAATACAGAGAATCAATAATTTTACAGTCAAATAAATTATTTTGACACATATCCTCGGCAATAGAATTGGTTATTATTGGCAAAGTTGCCATACCTACTTCCCTTAGTCTTTTAATGGTCATAGCCAAACTCTGAGGTTGTCCATCAAAATATAACACATCGGGCTTAATAGATTTCAATTTGAGCACCAAGGATCGAACTTCGCTTATGTTAAGATCAGAATATTCGAGATCAGCAACCAACTCTCTATCTTGATAAGAAAAAATTTTCTTCATTTCTTCAGCAAGTGTCTGACCAAATCCTGAAGTAAAATGGATAATTGCTCCACGTCTCCAGTTTTTCTTTTGAATTAAAGGCTCATAAACATTAACCCAATCTCGCAAATAACCTTGCATAATAAAATAAGATTCACCTGAGACTGAATCCTTGTTAAATGAAGTCTCGACCGAAATCAAAGGGATACCTCTTGCTTCTGCAGGTTTAACAATTGAATTTGCCCACCATGTTCCGGTTATTATAGCGCTAACTCGATCCACAGAAACAAGTTTTTCAAATGAAGATAATCCATTTTTAACATCAGAAGCATCATCCTCAACAACTAGCTGTATGTTGCTATGAGTTGAATTTTCTTCAATTGCCAAACGAGCACCATTAAGAGCTTCATTACCATAAGCCGCCGCAAATCCTGTCAATGAACCAATAAAACCAATTTTGATTGTTTCAGGTTTTTCAGTTGCAGATATAGTTGAGACCGAAGACAGCACAACAACAAACAACAACAGTTTTACAAAAGTCTTTTTAATCATATTTAACTCAAGTAAGGTTATTCAATTCTTTTGCTTGGTCTTTATTTGGAAGTTAATGATACCATAAATAATAAAAAGTACACCTAGGTATTGAGATAACTCAAGAAAGTGTCCCAAAACAAGTACGCTAAAGAGACTAGTAAATACTGGCTCGCATTTTACAATCAGACTGTATCGGAAAGCTCCCAGATCGCGAAGACCATAAAACATTAGTAATGTACCCAATGACAAGCTTAATGCTGACAGCAAAACACCAAACCAACCCAAAGTTGTGCCTGGCATTAAAGGCGAAAAGAAAAAAACAGAAAGAAAACATATAATAGTTGCAACTGAAAAAATCCTTGCGCCCACTAAAGCGGGATCTAACTCTTTAACTTGCCGCCCAAAAACATAAAGCCTGCTTGCAGTAGCAAATGAAGCAATAAATGCCAAGACCACCCCTTTTATATCAATTACACCAGAAGCTGTACCCCAAAAATTTACAAGAAGAGAAATGCCAATTAGCGCAAAAAGTGTTGAGAAAAATGAAGAAAAAGATAACCTTTCCTCGCCCTTTATAATCAAAAATAACAATAGAAAAATCGTATGAGTAAATACGATAGTAATTGTAATTGGCCCCGGAATGTAGGCAATAGATAAAATTATTCCAAAAATAGAAAGAGCTTGAAAGAAACCTCCAGAAATATATGGCCATAATTCATTTCTAGATGGAATAATTTTATGCCCCGCGCAAAGAGAAAAAAGTATCAGGCTAAATGCACGAAAAGCAGTAGTAAATGTGATGATAAAAATAGAATTGGCTCCTTCTTGATATGCAATCTCTACCGCTGGAGGATATAAACCATAAGCCAATGCTGAAAAGACAGTAACCAGAACTCCTGAGGAATGTTTTTTCACTTTTATTTTAGAAATGGTTATTAGACCCGATATTAAAGTTCACACATTGTGAAAAACCGTAAGGCGTTACCAGATATAACTTTATCCCACGGATTTTGATTTTCCTTGCGGAAAATAAAACCTATGAGGTATTTACTAAGTCATATTAGAGTAGGTACAAGAGTTGGCAATCTTATCTCAAATTTGGAACGGACTAAGCATTAAAACAGCAAATAATTTACTACAAAATTTTTCTACCTATCTATTCTGATTGCTTGAGGTTTTTTATCTAAAAAGTACTTGAATTTGGAACTGGAAATATTTATAAACGGGATATAGTGATGATCATACCCAGAATCAAATCACCACCAAAATTACTTTCAAATAAAAAACTTGGCAAATTATGTGATAATTTACCCTGCATACATTTTTCTGAAAAGACAATTTTTAATCCAATTCTTGCAATGCTACTTGCGTTAAGCATCTATGGATGCGGATCATATCGAGTGAATAGTTTTGCCGAAACTCCCGAGGATGTTGCCTCTCCTGATATAGATGGAGAAGACTGGTCAAAAGTTCAGGCAAAAAAATCTCTCGTTAAAGGATGGGATTATATTTCTGGTAAACTTGTTCAATCAGGTATTCCCAGAAATGAAGTAACCAACATCTTCAGCTCTGAGGAAATGCCATACTGGACCCCTATCCCTTTCAAAGTTCGACCCATTGAATCACAGGCGATATACAGGGGATTAAATTCAAAACAAGCTCATCAAAATGCACTTCAATTTTACAATTCTCACAAAAAGTATTTTCAAAAGGCACGTGCCCGCTTTGGAGTAGAACCTGAAATCATACTTGCAATACTTCAAATAGAAACCCAATGTGGTAAAAACACAGGAAATGAACCCGTATTTTATTGGCTGTCAAGATTGGTTAGTGCAGGATTTCCACCCAATCTAAGCTATAACCTTCGCACAACCAAGGAAATACCAAAACCAAGTTATCAGGAACTTAAAGAACGCTCTGAGTGGCTGGAAGAGGAATTCATGCCCCACATTCTTTCGCTTATAACGATGTCGAAAGCTCTTGGCGTTTCACCGATGTCGATTAAAGGATCAAAAGGCGGGGCTATTGGTCTGCCACAATTTCTTCCAGGAAATATAAAAAAATTCGGCATAGACGGAGATGGTAACGGAGCTATTAATATATTCGTACCTGCAGACGCAATCTTTTCAGTTGCAAATTTCCTTAACTACTACGGGTGGAAGAACGGGATAAATTTAAAAGCTAAAACCAACGTAATTCTTGAATATAATCGATCATCTGCCTACGCAGACACCGTTCTGAAAATGGCTTCTGAGTTGAAAAGAAAAATGTAAAAAACTATTTTGAGTGCAAGCTAAACGCGGTGCTCTTGCCTCTGGATTTTGAGATTGAGTCCCAGTGCTCATTTTTCTCGTCCCTTAAATTCATACAATGTCGAGTAGCTTTATTTTCTTTTTTTCGACAGTAAGATTCTTTTGTATCTGTGCCTGAAACTTTATATATAGACTTAATAGGTCGAAGAAGCATCATCCCATCAGTCAGGTAAATAACAACACCAAAAAAAACCAGAAATACCATAGTTCCAGCAATGGCAATTCGATTAAGATTTACTCTATCAATACCTTGAAACATGACAAATTTCTCAACCCGAAACTAAAAAATCACTCTTTTATCTAAAAAAGACATGAGTATAATCAAGTAAACGAATAATAATGATCTCTTGAGCTTAAGTCGGCAACTTGTTAAATTTACATAATATCATTTGAGAGACCCACTATCACTTATACTAAGTCCCTAATTTCACATCACTAATCAATTTATGGAAAATTTTTGTATCAGGGGAATTTCTCAGCCAAAAGAAGTTTTTCAGATATTTGTTCAAGAACTTGAGACGTACTTAAGGGAAATTGTGCTGCCGGAAAATCACCTTCAGATTAGAGAATTTTCAGATATAACCAGCTTCGAGCCTGACAACAGCCAACTTGTAAAGACTCTTCACAGACTAAGAGGAAGTGCAGGATTTCTGGGTTTTGCCGAAATTCTCAATCTTACAATATCCTGTGAAAAAGCGCTTAAGAACAAAAGCGGAGATCTGTACTTGCTTCTTGAAGAACTAAAAACAAATCTTTCAGATCTATATTTAGAAATCAACAAACAAATTAATGGATAATTTATTGTAGTGCTTATAAGGTATTTTGATTCAATTGCCCTGTTCTTTGCTCGAACCCTGGTATTTATTCTCGAGAAATTGCCTACATCACTTGGCAACAGGCTTGCCTATCTTCTGGTGCGACTTTTTCTTCTGTCAATGCCCCGTCACCGCAGCGTAGCCCTTCGCAACCTGGAAATTATCTTTCCTGACAAATCCAGAGAAGAGCACCTTAATATACTTGAAAAAAGCTACAAAGTACTGGCTAGAAACATAATGGGATTCGTACAAGGTCCTTATTACGAAAAGGGCGATGTCATTAAAGCTCTTGATGTTGAAGATGCCCTTCCAGCAATTAACGCTGTAATTAACAACCCAGGACCAAGCGGTACACTTGTACTCGTTCCCCACTTTGGATCTTTTGAACTGCTTCCCCACTTCTGGGCTCTCTATCATCGCCCACTTTCAGTTCTTGCAAGAGGATTTGGCTTGCCTAAGCTTGATAAATGGTGGGATGCGCGTCGTGGCTCTCACGGAAGCAAGATTTTCTATCGAAAAGGCGGATACAAATCAATTATCAGTGAGCTTAACAATGGACAGAATGTTGCAATACTGTTTGATCAAAATATAAAAAAAAATCATGCCATTTTTGTTGATTTTTTTGGGGTTCCTGCTGCCACTTCAAAATCGATTGGACTAGCACCAATGCGCACAAATTCACCTATTGTTTTTGCAGCTATTGTGGAAACTTCTCCAGAAAAATTTAAGCTTTATGTTATCCCATTAAAAAAACCGAGCGAAAGACCTGGTTCAGTCGATGAGAAAATTTACCATACAATCAGAGAAGCCAATACTTATCTGGAAAAAATTATTAAGGACCATCCTGAACACTGGTTCTGGATACACAGACGCTTTAAGACAAGACCACCAGGAGAAATAGAAGACTTCTACGACTGATTTGGTTGACCTGTTAATTGAGATATCATCGACTGAAGCTGCTCTTTAAACTCGGGTACCTGCTCACGGGCCAAAGATTCTTTAAGTAAAAGTGCTGCATGTTCTTTGTCGCTAAACTGGAATATTCTTTGATATGCAAACATACGAGTACTTTTATCTGGGTGAGAACTCAAACTTAAAAGATCAGAAGCATCAGGAGACCATCCCGCATCAGCCAGATAAACAGATAATGCACTATCCAAAGGTGTAACCGCCGACTCACGCGCAGTACCAATCAGTAATAACCGGGCTATCTCAAGTGGTGGCTTACTTGCTATAAAACCGTGAACCACTCTTCGATGCACATCCACAGTCTTTGCCGGATCCTCCAGTATTTGCCCTAACATTACCAACTGATCAGCAGATAGATTCTCGGGAGTTTTATGAACCAGATGGAGTATCTCGCCTGCAGCCGGATGCTTGAAAGAAATCGCATCAACGGCAAGACCAGAAGCATAACCCCTTACTCGCGGAGAAGGATTAAGAAATAATTTGGCAATAGTTGAAGCACTCAAAACCTTTTCACGTCTCAGAGGAACTCCTGCCAGCAGAAAAAGCTGATCTACAGGCTCAAGTTCTGTCCAACTTAAAAGAGCCACTTTTCTGGCCCATGTCACTTCGAGATTTTTAAGGGAAAAATTTGGGTGCTCGATAATTGTATCAAGCAGTTTTCTCGCATGATCATTATTCTGAGAATACACAACTGCAAGGCTACTTATGCGGCGGCTAAAATCATGCTTAAGAAATTGAGTAACTTCAAGAGGTTTTTCAATTCCTCTAGTTGCAAAACGTGCAAGGGATATAACCTCTGGAGAAGCGCATGTCGCATCTGGCTTACCTGCGGTAAGAACCTGAAAAGCCGTACCATAAGGGCTGGGAAGCTTGGCAAGAACACTGGCTGAAACCGATTTTACAATATGCTGTACTTGAGAATCTGCAGAAAGTACAGCGAGGAGTATTGCAGGATTACGCTCTTCAAGGCTACCCAAATCCGCCGGAACGGTATGGCCTAAAACACCAAGTAATCCAAGAGATAAGGCATACCTACGATCAGCTTCTTCCAGTTGGTCTTCCCAACGATGAAAAAATGCAGTTCTTAAAAACTCAAGATCAACAAGCTGTGGCGACAATTCATTCTGCCTTAGTGATGCAAGAATCACAGATTCAGCAATATCACGCCGGCTTGAGGAATATACCGCAGCCTCGGCAACGATCTTCATTCTTGATGGAACACCACTTTGCCAGGCAGCTCGCATTTCATCAATACCCAAGTTAGGTGGCTCATAATTACTTGAAACTGAAAAAGGCAAGGTTTCTGAAGTAAAAAATGATCTGGAACCGGAAAGGAACAAGGAAAATCTTTCGCGAGCCTGATAAAGCATGAAGAAAATAGATCCGATTAAGCATAAATATATAAAGAAACGCATGCTTGACAAGTTGCCAGAAGAAGGAGCTGTCTGTTGATCAGTAACCCTTCCCAATTGTGTCGAAGAAGACAGATCATTGTCATCAATCATGAAGGGGTCTTCACCATAGAATCTGCCACTTTTATCAACAATCGCTTCGACTTCTCTAGTTTCGCCAGAATCATCACGGAATGAGAAAAAATCAGATTTTTGAGGAATTCTTCGGCCAGTATCTTGTGGCATTTCATCAACAGAGTCCCGCCCGGAATATGATAGTAGGTGATCATCAGGTTGTACCGGATCTGGATCGTAACTAAAATCTGAAACTTCTCTTTCAGGCTGATCCGACTCTAAGGAATGTAAAGATGACACATCACTACTCTCGATTAATTCATGCATCAAAGTAACTTGCTCGAGATTTTTCAAATTTATCTTGGGTGGTTCATATCCAGGTAAAACCATAGGTAACAGATCAACTAACATTAATCGACCAAGTTCAGGTGCTGGACGTTTTTCCGGTGTGGTGTGGGTAAGAGCAGAAATAAGAGGATTAAGACTTGATTGCAAGGTTTCTCTTGAGGGTGATAGATCATTATCTGAAAAATTCAACTCGCCAAGCACGCGCTCCAATACCCGACCCAAACCAAAAGAATCCTGCAGAGCAGCCTGATTGCTGAATAAAAGCTGAGGCACTATATGTAACCCGGAAGCTTTATCAGTTATACCTTCATGAGCAGCACTAATCAGGTTTACCCCAATATCAAGCAACATTCCATCAAGACTTCCCTGAAAACATATATTCGAAGGACAAATGTGGCCATGCACCAAACCAGTCTTATGCAAACGCTCAACCTGGTAAAAAAGACGGATTAATGTATCAAAGATGCTTTTTAGGGGAATAATTTGACTGGATCGGAGAGCATTTTCAAGAACAAGAGGAACAAAAGTTCGTTCAAATATAATAACATCATTATCTTCAATTAATCGAAGAGTCTCAAGAGGTGTCAAAAGTGCAGAAACTCGAAACACCTCGGTTAAGAATTCTTTATTCCGGGCAAAAATGTAAGGTGGCAGGGTCCTTAAAATAACTGGTTCATTGGAACCGGGAAGAAATGCTACCGGAAAACGTCCATTATTACTTTCTAATACTCCCATTAATCCCGCACCAGGATGAATGCGGGAAACCGAGCTTATTATCAACTCTCTATCTTTTTGAGATAACTCGGAAGGTGTTTTGAAATTATTTAAAGTAGAGTAAGAATCAGTAAAAGACCGCCCTGTCTCCTCAGAGATGACGCGCTCACCGCCCCTGAAAGCAGGTCGCATAACACCTGCCCCACGGGGCGTGGACGATCTTGTCTTTTTATTACTCGCCACTATCTGCTACCCTGAACTATCGTGTTACCCTTAACCTGCTAATGTTGCTCATTCAGTCACCATAAACAGAACCAGGTAACTGACTTCCCACTGTGAAACCCTGACATGAGAACCCAATTATCAGATACTCACTATATATGGCACACACTACTAGTATCAACAATTTATCAGGTTATGCTTCAAATTGAAGCGTTGTTCAATCAGCCTTAATAAAATTCCAGACTAACATATAATCGAATGAACATTCATGCTCTTTCTATTATAAGCTGATCAACTTCACTTTTCAGTCGATCTACTACCTCATCATAGGAGAACTTACCTAATAAGTTACTGCCTTTCTTAAGGTTTACAAATGTTGGCGCACACCAAAGTCCAAGATCCGCTTCATCGGTTTCACCTGGGCCATTAACCCTGCAACCCATTACAGCAACGGTAATATTATATTTCTCAGCATACTCTAGAGACTCCTTAACTCTATAAGCAAGATCAACAAAAGCCTTGTTTTCCACCCGGGAACACGAAGGACATGAAATTACATTGAGACCTGGTGGAAGATTCTTTGGCACCGATCTGAACCTTCCGCTTTCAATATCAGATATGATCTTTTTAGCGATAAGAATTTCCTTATCCTTTTCATTATCAGGAAGAGTAAGAGAAACTCTTAAAGTTTCACCGATGCCTTCAGAAAGAAGTTGCTCAAAGGCTATTCGAGTCTTTATTTCACCATTTGGAAGAAGTCCGGCCTCAGTCACACCAAGATGAAGGGGTATAAGAGGAAATTCAGCAGCAAACCTGCGATTAATTTCTACAACAGAGTCGGGAGATGAGCTTTTAAGTGACACGACATAACGTGTAAAACCGTTCTTTTCAAGGTACTCCATATGAGAAACGGCGGACTGATAAGCAACTTCCCTTGAATCTTCGCCTTGCTCTTTTAAAACTGGATCAAGTGAACCAAAGTTAACACCTATTCTAATTGCACAATCATTTTCTCCTGCGACATCAACAAGAAACCTGACTTTGTCCTCAACAGAAACCTGTTTCTGATGATGATGCAAGTGACCGGGATTGTAGCGAAACTTTGCAACAAATGGAGCAACATCTTTTGCAAGTCGGTAATTCTCCTGCAAGTCAACAACAAAATTAGCCTCTACCCTGGAACTTATTTCCCTGAGTGCCTCTACATCATTTTTACTGTCAACTGCGACTCTAATTATATCGGCCCCAGCATTCTTAAGTAATTTAATTTGAGATATTGTAGCATCAAGATCAGTTGTCCTTGTAGCACACATACTTTGAACGGTTATTGGATAAGTACCACCAATCCATGTAGAGCCGACTGAAATTGCTCGAGTAACTCGACGAATCATAAAAGCTAAATCCCTGATAATTATTATCACATTTGAGCAGGCTATAGCATAAAAAATTACCTAGCAAAAGATGCGGGAAAGGTGCATTATTTGGACACTTTAACCAAAACCCTGCTAGAGTGGCTTTGGTATTTTATGGAAGGGCTTACTAATAAATCAACCAGACAAAAATTTATCCTATGAGCGATTTTCATGACCTTTTTGAAAAAGTTACTGAGCGATTTTCTGTTCCTGTCAAGCTTTCAAAAAATTGTGAATCAACGACTTTTTACAGGGTAGAATACCTTAATCAGGATGATATCTCATACTGTGCGGATTATCTTGCGGGACGAGTGCTGGATTGCGTAAGTCCTATCGAGCCTGAGTTCATTGTTGAAATGCCCGGAAGTAGTGTTGGTCTTGCTAAAGCTCTTGCTGGGGCTATGGGAGAAATTGCATTTGAGCCTGCAGTCATTTCTCTTGAAGAGTTTAGCAAGGGAAATGGAAAGGCAAGTCAGATGAAGGGCAAAAATATCATACTTTCAAATGACGTTATAACTACTGCGAGATCATGTCTTGAAGCACACTCAAAATTAACCTTATCAGGTGCAAATGTAGTAGCATGGGCAGCACTTATTGACAGAACATTTGGACCGGGCCCAGTACCAATCCTTGCCACCCTGACTGGTGAGCCAGTAACTCTTCTTGAATAGTCTTGAAAAACTCCTAAACTCTAGCTTACTCAATCATTTCCTCAAGCGTAGAGTGAAGCGCACTTCTTGTTTCAAATGAATAATTACCAAGGCTTGCAAGCTCACATATAATAAGTGGCAAACTGCAGTCTTCTAAAAAAATATCCCGGGTTTCTAGGCTTCTCATGGGTATGAGCTCAGAGCAATCCGGGGAATTTAAACATGGAGACTCATCAACCCAACTTGCCTCCTCCCATGTAGGGTCACCCTTTGATAATCCAATCTCAAAATCTGCCCCAATTACCGAAATCAACAACTCAAGTTCTTTTCTGACACTGGCTGGCAAGCTAGATTTGATCATCAATATTCTCCTTTATTTATATTTTTTACTTCAAGTTGGTTATACTAAGTCTTCAATGAAAGGCAAAGATGTAAAATAAAGTTCTATTTGGGGCATCAATGCTCAGCATAGTTTTTCTTACAACTTGAGAACTGATTAAAAGGTTTACCCATAAACAAGCTTGAAACAGAATTTAGAATCAAAAAATTGTTATTGGGAAGAAGAAAAAGATCCTGTTCATTTGTTGTAGCCATCTTCAAATCAAGTTCTCTGAAAAGTGCGCTAATTCGACTTAGGAGGCAAATAAACCCTGCTGTTGTAAATTCTTAAGAGCATTATCCATGGACTCAAGCAAATGAGACAGGTCTGGCAAATGGTTTTATATTTTTTTTGTTTTCATCACTGATACCCATAAGTCTGGACGATCCATCCTTTGAGATACTTACTAAAAATCAAAAATGACTTTTAGAAATATTAGTATCTGAAAGGGTGGATTCGCCCTAGCTCCGTAAAATTTTCCGTACTTGAATTTTACGAGGACTCTTCCAAAAAAGTACAAAATCATTGGCTGGGGAGAAAAAGCTGATGACGATGACTTCAAAACGACCCAATGCCCGAAAAAGAATGGCAACTCTGAGACACAATTTCGTAAGAGGTGTATTTGTAATACACCCACATGAAAACTCTCACTCCGGGACGTCCTTTCATCACAGGGACGCAAAAGAGCTAGCTCTTAGCACTGAGGGACATGATAAGTTCGTCAAAGGACTTCATCAAGAAAAACAACTTTTCGTTGAAGCAGTTACCAGTCATCTTCAGGTAGAAGTGACTGAGTGCGCTCCAGATAGCTTTGAACCGCAGTGCGATGAAGAAAAGGAGCCTCCATCACTTTCACCTGATATCATATATCCGTGTGATAGTGTAATCAGCGCCAATCTGCATCTATTCATTCCCAGAATGGGCTGCAAATGCAGGCGTTCAGAATCCGAATTGATTGCCGGATTCCTGAAGGAGAAAGGCGCGAAGCATGTGCATCGTTTGGAAGCTCCTGCGAAGTTTGAGGGGGGAGACGCCCTTATTATTGAGGTTGGTGACCGAATTGGCGCAATCCTCGGTCGAAGAACCAAAAAAATGACCAGGGAAATGGGTCTTAACGGTCTTGAGGTACGAAGCAACAAAGAAGGAAGAAAGTCCTTCATCAAGTTCCTGAAGGCAGCTTACGGTAAGCGCTTTATTGGAGCAGTTGTTGCTGAGACTGGATGTTTGCACATTGGTACAGCCTGTGAAATTATTCAAGCTGGACCAAATGAGAAAATCTTGATTGTTCACAATGAAGGTCTTCTCTATCCAAATATTCTGGCTCACTCCGTTGAAAAGCTTTTCAACCTAAAGTCAGGGACAGTAAAGACTAAAAAAGTTCCAAAGGAAGAATCCTGGGGAGCACCTGTGCTCTCTAATGGATCAAAAGTCATCGTGCAAGCGGGGTTCCACCGGATCTCACGCTGGCTTGAATCAGAAGGATTTGAAGTCAAGAACGTACCCTGGAGATACCATCAATTAACAGATGGAAATTTCAGGTGCGCGGTTCAGCCCATGCCCGTTGCCTAACGTTGCATGAAGCTAGTTGCATTTTCAACAAAACACTTGACGAGCAAGGTTATAGGCCAGACCTGCTCGTTTTTTCATTTTCATTATAAAACTTAATACTACTCAAAAGCTGAATATCCAGTAATCGCTTTTCCCAAAATTAATCGATGAATATCTTCTGTTCCTTCATAGGTAACAACGCTCTCAAGATTTGCCATATGGCGCATTATTGAATACTCACCTGAAATTCCATTTGCACCAAGAATGTCTCTTGCTTCTCTCGCAGCAGAAAGAGCAATTCTGACATTATTCATTTTTCCTAGAGATATTTGTTCAAAATTTCCCTTTCCTGAATCTCTAAGGCGCGCAATTTGAAGTGCAAGCAATTGACCCTTTGTGATCTCACTTAACATATTCACAAGTTTTGCCTGAACCAGCTGATAAGCTGCAATTGGTTTTGAAAATTGTACCCGATTTTTTGCATAGTCCAAAGCAACCTGATAACAATCCTCCGCAGCACCAAGCGCACCCCAGATAATTCCAAATCTCGCTGACTCCAGACATGAAAATGGAGCTCTTAGGCCAGTTGCCAAAGGCAATTTATTTTCTTCGGGAATTTCTAGGTCTTCAAAAATTAACTCTCCGGTATGAGAAGCACGAAGTGATAACTTGTGCTTCATCTCCAATTGAATAAACCCCTTTGCTCCCTTTTCAACAAGGTAACCGCCAATAGTTCCATCTTCTTCACTTTTTGCCCAAACCACGCAAATATCAGAAATATCCCCATTGGTTATCCAGCGCTTTGTTCCATTTAGTATATATGAAGTTCCTTTCTTTCTAGCTCGAGTAAGCATACCTGAGGGGTTTGAACCAAAATCTGGCTCAGTAAGACCAAAACAACCTATTGCTTTTCCCTTTGCAAGAAGGGGGAGCCAGCGAAGTTTTTGTTCCTCGGAACCATATTTCCAGATGGGAAACATGACAAGACTTGACTGAACAGAACAAAAACTTCGAACCCCTGAATCCCCCCTTTCAAGTTCTCTGCATAAAATTCCATACTGCAAGGAACTTGACCCGCTACCCCCATATTTCTCAGGTATCATGGCACCAAGTAGGCCGAGTTCTCCCATAATAGGGACAAGGGAATCAGAAAAAGTAGCATTCTCAAAATGATTTGCAATATCAGGCCGTACATGCTGATCGACAAAAGAACGGACTGAATTCATTAATAAACGTTCATCTTCAGAAAAAGTTTCTTCAATTGATAGAAAATCTGGCACAGAACTATTCATAGAACTCTTGTTATTTTACAATTTATTAGCAAAATTGAGGACGAAACTAAAATTTATATCTGATTATCGACTTAACTAAATCATTTTAATTAATAAAATTAACTGCTATAATTAAACAATAACATAATAATAAACTCTTTTACCACCATGATATTCTACAATAACTCGCTTTCAAAACTTCTTGTTTTATCACTTTTGACACTTAATTCCTGCGATGGCAATGCGCCACGAATACCTAACTCTCTTGAAAAAAAGATAGAAGAAACCTTTACTGAGCTTACCGAGAATTCTACTATTCCTATTGATGAATTTAAGAAACTGTCACAACTCGAATATAAATTAATAACATTTCCCCTTGATACTCCATCAGGAGAAATAGAATCCAGACTTTCAGATATTGGCAAAGACCGCTGGGATTGTTACTCAACTTTTATCAGGAGATATGTTGAACCAAATCCGAATAAATCAGAGTCAATCAGACCAAGAAACACCGAAACGCAAGAAAATCCTCGTTACAACAATTCCTCCAAGTCAAGACATTCCAGAGGATCAGAGCTTGCTGTTTTATGCAAACGAATGCCTGAAACTGTATTACGTTACATACCCAAAGGTATAATAAGATAGCCCTTATTTCCAAAATAACGGCTGGATTAAAGCCTTACCCAAGCCTATAATCAAGATATTAACCTGGAGCATAAGGTTTTATCACTAAGCAAACTGGCTTTATACACTATTTTTCCTTTTCATTCATTAGGAGGCTTGGTGATGTTGCTTAGATGCTCTATGTTGCTGATGTTCGCTCTCGTAACTTTTTTTTCAGAGGAGGTTTTTTCGAAACAAAAGGAGTCGACCATTTCTTTTGACGATCAAAAGACAAGTGGTTGCTCGGTCATTTCGGAAGTTAATGACTTACGTGCCTTTCGCACTCCAAGCAAGGAAGAGACCGAAAGTGCAGTTAGTCAAATTGCTTTTATTTTTGCTATTGTGGGCATTGTTTTTATCGCTGGACTGGTATTGTTTTATTATTTTTACGAACCGTCTGTATTATCAAGCCCATACAAGCAAACTGAACGACCAGAAAGACCTGAAGGGTTTGTCCCCTACAGGAAGTCATCACGATCCGAGGATAATGATTGGTGATAACTTGAGCGAGTAGCTTCAGTCAGGTTTGCTTTCAACAGAAATGTTGAAAGCAAACTTTTTTGGCTCCAGGTTAACTTTTATTAAAATTTAAAATCAAGTAACAGATTCGGGTCTGGACAATTTTCACTGAAGTCTTCAAGATCAAACTTGGTGCAAAGTCCGGGAAAATCCCCTTCCATGTTTTTCATATCAAGAATTAGCTGAAAATGAAGGTGGGGTGGCCAGTTTCCGTTCACTTCAGTTGTTCCAAGATGAGAGAAAATATCTCCTCCTTTGACTTTTTGCCCTTTTTGTTTCCCTTCAAGTGATTCTCTTGAAAGATGACCATATAAAGTGTGAAATTTAATCCCGGCCAGCTCATGCTCGAGAATAATTGTTGGTCCATAATCAAGATAGTTGGCATTATCCTTAAAACTGTGAATTACGGCATCAAGAGGTGAAAACAACGGTGTTCCAGAAACTGCCCAGATATCCATTCCCATATGCATAATCCTTGGACCATTATCAGTATGATACGCACTACTCCTAACATAACGGCTCCGCTCTTCCCTGTAACCACCAGCACAAACCAGAGCGTTATTTTTACTCATATATGCCCAAATATAGTCTTCCCATCCTTCAGATGTATCAGGATCAATATATTCAAGCTCTTTATTGTCTATGCTTAAATCAATATGAATTCCTGATTTATTAAAATCAAATGGTATGATTGAATGAAGCTCAGACCTGCACTTAAAAAGTATTTTTTCCAATTCTGATTTATGCATAAATTTTTATAAGGTTGTGTTATTCAAAATCAAGATTATAAATTTGTTTTACAGCACAAGTTCTAACAAAGGAAATCAATGACAACAATAGGCACTCCCCTTTCTTCTACTTCAACTAAAGTTCTTTTTTGTGGCTCCGGTGAGCTTGGAAAAGAAGTCGTGATAGAACTTCAACGTCTTGGAATTGAAGTAATAGCAGTGGATCGCTATAAAAACGCACCTGCTATGCAGGTAGCACACCGCTCATATGTAATAAATATGCTTGATGGAAATGCACTTCGTAATATCATTGAAAATGAAAGGCCCAATTTAATAGTTCCTGAAATTGAAGCTATCGCCACAGACACTCTCGTAGAATTGGAAAATGAGGGCTTTACCGTAATTCCCACTGCCAGGTCTGCCAGGCTAACAATGAACCGCGAAGGCATAAGAAGGCTTGCCGCAGAAGAACTGGATATTCCAACTTCACCTTTTCTTTTTGCTGATACTCTGGAAGATTTTCTTCTTGCAGTGGACAAAATTGGACTTCCTTGTGTAGTTAAACCTGTAATGAGCTCTTCCGGAAAGGGTCAAAGCACAGTCAAGTTAAAAGAAGATATAATCTCAGCATGGGACTATTCACAAGTCGGTGGTCGTTCTGGTAGTGGAAGAGTAATAGTTGAGGGTTTTATTGATTTTGACTACGAAATTACGCTTCTTACTGTTCGACATATTAATGGAACAAGTTTTTGCGAACCAATAGGTCACAAACAGATATCAGGAGATTACCGCGAGTCCTGGCAACCACAGGAAATGAGCGCAATTGCGAGAAGTCGCGCAGAAGAGATAGCAAAAAAAATCACAGACGAGCTTGGAGGTACGGGAATTTTTGGAGTTGAGCTTTTTATTAAAGAAGATGATGTTTATTTCAGTGAAGTATCTCCACGTCCGCATGATACTGGAATGGTAACAATGATATCTCAAAATATTTCTGAATTTGCACTTCATGCCCGGGCCATATTGGGACTTCCAATTCCAGTCATCAGACAAAATGGCCCAAGTGCTTCAAGTGTAATTCTTGTAGAGGGCAAATCCGACTCTGTTTCATTTTCAAATATCGAAAAAGCCCTGTTACTTGAGGATACTGATCTAAGACTTTTTGGAAAGCCCGATATTAATGGTCAAAGAAGAATGGGAGTAGCCCTAGCCCTTGGAAATTCAATTGAAGAAGCGAGAAGCAAGGCAAGACATGTAAGTGAGTCAATTGTTGTTAAGCTTTGATGTACTTACGTAAATTATAAGCAAGAGTCACAATAATATCTAATAGTCATCCTCTTTCGATATGGTAATAACAGGAAAATCAAGCAATCACCAATCACAGTATGGGGATCATAAATAATGCAGTTTAAGCTTAAAAGTACAGATTAAACTAAAAGGCGAATAATTCCAGCTAAAATCTTGGTTACTTTTCAACTAATATTTGATATAATACTAAAATGATTTCTACTAAAGAAAAATTTATACAGACCCTTATTATATCAGACGAAGGGATGGAAATGATGTTACAGCGTGTCCGGCGTTTAAATCCTAATTCTCAAGAATCTGAGCTTATAAAGCTACTGAGGGAAGAGCTAAAGATTATAAAGAAAAAAAACCTCCCCAGGCATTTAAAAGCGGAATATGAGTTCTAGCTTATCGAGCGCAGTAAAAATTTTAATAAGAGACCTTGTTGATCTTCAAGTAAGATTTGCTTTTGTTGGTGCTTTAGCTATTGGAGCACGAGGTCGCACAAGACAGACTATAGATATTGATATTGCAGTATCTCTTTCTTCTAATGATCAAACTCAAGAGTTAATAGATAGGTTAATTATCAAGGGATATGGGGTTAATAATTTATATAAAGACGGCAACAGGGTAGTTCTTGCAAGACTATTCTCTTCTAATGAAGAGAGCTCGCTAGTAGAAATTGATATTCTTTTTAACCTTTGCGGGATTGAGAGTGAAGTTGTTGACTCTGCTGAAATTTTGGAAGTATGGCCAATGCTTCATGCGCCAATTGCCTCTATGCCTGCTCTTCTTGCAATGAAGGCTAGATGTCAGGAGCTTCCCGAGAGAATTCAAGATAAAGCAGATTTAGTGAACCTTCTTATTCCGTTTTCAACAGAAAAAGAAATACAGGAAGCCAGGAGGTTAATTAAATTAATTGAGGAACGGGGATTTAATGAGGGAAGAGATTTGCTTACAAAATTTGATGACTTAGTGAATTCTGCAACCTTAAATAAATAAAATCATACTGGCCGTTTTAGATGTGGCATGGGGGTCAATCTCAAGGCGCACCACCCACTGCTAGCACCGACCCAACCTCCCAACAAGCTCACTTGCAGTCTTAATTCGATTAGCGGGATTTGGCTGGAGAAGGTCAAGTACAACTGCCTCAAGTCGTCTGGAAATTTTTGAATTTATTCTTCTTGGTGGTTCGTGTTCAGCATTGTTCTTCAGCATGTAAAGAGTAACACTTGTGCTGCCATAATGAGGACGCTTTCCAGTAAGCATTTCATATAGAATAACGCCAAGCGCGTATAAATCAGCACTCTGATCAACCTCTTTCCCCACCATCTGCTCTGGAGCCATATACACAGGAGTACCTATTGTAGTTCCTGCCTGAGTGATTCCCAAATCCTCACCTTCATTTTTAGCCACACCAAAATCTGTAATCACAGCCCTGCCATTATCCTGAACAAGTATATTTGCAGGTTTCACATCTCTATGGATAACCCCACAGGAATGAATTGCAAAAAGCCCATTTGCAAGCTGAAGGGCAAAAGAGAGAGCTTCATCAAGACTGACACCATTCATGATTCGCTTATCCAAACCTTCTCCCTCTACATACTCCATGGTATAATAAGCAAAATCACTTGACTCTTCGAGATGATAAACCCTTGCAACATTCGGGTGATTTACCCTTCTTGCAAGACGAAGCTCCTGATGGAATCTATCCAGATTATATCTTGCTTCTGTATTTAGAAATTTTATTGCAAGCTCTTCATCAAGCGTTCTGTCACGCGCCTTGAAGACTACCCCCATAGCACCTCGTCCTACCTCAGAAAGAACTTCGTATCTTTCACTTAGAAAACCAAGTCCTTCACTGATCGAAAGAGAACCACCCAATACCTTTTTAATTCCATCGCTCCAACCAGAAAAATTCTCTACTATCACATCATCATCAGATATGCCGTATTTTTCAAGAAGTGGCACAAGATCAAGCAACATGTAGGAAGCGTCCGGATAACGATCTCCAGAGCAAAGAATGGACTTATCCCTGATACTCTCAAGAACTGACAGCGAATTTGACCCAGCAAGTACTAACAAATCCTTAATCACCATTCCAGCTCCGTAAACATCAGTAGTTGCAGAAGTTCTGGAGCCAGAAAGAACTTCAGGAGCAACATATCGTATATCCGGAACAGAAGGTTTACCCGGAAGACCCGCTTCAAATACCAGCCTCCCAAAACCCATATCAACCACTCGCGGACGGCCAAGCTTGTCAACAAGAATATTTGCAGGACTTACATCACTATGAGCAATTTTTTTCCCTGTAAACGGATTCGATGCCTGATGAAGATAAGACAATCCGGAAAGAATACCAGCAGCAATCGTGACAACCTGCTTCTCGTCAAGCACTTGTTCAGACCTTATAATTTGTCTAAGAAAAATCCCGTCTACCCTGTCAAGAACAACATATAGATAATCATCTACTTGACCAAAATCCAGCATTGAAACCAGATGAGAATGCCTTAAAAGAGCACAGTCTTTTACGACTTCAAAGAATATATTTCTTAAATGGTTATCAGTACTCCATGGGGGAAGTATACGCTTAATTATAACTTTCTCATCACGCAAGTTCTCGGCAAGCCAAACCTCTGCTGCTTCACCTGAAGCAACGAGTTCATTCAGAAAATAATCACCAAAAACTTCCCTATTCATTAATCATATCGAGCTTTAAATTCGAAGAAAGAATTATAAAATATGCTCAAGTCCATATACAATCCCACTTAGAGACATAACCTTTTTACAAGACAAGACAACCCCAGGCATAAATGACTGCCGATGAATTGAATCATGGCGAATAGAAAGAGTCTGTGATTGTCCCCCAAATAGCACTTCTTCATGAGCTACATATCCGGGCAAGCGAACTGAATGAATTGTAACACCAGAATGCACCACGCCACGATTCTGATCACGATGCTGCTCAGATACTGGTGAATGGGTTTCTGAAGTCCTTAAGGCTCGACCTTCCGAAATCATTTCAGCAGTTCTAACCGCAGTTCCCGATGGAAAATCTTCTTTTTTATCATGATGAAGCTCTACTATCTCAACATTTGGAAAATACTTCACTGCCTCCTTGGCAAACTTCATTAAAAGAACAGCGCCAATTGCAAAATTTGGCGCAACAATACCACCAAGACCAAGCTCTCTTGCCATTGAATCAAGAACCTGCACAGACTGGGCATTAAAACCACTTGTTCCAAGAACAGGTCGTGCCCCTGATGATAAAATGATTTTTGCATTTTCAAACCCCACTGAAGCAAGTGTAAAATCTACAACAACCTGTGCACCAGAATCAGATATAGCTCTTTGCAAATCATCACCCTTGTCAGTTTCTGCAACCAGTAAAAGTTCAGAATCCGACCTTACAGCGGAAACAGCCTCGGTACCCATTCTGCCCTTCGCTCCATTAACAAGTACTTTGATCATCTAAAATTACCTTTTAATTAAATCATCCGTAACGCAAGTAAAAGTTAGTAAAAAGAACTCTATAATAAATTACTTGCTGCCTCTGCCAAATCGCTTCTTACAATATCTTCAAGGTGAATATGAACTGCTTGTGGCCATGATCTGAATGAGTTTATTGCATGAAGAAGTCCGTTATTTCTTCTACTTAAAAACTGATTATCAATCTGGCTTTCATCTCCAAGTATAACAACGACACTTCCCTCACCAAGTCTGGTAAGAAGAACCTTAAGTGGGCCACGCTCAAGATTTTGTGCTTCTTCAAGAATAACAAATGTTTTTCTGAAAGTTCGTCCGCGTATGTATGTAAGCGGAACAAGCTCAAGCCGATCCTCCATTTCGAGCCAGGTTTTTGCATCAAAAGGCTTACCTCCTCGCCCTACACCTGCTCCGGAACTTCCCCTTTTACCGCTTTTACCCTCGTCACTTGCAGGAACCTGCACAATAGCACGCAAATTGTCTTCTATTGGACCGCCCCAGGGTTTAAGTTTTTCTTCAAGAGTTCCAGGTAAAAATCCAAGAGAAGTACCAACATCCACCATGGGTCTTGTAACTACGATTCTATCAAAATGCCCCCTTTCAAGCCTCTCCCATGCAGCAGCAAGGGTTAAGAAAGACTTTCCACTGCCAGCAGGACCGGAAACAATTAAAAGTCTTATACCATCTGGAGCAAATGGATCAGGCTCGCCACACCCCATAAGCGCCCATAATAGGAGTTTCTGCCTGACATTTCTACCAGTAACCTCCCCGGCAACTTTCATGTAATCTACCTTACTTCGATCAATAAGCTCAACTTGACGAGACTTGGGGTCCCGGCAAATTCCGTAGCAATAGTGATAAAACGGATTATCCTTATTTACTATATGAACAAGCTGATTAATATGAAGAGGCATTTCAAGATTAATCTGCCCATCTTCTATTGCCTTATCTACATCTTCTTCACTAAGCATTGCGGTTCTTAGTCCGCGCTCATATTCATACTCAGGTGCACAAACAGACTGCAACTCCTCTGCCTTTATGCCATACATACTGCGTGCAAGAATCCTTAAAATTCTGTCCTGGGTAATAAGAATAACTTCGGGCAGTTCATCCTCTGGCTTGTCATCTGTATAATCAGACAATTTCTTTTTTAATGAATCTTCCTGTTCAATTGCAGTACACAAAATTTCATGATCTGCAAGCTTGGGATTTAAATCGAGAGCTGCAAATTTTTCCTTACTTGGCCTGCTTGCAAAACGAAGCACCCCTCCTTTTTCTGTTTCGATACCATCAAGAAGTGAACCCTGAGAAGTATAGTACTCAAGTTGCCTTGAAGCTTCCGAGGCAATAAAAGATCTTTCATCCTTGCACTTTCTGAGTCCATCCAACTCTTCCAGAACTACACGCGGAATTATAATTTCATTATCCCCCAAAACACCCGCAAAGCCAGGAGAGCTTCTGTCTCTTGCACTAGCAATATCCTGCACCAGAGTAATTATAGCTGAAGTATCAAGAACAAATATTTTACTGCGTAATTCAGGCACTGAAATACCTCCACATGTTAGTTATTGAGACCAGTATTCATTGCTGGTACTTGTGATATATTTGTATTGTTTATATCATCCCTTGAGGTTTCACTATTACAATAATAACCTAACAATTTTAATGAGAATATAGGTTTCCTTCATCTTCTGGTATCTATGTCTAATATCTCTGAAAAAAATTCTGGCCCAAAGGCTAAAAAACAAGGAAGGATTGAACCTCGAATTCTTAAAGGGTTCAGGGATGAGCTGCCCGATGAGGCGCTTCAGCGTTCAGAATTATTTGATAAAATTCGTAACATCTTTCAGCTATCAGGGTTTGATCCTATAGATACACCATCGCTTGAGTATTCCGAGATTCTGCTTGGTAGTGGGTCAGAAGAAACCGACAAGCAATTATTCAGATTTCAGGATCAGGGAGGAAGAGATATTGCCCTTCGTTTTGATCTTACAGTGCCTCTTGCACGTTTCGTTTCTCAGCATGCAAATGACCTGACTTTTCCCTTCAGGCGCCATCACATTGCTCAGGTTTGGAGAGCAGAAAAACCTCAGAAAGGAAGATTTCGTGAATTTTATCAATGTGATTTTGATATTATTGGCTCGGAAAGTGCCGCCTCTGATATTGAAATTTTAATGACTGCCCATCGCATTCTTAAATCAATCGGAGCAGCTTACACTATCCGCTTTAACCACCGCGCACTCCTTAATGGTATTCTTGAAAACTACTGCGTCCAGAATAAAGCCGTAGAAGCACTTAGGGCAATTGATAAACTTGAAAAACAGGGTAGTGATGCTGTAAAAAAAGAACTTGTGCTTACTTCAAATATGACTGAAGAAAACGCAAGCCTTCTTGTTGAAACAGTAAATAACCTGCAAAACATAGAATCTCCCCAAAAAATCCTTGAAATTCTGGCGAATCTGGATATTAACAAATCAGAAAGTTCTGAAGAAAACAGCTTTTCTTCCGGACTAAAACGAATCTCTGAAATTATTTCTGCCTTTGAAAATTCAGGTATTGATCCAACAACCTACAAACTGGATCTGTCTATTGCTCGTGGACTGGAATACTATACTGGGCTTGTTTTTGAAACAAAATTAGTAGATATGCCAGAAATCGGGTCTGTATGCTCAGGGGGTAGATATGATAATCTTGCGTCAATGTTCAGCTCAAGAAAACTTCCTGGAGTTGGCGGCTCCGTTGGCATTGACCGATTACTTGTTGCACTTAGAGAAATAGATACAAGAACCATATCCTCTCAAACCCAAGTACTTGTTACCATGATGGATCAATATCTGTTAGATCGGTATGTAGCCATTTCTTCATTACTTCGGGATGCAGGGATAAGAACTGAACTTTATACAGATTTTTCAAAACTTGGCGCACAATTCAAATACGCTGATAAAAAGAATATTCCACTGGTTCTCGTAATGGGATCAAAGGAAATAGAATCAGGCTCTATTGTTATTAAAGACCTGAAAATATCAGGTAAAAATATATCCGAAAACAAACCTGTAAATGAGAGTCAATATACATGCTCTATCGATCTACTCATTCCAACAATTAAAAAACTTCTGAACGGGGAACGTCCAGACAATAATTAAACTCACCTTCTAAAAAAATATTATGAGCAAAAACTCCAAAGAACAATGGACCAGCAAATTTGGCGTAATACTTGCCGTTGCTGGGTCTGCTGTGGGACTTGGTAACTTTCTCCGGTTTCCAGGGCAGGCCGCAGCAAATGGAGGCGGAACATTCATGATCCCCTATATTATTTCCTTTTTAATACTGGGACTTCCAATCTGCTGGGCAGAATGGATCATGGGAAAGCAGGCTGGGGTAAAAGGAGGTTTTCACTCTTGTCCGGGAATTTTTCTTTACCTTACCAAAAGCAAAATATGCTCTTTTTTTGGTGCTTTTGGGCTACTGATTCCAATAGGCGTATATATGTACTACATTGTTATAGAATCCTGGTGCCTGGCTTATGCCTGGAAATATCTCAGTGGCAACTTCAACCTCGGGCACGATCCTGGCAGCTATGCAACAAAAAGTAGCGCTGTATTCAACGAACTAACCGGCATTGCATCTGATGGATTTCTTTATCAGAGCGGAATTCATGAAGGAGTTTACTGGTGGGCACTCGTTTTTACTATAAATTTTATTTTGATCTTTCGAGGCCTGTCACGAGGAATTGAGCTTTTTTGTAAAATAGCAATGCCATTTATGGCTCTTTGTGCATTTATAGTTCTTATACGGGTACTTACTCTAGGGACACCAAACCCTGATCTTCCTGAACAGAATGTTATAAATGGCCTTGGTATAATGTGGAACCCCCGGGCAAGTGACGGAAGTGGGAGCGCCTGGTATCAGAGTTTGTTAAACCCGCAAACCTGGATTGCGGCAGCGGGGCAGGTTTTCTTTTCTCTCTCGGTGGGATTTGGAGTAATAATAAATTATGCAAGCTATCTTAAAAAAAATGACGATGTAGTTTTATCCGGAGCGACTGCTTCTGCTACTAATGAATTTTTCGAGGTTTGCCTTGGTGGTATGATAACAATCCCCGCAGCATTTATCTTTTTAGGAGTTGCCGGAACAATCGGTGGAACCTTTGGACTTGGGTTTAACACCCTTCCAGTTGTATTTGAATATATGCCCGCCGGACGCTTATTCGGTTTCCTGTGGTTTTTTATGTTATTTCTGGCCGCAATAACAAGTTCACTTTCAATGCTTCAACCAGTATGTGCTTTTTTTAGTGAAGCATTTTCTCTTTCAAGACAATTTTCCGCCGTACTGCTTTCAAGCCTTAGCGCATTTGGATCACTGTTTATTTTGTATTTTAGCAAGAATCTTGCAGCACTTGAAACAATTGACTTCTGGGTAGGTACAGTTGGAATATACGCCTTTGCAATTATTCAGGTAATGATTTTCTCCTGGATATTTGGAGCTGAAAAGGGGCTCAATATTGCGAATGAAACTGCAAAATTAAAACTGCCAAGAATATTTCTTCCGCTTATTCGCTATATAACTCCTGGATATCTATTGATAGTTTTTACTTTCTGGTGCTATCAAAATCTTCCTGAAAAAATTCACGAAATCAGTTCTGGAGGCATACCTCTTTATTCTACAATGCTGGTTGGAGCAATTCTGGTTTCATTTGCTTTATTTATATGGATTGCCATCCCAAAATGGCAAAAGCGAATCATCAAGGAGAAATTATGACAACTGGCGGCTGGATTATGATGACAGGCTGTATGTCAGGAATCCTGGGGCTTCTTGGCTTCTGCTATTATCATTTTCTTAAAAATGACTAAACAACAATTACCTTTCAGAAAAAATGTTGCTGCTTTTGTATTAAACCCCGATGGGCTGATTCTTGTTTGCAAACGAGCAGACAGATTTAAAGACTGGCAGCTTCCTCAAGGTGGCATAGATTCAGGTGAAACACCCGAGGAAGCAATCAAAAGAGAGTTAAAAGAAGAGATCGGACTGCACAAAAGCTCAATAAAAATTATAAGTTGTCTTGATACCCCTATAAGTTATACATGGCCTAAGGAGCTACATGAAAGGGGTTATATTGGACAGGAACAATATTTCTTTTTAATCCAAAGCCCGCCTAACTGGACTCCCGATTTTGAGATCGCCCCTGAAAAGGAATTTGAGGATTATATCTGGGCAGATTGCTCAATGTTTTTATCAAAAATTGAATCCACTTTTCGGGAAAAATCATATAAAGAAGCATTACTCCAGTTTTTGGAAATCAGACCCGATCTTATAAAAAAATAATCGTTTTCATTCTTCTGGTTTTATAAAGATTATCAGAATGTTTTAAAAATAAAATAGGTAGCTCTTCATGAAAGAAGTAATTGATTATCTTAATGGACAGTTTGACGCCAAAAAGGAAGAGCTTCTAAATGAGTTTTTTACTTTTCTTCGATTTAAATCAATCAGCGCAGATCCTGAATACGAATCTGAAATCAAGGCATGTGCCAATTGGATTGTTGAATATCTCGATGATATTGGTTTTAAAACTCAATTACTGGAAGGCGACAAACCATGTATATTTGCAGAAAGAATAATTGATCCATCTTTCCCAACTATTCTAGTTTACAATCATTATGATGTTCAACCTGTTGACCCGATAGAACTCTGGGAATCTCCCCCATTTGAGCCAGAAATCAGAAATGGTGAAATTTATGCAAGAGGCGCAGAAGACAACAAGGGTCAGTGTTTCTATGTTCTTAGAGCTCTTAAGGAACTTTCATCCTCTAAAGATTTTCCTCAAATAAATTTAAAACTTCTAATAGAAGGAGAAGAGGAAACTGGCAGCAAAAGCCTTCCTGGAATTTTCTCTGCACACAAGGAATTATTCAAATCTGACTATCTTTTTATTATTGATTCAGGTTTCACATCAATGACAAAACCCGCAATTACACTTGGCTGCAGAGGGATTGTAACCATGACAGTAGAGCTTCAAGGCTCAAGTGGTGATCTTCATTCAGGTGAACACGGTGGCATTGTCTACAACCCACTTCACGGGATGATAGAGTTACTCGCTAAACTGAGGAACGAAGAGACAGGAGAAATCAAAATACCCGGATTTTATGACGATGTAGCTATTCTTTCTGATGAACAAAAAAAATCCTACTCTCTCGCACTCGATCCAGAATTCTACCGAAACATGTTTCATGCAGAAATGAATGGAGGAGAAAAAAATTATTCTCCACTCGAATCTGCATGGCTTAGACCAACACTTGAAATCAATGGATTATCAGGAGGATACGCAGGGCCAGGTTTTAAAACCGTTATTCCAGCAAAAGCTACTGCTAAAATCTCCGCAAGACTTGTTCCTGATCAAAATCCAAAAAATATAGCAAAACTAATCAGCGATTACCTTACGGAGCATACACCTTCTGGATTAAAATTAGAGATTACAAATGTGTCTGATGGCGGATACCCTTTCAGAAGCTCTGCTGATTCCAAAGCTTGCTTGATTGCGAGAAAAGCCTATGAAGGTGTCCTTGGACTTCCATGTGAAAATATTCTTGCAGGAGGATCTATTCCAATCGCAGCAGATCTTCAGATGGCTACATCCGCCGAAACAGTGCTGATAGGATATGGACTACCAGATGACCAAATTCATGCTCCAAATGAACATTTTGGCATAGATAGAATCAAAAAAGGAATGGCTACCTTTGGTGCTATTCTCTCACTTATTGCCACAGAAGATAAGTCGTAAATTATCAAAAATGGTCTTGAGCAGTTGTTGATCGGGCAAAGCCATGAGATAACAACATGCGCTGTGAGAACATTAAACATGTGGTTCATTATCGATCCAATATGTTCAGCCAATATGTTTAGCGACCTTATTTAATAACTGACTGGAGACTTGATAAATGAAGAAATCTTATTATCAAAATAAGCACCGAACAAAAAACCTTGGCGCTCTAATGCTTGGTTTACTTGCAATATCACTTGGTAGTGGCGACGTTTCTGCTGAACGGGCAGTTCCTGGCGACTACGATGGCGACAAAAAAACTGATATTATCGTAACCAGAGGAATAGGTAATTTCAAGCATTGGTTTGCAAGATTTTCCAATGGCAGTTTTAATACTCCTTTTATCTTTGGACTTTCAAATGATACGGAAGCTGCTGCTGATTTTTATGGCGATGGGAAATTTCGCCCTGCAGTAACTCGCCCAGACTCTAATGGGTTCGTAACATGGTTTCTTCTTAACACTGCGGGAAATATTGAACAAAGACAGTTTGGTCTTAAAGACGATCTCCTGTTAGGTGCGCATATGGATCAGGATGAGAAAGCTGATCATGTGGCTGTAAGAAAACTTTTGGGAGGTCTTACCTGGTTTGCTCTTCTATCTTCCAATAGCACTATTCAATCATTCCAATGGGGTCTTGCTTCTGACACTCCTTTTCTAGCTGATGTAGACGGGAACAGTGTAAGTGATGCTATTGTTGTCAGAAATGTTGGTAGCTTCAAACATTGGTTTGTAAGAACCGATTCAGGTACTGGAAGAAATCCTGTTCTTTTTGGTCTTGCTTCAGACACTGCACTTCAACCTGTAGATCTGGATGGAGATGGAATAGCCGACTTCCCTGTCAGAAGAAATGCCGGTGGTTTTTCTCAAATCTTTGTTCGACTAAACAATTCTGATGGATCAGAAAAAGGCGTAAGCTCATTTCAGTTTGGCCTTGAAAAAGACGATCTTGTGTTCGGTCACCACTTTGATGAAGGAGTGGCTAACGTTAAGGCTTTTAGAAGAGGTGGATCAGGTGCTCAGGCGACTTCATTTGTCAGATTCCCCGGAATTAATGCTCAAAGCCTTGTAGGCGTTCCTTTTGGACTCGGTGGAGATACCTTGATAAGCCCTCAGGGTTTACCTGTAAAAACTGCCGAGGCTGCAGTCGAAACTCCAGGCGTAGGTGCCGGACTTGACTCAGTATGCTCAAGTACTCGTCCAGCATTCTCAGGATTTCTCTGGAAACCAGCCTCAACCCACTCTGGTGGCACAAGAGAAGGCCGACCAATGGTTGCCTGGAAAGCAGGCCCACCAACAAGCAAGAGTTGCATAAAGGTATATGCACAAAATGGACAGCAAGTAAGTCAACTCGGACTTTATATTAGTGGTGGTAAATATGGCGCTCGCTGGTATACAGGATGGGGTTGTGGCGATCAAAAGAACGCCTCGCAAGTTGCATCAGCTGCAAATAATGCAGCAGGAAGCACTAGGATTTATCTTGAAGGACCTGCCAGAACTTGCATTGGACCACTTAACCCAACTGCAAGAAATGGGAATCTCTAATTAATAGAGCTTTCAAGTTTAACTTAAAACGGCCCCTGAAATTTTATTTCAGGGGCCGTTTTTTTTAAATAATACTCTTAGGATTAACAATTAAAACAATTTACCTGTCTCTCTGGGATAGCAACAATTCTCTTTAAAATTACAAGAAACTTACTCAACTAGCCCAAAATAATTCTGCAGACAGCTACCAATAAGACATCAAAATAAATATTCCAAAATAAATAACCCTATACTTTTCAAAGACTTAATAGGCGCGTTTTTTTACTAAAGATTCACCACGCTAGTTCCGAAGCTTACCATGCGCTTTATAATAACTTGTGGGCAGTAATTTTGGCAATAATGAAATCAAAAACCAATGGAAATGAGATATACAGTGGTTTTACCTTAGATCAACCCGCTTGTCCCATCCCTAGAAGAATCATTGCATACTCAATTGACCTTGGAATTGTCACTGCAGTTTTTTATACCATATTGATCCTATTTGGGATTTTCATGGCAATGCTTGGTATTGGATTCTCTGCCATTTTTAATGAATCTGAAATCAAGGATATTTTTGGCGGCATTCTACTTGCCGTATTTGGATTTATTGCTCTCATAATAATTTTAGGAACAAACAGTGCCTTCTTTATATACTACGAACTAAAACACGGAGGCACGCCAGGTAAAAAACTCCTTGGTCTCAGAGTGATCTCCGTAGACGGAAGACCACTCTCCCTTAAACAATGCGTATATCGCGATTTAATGCGAATAGTAGATGCCGTCCTTTTACTCCCCGGACTGATAACAATGTTACTTAATCAAGAAAATAAAAGGCTTGGTGATTTTGCTGCAGGTACAATGGTCATTTACATTGAAAGGAACGCAAAAGAAGCCGACTTTTTCTATATCACTCAAAATGAATACGCAGATTTTCATGAAAAATTAAATCCAAATATCCCAAGCACGGAAACCATTTCAAATTTTCTGAAACTAGCTCTTGGTAGTTTTCACCTTGGAAAAGGGCCAATACCTGAATATGACAAATGGAGCGAAATTGCACGCTCACACTTCAACTCTCCACTTGCCGAGATAATTGACTCAGAAACTGCACTACTATTTTTTGCTGAGCATTGTCACCAGCATCAACTTGTAAATCTTAATAAAAGTAAAAAAAAGAAAGGGGAAGTAAATGATCAACCAGCATACACATGACAATAGCGCGCCAAAGCTTACTCGATCAGAAGAAACCGAATTCAGACCTGCTGGATTCTGGATCAGGCTGGCTGCAACCTTTTTCGATGGAATGTTTATGGGTATATTGCTACTACCATTTAATCTGGCAATGCAGTATTCATTACATGAAGAGCAACTGGTCCTGATGGGAATATCTTACTTCCTATACTATGGTTTGTTTTTTGGAATAACGGCATGGTTTATGTCCCGAAAAGGAGGCCTACCCGGAAAACTTCTTTTAGGCTTAAAAGTTGTCGATACAAAAACAGGCTTTTTTGTCTCTCCATGGAAAGCGCTTGGTCGTGAATTATTTGGGAAATTCCTCTGCTACATGACTTTTACAATTGGATTTATAATGATAGCTTTTAACAAAGAAAAGAAAGGTCTTCACGATTATCTTGCAGGGACAATGGTACTTCAAAAAGTCAAGAAAAAATAAGGTTTATCAAAGCTGACACTGTTCTAAACAATGAGCTATAAAAAAGCAGGCCTTGGTGAGCTTGCAACCAATCTTGAAAAGGCCTTGTCGGATTTTAAAACAAAGTCTGACAAGGCGCATACACCCCGCGCCGAAGACGCTTTTGATATCCTTTCACTTTTTGATCACTCAGTAGGAAATTTATTTCTTCTAAGGAATGATAAATCAGAAAGCATTTCGAACAGAAACTTTACTGATTCTGTTATAAGCTCAACACACGATATTTTAAGTTTCAAGGAAAACACTGAAAAGAAAGAAGGTGGCTATTCAAAATGGGTTAATGAATACCGAAAAACATGGAGAAGGAACCATGAAATTTTCATATTTTGCCTGATTCTATTCATTGTCTCAAGCATGGTTGGATTCAGCATTGGAAGTCAAGATCCCTCCCTGGTTACAGTTCTGGTACCTCAATACTTAATGGAAATGATTCTTGATAAAGAGGCCTGGTTTCAAAGATTACAGGAAAATCCCCTCATGGGTGGTCTTGGTATAGCTATAAATAACATTAGGGTTTCTATCAACAGCTTTATATTAGGAGCATTACTGGGAATTGGAGGAATAATACTTCTTTGTTTCAATGGATTATTATTTGGTGCCATATTTGGCTTCTGTGTTACACATGGATTTGACAAGGAACTTTTTGATTTTGTAGCTGCCCATGGCGTACTTGAACTTAGTATTATAATTGCATCAACATTTTCAGGGCTACTGATAGGGCGAGTGTTTTATCTAAGGCCTTACAAAAATTTTTCGGAAAGAATGCGAATTGCAGCACGTGAAGCCGGCATAATTGCAGCAGGCGTAATTCCATGGCTAATTATTGCCGCATTTTTTGAAGGCTTTGTATCTCCATTTAATTATTTTGATACAAATTTAAAGTTAATTATAGGACTCTCACTGGGATTGATTTTTATATACTGGACATTTAAACCAGTTAAAAAATATTAATATGACCTAACCTCTACCAGACTCCCTTAAGACCCTATAAATTCTTTCAGTAGCGGACAACCAGAATGTATCAGGAATTACAAGACTACCAGCACCAAAACTGTTAACCCTCCCAGAAAAGATTTCCATCTGCTCATCCATCCAGTAGGCGTAAATTGCCTTGCAAGCCTTATCTATACTGAAAGTATCTTCGTCAAAATTTTGAACCATTGATACGATATCATATTCCTTATCAAGTAAACTGAGAGAACAAACCAGATGCTTTCGACTCAATACCTTCATGGCATCTAACAGAGACGACCTGACAAAGGGATGACTTGTGTCACTTAAAATCAGAACAACACTTCTACTTGTGTTTAAAAGAGGAAGAGCACTGGTAATAAGAGCATAATTACTTTCTTCTTCATATGGCTCCTGAATTAAGGGGCTTGTTAGAGAATTCACAAATTGCCCCACGCTTTTTGTGCGAGACAGTCTTATATGAGGTTTTTGGGAAAAGGCTACAAAACTTACTTCATCTCCCATTTTTAGAGCATATCTTGCAATCTGAGAACATGAGGAAAGATAATAATCAAGCTTTCTTGACTGATCGATAAGACCAAACATAGGTCTTCCGACATCAAGACAAATCACCAGATGATATGAATGCAGACTCTCATAAGTCCGAGTCATGAGAGTTCCAAACTTTGCACTTTTCTTATGATCAATATAACGAACAGGATCGGGAAAACGATAATCCCTGATAGAATGAAACTGCTCTGCTGCTCTTGTTTTTTTTATAATATGAGAACCTTGCCTGAGCAACTTTTGATTTTTTGATATAACCTGAAATAATGCATCAGGAATAACAGAACGCTGAGGAGAAACATTAAGTTCAGAAATAAATTGATCAAAGCTATAAACTCTGGACAAGAATCCAAAAAATGAACAAGATTCGAGAATAACGAAAAAACTACTAGCTTTACCAATTTTTGCCGGAGTTATTTCAAGCTTAATTGTAAATTCGGTTATTTTTTGAACTGGATCCGATAAAACATGATCAAGGACTTTTACTTCAAGGTTTGAAACATTAATATCACGAACCTTAATGCTGTCATTCTTTGGTCTATTAAAACCCTTAATGGCTAAGACCAATGATGAAAAAACTATTTGCCCCAACTCCATATCCTCTGGAAGCTTGACTGAAAGTGAAATATCAGAAAAATGGGGAAGGCATAAATAATCATAAATGCAGATACAAAGACAAATCAGCATTCCACAAGTGTATGGTATCCATGCAAAATCATGAAATAGGGCAAATGCTCCGACCCCTTGGAGAATCGAAAACCAGGTTAGAGCTGATCTGTTGATAATTGTTCGCATGATTTCCTATTCCGGAAAAGGAACTTGAGCCAAAACCTGTTCAATTATTTCAGACTCATCAACGCCGGAAACTATTGCATCAGAAGACAGTCTGATTCTATGTCTAAGGGTTGGAAGAGCCAGTTCCTTAATGTCATCTGGCACAACAAAATCTCTTCCTCTGATCAAGGCCAAAACACAAGAAGATTTTAGTAGCGAAATAGAACCACGAACACTACTGCCATCAGACAGAGAAGGATGTGACCTTGTAGCAGCAAGAATTCGACTGATATAATCAATAATACTAGCGTCAACACGAGTTTGTCTTAGCTCTTCACTTACCTTTCCCCAATCAATACTTAGGGGCGATATTTTACCCAAATCTGGTGGCAACACCCCCCTGTGTATCCTGTCTAGAATTTCATTTTCAGCTTTTATTGAAGCGTGGCCTGTGCTGATTTTAAATATAAACCTGTCTAACTGGGCTTCAGGCAGGGGAAATGTTCCCTCAAAATCTCTCGGATTCTGGGTAGCAACAACAAAAAAATCAGGACTTAAGCGAAATTCCTTACCTTCAGAGCTAACCTGCCTTTCCTCCATTGCTTCAAGAAGAGCAGATTGAGTTCGAGGTGGAGTTCTATTGACCTCATCAGCAAGAATAAAATCCGCAAATATTGGCCCCTTGATAAATTCAAAACCATGATTTGTCGGTGAATACATATGAGCACCAAGAATATCACCAGGTAGCATATCACTTGTAAACTGTATTCTGTTAAAACTCTTTGCAAGAACCCTCGCCATAAGTTTTGCGCATAGTGTTTTTGCAGTACCAGGAGGTCCTTCAATAAGAACATGTCCTCTTGAAAGATACGCAATAGACAAATACTCCAGCAATTCTTCCGTTCCAAAAAGGTAAACATCATTTAATTGATCCTTGATTGACATCACGATCTGCCTACAAACACTTTCCATAAAGCCTCCCTAATGAAATTTCTCAAATTCAAATTACCCGATACCACGATCCCGAAGTTCTTTTTTATGAATTAACAACAATTTCTTTGCCACATTTAAAACAGACTGCTCATCAATATCAGCTTTATCAATATTACCCGCTAAAAGTTCAACATCACCACTTCTGTTTGGAAATTTTTTTGAAATATACTTACCTTGAAGCCTGACAGCCTCTCCCATAAGTCCTTTAGACTTCCAGAGTCCAAGAAGCACACCGTAATTAAGATCGTGATACTGACTGACATTTCGATCTATAATCCGCTTTTTATACTCAAGATGTCCCGGATCCGAAAATAAAAGAAAAACAAATACAAGCAAGCACATACCAAATATCGGAACAAAAAATGAAGGGGTTTTAAGTAAATCACTAACGGTCTTTTCAGTAAAGTGATGACGATACTCATCAATTACTATTCGACCCTCTCGTTCAAGGATCCGCATTGCAATATTTCTATTATCACTACGACCAATCATTGAATTAGATATAAGTGGCAAGCCAGCATATAACTCCACATATCCATTATCAACTTTAATAGAAGTAGAAAATACTTCAGATCTTACTGGCTTTGGTGAACTAACAGAAACATGAATGCTCGAATAAAACTCATACTCCTCATCTTCTCTAAAAAAAATTGACTCATCATCTTCTCTTCTGCCTTCTAATTTTCCCCATTTGTAATCTGGATAATCTTTAGCTGAGGCCTTTATTCCAAGAGAAGAGAAAAGGCCTGAATATAGATCAAAATCATTCTTGCTTGTGGCAGAAAGCAAGAGTACACCTCCCTCTTTTACAAACTTGCTCAAAAATAAAATTTCACGTTCACTAATTGGAAGCTTAGGAGAAAAAATTATAATGGTAGAAATTTCCCTCAAATCAAGCTCATTTAAAAAAGCCCCTTTTTGAATAAAAAGCTTCTCTTTAAATGCCAGACTTGCGAAATCATGAAAAATACTAAGCCCACTTGAATTTGAAGAAAAAGCAGTTGCGGTATTATGTTTAATTGCATAATTTTTATTCTGAGACAGAAATATTAGGATAAAAAATGAGATTACTACTACCCCGGCGAGAATTATTCGCTGCTTCATGACCCATTCACCAAGGCTCTTTTAACTTTATGTTTTTCTTCAAACGAAGCGCATGATATCAAAAAATCATTTATCTGACTTGCATTGGGAATAACACCTCCAAACATCACACCATAAAGAATTGACAGCCTGGATTTCCGTTGTCCATCAACATCCTCTTTAGCAAAATCAGAAAGCTCATAAGGAGTTACAGATACTAGAACCCTTGTCTTCTTTAAAAGAAATTTCCAGCGAAGTCTAAATGCTTCTGAATAATTTCCTTTATCAATAAGTTCATTAATATTTTTTAAAAATTCCAATTCAACTAACTGGTTATCAAATTCTGCCTGTGGTGATGATGAAGATATTTTAACTCTTTTGTTAATTAAAACACGCAACAACTTGTACAATACCCATATTAATAATCCAGCCACGCTGACAATCATAATCCAGCCGACAATTACAAAAAGTAGTTCAGCAAATGACAAATCAAGGCTGGTTTTATTCTTGAATAATCCCCTGAAAGCTTCGTTTAGAAAATCCTTAAAAAACTCAACGGCATTTTGAAGAGCGCTATCTTCATATAGCTTAGACCACCAGGACTTTCTTGGCCCGATATCGGGCAATTGAAGTGAATGAACATCACGCTCATCCAAAATTCGCTGAAGAATGCGCTCACGCTTTGATTGACTCATGCAATAAGAATTAATTAATTGTGCCTAACAATTTGGCCATTATTGTACACAATAATCAAGAGGAAAAGATGTTTTATGCCCCATTACCTGGCCTTGGGCGGTTTGATCTGTTTGCGCCCGAGGAACTGTCGCCACAACCTCTATTAATAAACCCTAAATCAGGAACACCTAATTTGTAACACGAGCTGAAACATGCATCACAATGGTCTTTTCTTGGGGCTCCAACTGCCCGGTACATTCCTTCTATGCTTAGATAAGCTAGAGAATCTGCGCCAATAAATTTGCACGACTCCTCAAGACTATGAGTAGCAGCAATCAACTCATCCCTACTAGGAGTATCAATTCCGTAGTAACAAGAGTTTACAGTAGGGGGAGAAGAAATTCGAAAATGAATTTCTCTGGTTCCTGCCGCCCTTAACATTGCAACGAGTTTTCGACTTGTTGTTCCGCGAACGATAGAATCATCAACTACTATTACCCGCTTTCCAGAAAGAACATCAGCATTGGCATTAAGCTTCACCTTAACACCAAAATCACGTATTGCCTGCTTTGGTTCAATAAAGGTTCTTCCCACATAGTGGTTTCTTATTAAACCAATCTCAAGTGGAATACCCGATTGCTGAGAATAACCAATTGCACTTGGAACTCCTGAATCTGGAACAGGAATTACAAGATCAGCTTCCAACGGATGTTCTTTTGCAAGTTCAGCACCAAGATTTTTCCTGACCTGATAAACGTTTTTACCCTGGACTATAGAATCGGGCCGAGAAAAATATACGTATTCAAAAACACAAAAAGCACCGCCATCTGGTGTAGAACTTTGCCCACCTGCACCCTCTCTCAAACTAAAATTACTGTGAAGTGAGCCATCCTTATGAATCTGAAGGATCTCACCAGGTTCAATATCCCTGATAAACTCGGCACCTACCAGATCAAATGCACAAGTTTCTGAAGCTACTATATAACCATTACCTAATTTTCCCAGCGACAAGGGCCTTACACCGTGAGGATCTCTCACGGCCACTAAAGAGGTATGACTAAGAACAACAAGAGAATAAGCTCCCCTGATACCGGAAAGAGCATCAGCCACACGCTTACTCAAAGGCTGATCTCTGCCAGCCTTGGCAATAAGATGGAGTATAACTTCTGTATCAGAAGTTGATGAAAAAATAGATCCTGTAAGCTCCAATTCGGATCTGATCTCATGAGCATTAATCAAATTTCCATTGTGGGCAACTGCAAAAGAATTATCTGCAAAATTAGCAACAAAAGGTTGAAGGTTAGCCCAATCCTTGGAACCAAAAGTAGCATACCTTGTATGACCTACCGCAGAATTCCCTTGAAGATTTCCAAGAGTTTCCTCGGTGAAAACATCTGCAACCAATCCCATATCACGGTGCGCAACCATTACCTCACCATCACTAGTAACAATACCAGCTCCCTCCTGGCCACGATGTTGCAAAGAGTAAAGACTCAAATAGCAAAAATTACTGGCCTCAGGAACATTAATAAGACCAACTACTGCACACTCTTCATGAAAAGAATCACCCGGAAGATTCATACTAATTCTCACTTTGTTTGCTTATTTCACCTTTCACTATTTGATATGTCGTATCTTGATCTGATAGCACATTATTACATGCTACTCCGAATTTCAGAAAATAAATATTCGGAAAACCTGTCACGAAAGACCTCTCTTATTAAATCAAACGAGACACCTTCATTTAAATACTCATGAATTGAAATTAATGAATGGGGAGAAGATCCGCAAGGTAAAAAAAAGGAAAAATCATCTGCAATTTTATTCACATAAAGACATACACCATGATCAGATATACCTCTTACAATCCTGAAACCTGCGGAAGCAATTTTTCTTGGTGCACTATCCACCTTAACCCAGACACCCTGCATTAACTGATCAACATAGGCATTAACACCCACCAACTTAAGCACATTAACTACCGTGGAAAGAACAGCCATTACAAAAAACCGAACAGAAATACCATAGTGGAGTAATGACATTAAAGGATAAATCATCAACTGACCCGGACCATGATACGTAATAAGACCACCTCTATCTGTCTCAATTATATTTAAATCTCTACTTTTACACTTTGCCAAAAACTCACCAGACTGACTTTCCAAAGAAATCCTTTTGCCCAAAGTAATACAAGGATCATGTTCAGCAAGAAGGACAATCAATCCTCCATTTTTCAGATTATTATGAAATTTATTTCTAGCAAGCATCCTTGCTTCTTCATAGGAACAACGTCCCAACCAAAAGGTCTTTTGGTCTTTACTTTTCAAGCTTAAGAGCAGCAAGAAATGCCTCCTGTGGTATTTTAACGGATCCAACCTGCTTCATTCTCTTCTTGCCCTCTTTTTGTTTTTCCAAAAGCTTCCTTTTTCGGGTAATGTCCCCACCATAGCATTTGGCAGTAACATTCTTTCGAAGAGCCTTGACTGTACTTCGGGCAATTACCTTGCTTCCGATAGATGCCTGAATAGCAATTTCAAACATATGCCGATCGATAAGGTCTTTCATTTTTTCCGTAAGCTTGCGTCCGTAGTACTGGGCATTTTGCCGATATACAATAGCACTCAATGCATCTACTGGCTCACCATTAATTTTCAAATCTATTTTCACTAAATCTGCAGGTCGATACTCATGAAACTCATAATCAAATGACCCATAACCCTTTGTTACGGACTTCAATCGATCATAGAAATCAATAACTATCTCATTAAGTGGTAAATAATATTCAACACGAACACGATTTCCCACATGAAAATCAAGTGATTTCTGAACACCTCGCTTTTCCTCACACAAGGCAAGTATACCACCTAAAAAATCCTTTAAAGCATGAATGGTACCGAGAACCATTGGTTCATACACGGTATCAATGTCCTGAACCGGTGGAAAGCGAGCTGGATTATCAACATTTACAGTTTCACCCGACTTAAGCAAAATCTTGTAAACAACCGTAGGAGTAGTAGTAACAAGATCAAGCTCAAATTCACGCTCAAGTCTCTCCTGAACAATTTCCATATGGAGGAGTCCAAGATATCCAACCCGAAAACCGAAACCCAAAGCAGCTGATGTTTCAGGTTCATAAGCTATAGCAGCATCGTTTAATTTTAATTTATCCAGAGCCTCCCGAAGTGACTGATAGTCCTCTGGACTAGTCGGGTATAAACCACTAAAAACAAATGGCTTCACTTCCTCAAAACCAGGGAGCGCCTCACTGGTTGGATGATGAGCATCTGTAATTGTATCACCTACCTTTGCATCACTTATGGTCTTGATACTCGCCGCAAGAAACCCTACTTCTCCAGCTGCAAGTTCATCAATAGTCTGGGGGAAAGGAGAGTATACACCTAGCGAATCCACTTCGTGCACAGCCCCGGTTTGCATGAATTTTATTTTACTACCCCTTCGCACGCTGCCATCAATTACCCTTATTTGAACAATAACCCCCTGATAAGGATCAAACCAGCTATCAAATAAAAGTGCCTTTAAAGGTGCCTCGGGATTACCAGCAGGAGGGGGAATTCGCTCAATTAATGACTCAATCAACTCAGGCACACCCAAGCCGGATTTTCCACTAACCAGCAAAGCATCATCTGCAGGAAGCCCGATTATTTCTTCAATTTCCTGTCGAACAGTTTCCGGATCTGCCGTAGGAAGATCAACTTTATTTAAAACCGGAACAATTTCAAGATTACCTGCTATAGCAGTATAGACATGAGCAACTGTTTGCGCTTCAACTCCCTGGGTAGCATCAACAACCAGAAGAGCTCCCTCACATGCAGCAAGGCTTCGTGATACTTCATAATGAAAATCAACATGCCCAGGAGTATCAATCAAATTAAGAACATATTTTTCCCCAGATTTACTTGTATACGACAACCTTACCGAACGGGATTTGACAGTAATGCCCCTTTCACGTTCAATGTCCATATTGTCAAGCATTTGATCTACTTTCTCTCTGGCTGTAACTGAACCAGTAACATCCAGAATACGATCTGCAAGAGTAGATTTTCCATGATCAATATGAGCGATTATTGAGAAATTACGTATGTGGGACTGTTTCATACCTTAAGAGCTTAATACTTCCTTATCAAAACACTAAATCAAACTTTATAAAGAAAAGTTCTAATTAGTCCATCCCTCAGGGAAACCAGCGGCTTCCATTTGAACTCTTTACTAAAAGAACCGGCATCCAGTAGACTTCGGATTTGTTCGCCGCTGGCTTTCGGTCGATAATCGAAATAAACTTTTCTGCTACTATCAGATTCGACAGCAATATCACGAAGGTGCTCAGCAATTGAAATGACAGATGTCTCAATACCAGTACCAAGATTAAAACACCTGTATCCGTCCTGCCCAGAATTAAGAACAAGCTCAATTGCTCTAACAATATCACTTACATAGATAAAATCTCTGGTCTGGGTCCCATCACCATTGATTGAAAGCGAGAGACCAGAATTAAGTTGACTTATAAAAATGGAAACCACACCAGCTTCTCCTTTTGGATTCTGTCTTGGCCCATAAACATTACCAAAACGAAGGGAAGTAATTCCAAAGTCTTTCTTTGTGGCATAGTACTCAAGGTAAAGCTCAGCGCACCTTTTGCTTACTCCATAAGGACACTCTGGCATTACTTTATGATTTTCTGCGGCAGGAAATACTTCCTGCTCTCCATAGATCGCACCTCCTGTTGAAGAAAAAACAAATCTTCGACAGTTGACTCTATCACACTTCTCTAAAAGAAAAAGTGTTGCCATAATATTCTGTAAAGCATCAAACAGTGGATCTTCTACACTTTTTCGTACATTCATCTGACCGGCCAGATGCACTACCTGCTCGGGCTGATACAAACTCAGCTCACTAGCCAGTTTTTCAGATTGAACATCAGCTTCAAGAAAATGAAACCTGGAGTTATCGCTAAACTCCTTTATATTTTTAATGCTTCCAGTACTAAGATTATCTACTGCTAAAAGCTCGTAACCAGAATCAAGTAGTGCTCCTGCAAGATGAGAACCGATAAAACCGGCAGCTCCTGTTATCAGAATTCTCTTCATTGCAAATTAACTCTACTTAAAATTACTAGTTTGCGCTCAGGCGACTTCTAAACTCATCAATAGTGTGCCCAAGACCAACTTCCAATGTGACTCCTGGTTCCCATCCCAAGCACTCCCTTGCAAGACTTATATCAGGCTTTCTTCGCTCAGGATCATCCTGGGGGAGAGGTTTGTACTGTATCTCTGCATTTGCACCAGTCATTTTCACAACTTGTTCAGCAAGCTCCTTTACAGTCAATTCACTAGGGTTTCCAAGATTCACCGGCCCGGTAAAATTTTCAGCCTCCATTGCCGCAATGATTCCATTAACCAGATCATCAACATAGCAAAACGATCGGGTTTGAGACCCATCACCATATAAAGTCAGTGGCTTGCCAGTTAAAGCCTGAACAATAAAATTTGAAACTACCCGACCATCATCAAATAACATTCGAGGACCATAAGTGTTGAATATTCTGATTATTCGAATATCAACACAACTCTGACGGTGATAATCCATCATCAGGGTTTCTGCTACACGCTTGCCTTCGTCATAACAACTTCGGATACCAATTGGGTTAACATTTCCCCAGTAGGACTCTTTCTGAGGATGTTCGAGTGGATTACCATATACCTCGGACGTTGACGCAAGAAGAATTCTTGCCCCAACACGCTTAGCAATTCCAAGCATATTAATAGTTCCCATCACGCTGGTTTTTATAGTCTTTACGGGGTTATGCTGATAATGAACAGGTGAAGCAGGACATGCCATATGATATATCTGGTCTACTTCAAGCAATATGGGCTCTATTACATCATGCCTGACAAGCTCAAATCTGGGTGAACCTAAAAGGTGAGCGACATTGTTTCTGCGTCCGGTAAAAAAATTATCAAGACAAATAACTTCATTGCCCTTCTCCAGCAATCGATCGCACAGGTGAGACCCAATAAAACCTGCACCACCAGTAACTAAAATTCGAGACATACAAAATTTCCTGAAGGTTTAAACAAAAATATTTCCATTTATGATTATTACAAAAAAGACAAACGATCGAGAGCTAGAATAAGCTTTCCAAAAAAACTTTTCTGCAACTCGAGCTAAAACCCACTACCATTGCTACCAGTATTAATCGCACCAGAGCTCATGGAAACAGGTCTACCAATGGAATAATAAGTAAATCCCAGACGTGCCATTTTTTGTGGCTCAAAAAGATTCCTCCCATCAAATATCACCGGAGCATTAAGCATCTGGGTCATTTTGCCAAAATTAGGACGTCTAAACTCGTTCCACTCGGTTACTATGAGCAAAGCATCCGCTCCATCCAATGCCTCATAAGCGGACTTTGAAAACTCAACAGGTAGATCTCCTGTTTTGCAAATTTTAGCGGCGACCTCCATTGCTTCAGGGTCGTAAGCCTTGATACTTGCTCCATGTAGAGCTAGCTCTTTTACGATTGTCATACTTGGAGCTTCACGCATATCATCAGTTTTAGGCTTAAATGCAAGCCCCCACATTGCAAAACGTTTGCCCTTAAGCATTTCAGGCCCACCATAATGACTAATAACCTGCTCCGGCATCTTTTTCTTTTGTCTGTTATTGGCAACATCAACAGCCTCTATTACCTGCATGGGCGTACCATTAATCTGGCCAGTTTTAATCAGTGCCCGAACATCCTTTGGAAAACATGAACCTCCATAACCCACTCCGGGGAAAAGGAAACTTGATCCAATACGAGAGTCCGTTCCGACACCTTTCCTGACCTGAGAAACATCAGCTCCAACCTTTTCGCAAAGATTGGCAACCTCATTCATAAAAGTAATTCTTGTAGCAAGTAGGGCATTTGCCGCATATTTGGTAACTTCTGCGCTCTTTACATCCATGACCAGAATTGGATTGTTTGTCCGGACAAATGGTGAATAAAGCTCTCGCATTACCTCAGCAGCCTCAACACTTGATGTTCCAATTACAACCCGATCAGGCTTCATAAAATCTTCAATTGCCGAGCCTTCTTTCAGAAACTCAGGATTTGAAACCACATCAAATGGAAAATTAGTATGCTTGCTAATTTCTTCAGCAACAAGATCTGCTGTACCAACTGGAACAGTTGATTTATTTACAATAATTTTAGGGCCGTTCATTACCTTGCCAATTCGTGCAGCAACCTGAAGAACATATTTTAAGTCCGCAGAGCCATCAGTATCCTGTGGAGTTCCCACTGCAATAAAGATGACCTCAGAACACTGAATGCAGGAATCAATATCTGTAGTAAAGGACAAACGACCAGCCTCAGCATTTACAGCAATCATTTGATCAAGCCCAGGTTCATAAATAGGAACCTGACCTTTATTAAGCATTGCTATTTTCTCTTCATTAACATCAGCACAAATAACGTCATTACCACTTTCGGCAAAACAGGTCCCCGCCACCAAACCTACGTAGCCAGATCCAATAACTCCAACGTTCATAAAAATTAAGTTCCTGCAATTTAAAAAATTAATGATGGACGCAGTCTATTATTTTTAGAAAAAATTTGAAACAAGAGAGGGAAAAAACTTATATTAACCTGAAAATAAGAGAAAATGCCGAAAAAACCAGAAAAACAACACTAATTAAAAGAAGAAAAAAGGGGCCCTGACAGTTGTCAAGACCCCCTTAAGTAGCTTTTTCCGCTCGGCTCTTTTTTAAGAACTGATAGGGCAGCAATTATCTAGAACTGAACTATAGCATCGGCCGAGGCCAGGAACTGGTAAACGTCCTTTCCAGCCCTGAATGCTTTTGGATCGCTACTACTGTCTCTGTCCTGATAATCCCAGCGAATTTCAGGGCGAAGTGTTACAAACCCGAATAAATCAACATTTGCTCCAACACTTGCACTATAATAATTCCCTTTAACACCACCTGCTCCACTGTTAATTCCAACAACACGAAATGCACCTTCATCCTCTCTATACCACTCAACTCTGGTTCCAAGACCAATTATTTCATTGATCCTGAAAAGAGCATATGATGCTAGTCCTGCCCACTGCCCTTTCTCCAGACCCAGATCACGCTCAGACTCACGGCGACCGTAGTTACCTTCAACCGCGTAGGTAAAATAATCAGTAAAAGCATGGGAAACTACCAGATTAACCAATGTCTGGTTAGTGGAACGACCTTCATTACCAGTAATCAAACCTAATTTAACCAAAGTATCATCACTTGGTCTAACTGTAAGAGTACTAAGAAAGCCCAGGTTCCTGTCCGACTTATGCTCCATATTATCCCAACCCCTAACAGCTCCAGCTGCAAGTTCAACCTTATCAGTAAGATTGTAAGCAGCAGTAGCTCCCCAGAATGTAAATGGCTGGGCATAGGTTCTTGCGTATGAATGACTGTAGAAAAAGTTCTCAGGAGCCATCACTGATTCATAACCAAGTGGTGAATAAAAATGACCAGCTTTAAACTTGAGACCATTACCAACAGGGGTATTTAACTCAAGAAAGGCCTGAGGTACAGCAAGTTTGTAAAATCGGGATGTTCCATCACTAACCCATCTGTCATCGAACCCAAGTGACCTTGCATAACGAGCATCAGTTCCATACAAAATATCAGCACGACCACCAAGACTGAAAGCGTCTTCGGTAACTTTTCTTTCGATTATCCCGTAAAGTTGATTCATCTGTAATCGATCTGATCGATCATTAAATCCTACTGGACCATTAAAGCCCTCTTCGCCTGTCCAGGTATTCCAGGTTACTCCTCCATTTACCCAACCTCGAAAATCAAGACCTGTCTTTTCATAGACACTTTCAGAGATTATGGCACTCGAGAGAAGACCCCTCTCCCGTGGAGTAGCTTCAACAGAACCCATACCTGTAATGTTAGCAATCAAGGTTGAAGCAACAAGTCCAACCCCCAAATATCTTCTATTTTTACGCGCTAAAAACATATTTTTCCTCCTGATTACTCAATTATTGGCCCCAAAAAAACATAGACCGAAACTGAATCGCCCTTCTCCAAAAGAATCAAAAAAGAATAATCCCGGAAGAAGGGCTGTATTAAAATCAAAACTACAAACTGCCTAAATGCAATAAAACCAGATTTAAAACTCATCGCTTATAGAGGTACGTCTTTAAACGATCCGCATCTACAAGCGAAATTTTATCAGGAAGTCTGCCACCAAAAATAAGAGCGGTAAACCCGAAAAAGGAACCATCAAGGGAAATTAAATCAGAAAAAATGCTAAGATATTAAAATTACTAGGATTACTTGATTCTAATAAGCGTTTCTGTTCCAAAAACCCCTAAATAAAGTCAAAAAAAGGATTTTAAGATCTAACGCTATGGACCAGTTTTCTATGTAGAACAAGTCGTGTTCAATTCTTCGTTCTATACAAGTATTACCACGCCACCCATGAACCTGGGCCCATCCGGTCATTCCTGCCTGAACCTTGTGACGAAGCATGTAGCGCGGCACCCGTTTCCTGAACTCATCAATAAACACCGGACGCTCTGGCCTGGGCCCAACCAGGGACATATGTCCAAGCAAGACATTATACAACTGGGGGAGCTCATCAAGACTCCAGACTCGAAGAAATCTCCCAAACGTGGTTACCCGGGGATCCCCCTTTCTTGTGAACTGAGGCTTGTCAGATAAGTCATCAGCTCGCATGGTACGAAACTTGTAAATTCTGAAACTCCTTCCATCAAGCCCCACCCTCTCCTGAGTAAAGAAAACAGGGCCAGGTGAAGTTAATTTCACCATAATTGCAATAATAATCATAAAAGGAATAAATATAACCAGACATATACTAGCCAAAACCAGATCAACAACTCTCTTTAATACTCTATTAATTCCATCAAGTGGAGTTGAAGCAAGGCTAACAACAGGCACTCCATCAAATTCCTCAACCTCAGATCCAAGCTGAATAAACTGGTGTATGTCAGGCACAAGCTTCACATCAATAACGCTATCACCAATACTTCCTACAATATCCTGCAAGCGATCATTATCACGAAGCGGTAACGCAACAATCACCTGATCAACTCCCCCACGAGACAAAATATCGCTCAAATCATCATAAGTCCCGACTACTGGCGCAGGCATGGGTCCATAAACCGTAGAATCCATATTATTTCTGGGCTCATCAGTTACTGTCTTTAATTCAGAACGAGAGCTCGCAAGAAACCCCATCAACTCAATACCAAACTCCTTGTTTGCTACCATGCTTGCCGCTATGTGTTGAGCAAGAGGCCCTGCCCCTACTATCAGTGCATAACGAAGATTGTAACCTTTCTTTCTCATATCCCTGAGGAATGAACGAATACCCAAACGAGCAATTATTGAGAAAATCGTTTGCAAACCCCAAAAAGTCAGAAACACAAGACGGGAAAGGGGAACAGTTTTTTCCTTAAAAAGATAAGTTGCAGCAAGAAGTAGAATAACTGCAAATGCATTTGCTTTTATTAAAAGACCAATTTCCCTGAGTTGGCTCTGTCCACGCATCGGTCTGTAGAGTCCCATGCGACGGTATAAAAATATCCATATCAGCCATACAAATATCAGCATGGGAACATAATCTCTAAAGGGGGGGACTCCCTTGTCAAGCGGAAGTACTCCCAGACTAAATCGAATCCAGTAAGAAAGCAGCCACGCAAAAGTGACAACTACAATATCAACAACTACAAAAAGTCCCTCGAACAATTGAGCATGACGCTTCAACATGACTATTTCCTAATTTTCAAAAAATATGTCCGGAACACAATCTTTAAGTGCAACAAGAAAATTCTCAATAAACCTATCTTGCGTGAATTTTAAAGCATTTTTTTTACAACTATCCTCAGAAAATGCTTCTGGACTGGTCTCAGTGATTTTCATAAAACTTTTTACTGTGTCTGAAATTACCCCAGCGCTCAGTTCATAAAATGCAAGACCAGTTCTAGCCTTTCCATCCAAAACTACAGTCTCAAGACACCCCCCGGTGCCATAACAGATGACAGGTTTCCCAAAACTCTGTGCTTCTACGGGCGCAATCCCAAAATCTTCTTCAGCCGCAAATATCAATGCATTACAACCAAGATACAGCTCTGAGAGCATTTCATCACTTACCCGGCCACAAAATTCTACATTAGGGGGAGCAGAACTCCTGATCTCTTTTTCCTCAGGACCAACCCCAACTACTTTTAGTTTATACGGCAAAGCTCGAAAAGCTTCCACTATTAATTTAGTGTTTTTATAGGGCACAAGGGCGTTAACCACCAAAAAATACGGTTCACTTGATAACCCTTTGTTATCACTAAGAGTTTCTGATTTTATATTGCTTTCAGCTCTTCCCAGCCCTGATGGGGGGTAAACAATTATAGAATCTCTTTGATATACATCTTCAATCCGTCTTCTGATAAAATCGCTTATTGCAATAAAGTAATTCACTCCGGCAGCACCACGTTTATCCCAAATCTGTAAAATTTTTCGAGGAAGTCTGAAAAAAAACTCGTACCACTTGTGACTTAAATATCTTTCATACTGATCCCAAATATAACGCATTGGAGTTAGGCAGTAACAAACATGCTTAAGGTCATCAGGCACACGGACATTCTTCACCGCACAATGACTTATGCTAAGAACAAAATCATAGGGCGATTCTTCATGTCTTCTTCTTAGGCGACGGGAAAGTATCCAGGTATCAATAGGATAAAATAACAAAAATATTCTATAAAAGTATTTAACCCATGGAATTCTCGATAATAATCCAGTTACCACTTTTCTTTCTGGCAAATACTTTTGAAGCAAAACAGGATCACAGAAAAGAGTATATATCTCTACATTATCAAATAGCTCTGATATAACCTGAAGACACTTCTCTCCACCTCTCCAGGTTAAAACCCAATCATGAAGAATAGCTACTCTGATTTTCTTTTTTTGGGGAGAAGCAATCAAATTGGCACCATTAGTGATTTAAACATTCGATAAATGCTGCCGCCTGACCTGAAGGCAAATACCGCTTGCTTATCTCAAGACCTGCTTTACGTTTTTCTTCACGCAGCTTTTCGTTCCCAACTAGCTCAGTAAACTTTTCAAACATGTCATCAATGTTCTCGGGAACAAAAAACCATGCCGAATCTCCAGCTAATCCTCGTGAGTATTCTCGATCTGCACACAGCACAGAAACACCCCTTCCCAATGCATCCAGAAGAGGTATACAAAAACCCTCCTCAATTGAGCTGGATATAAACACATCAGAGTTATCATACTGATTTAACAAGTCCTCCCTGGGGATGTCAGATAATACCTCTACTAACTCAACAAGTTTTCTATCTTCAATCTCTTTTCTGGTATTTTCTGAAATCTTTGAAACCAACACACCATGAAACGAAACTCCCTTAACTCGAAGAACTTCAAGAAATCTCAAAAAAAAGGAAATTCGCTTATGATAGCGATCCGCCCCAACAAATAATAATTTTAGCTTGTTATTATTACTTTTTTTGCCAAAACTGCATGGAACCAATGAATCAAGCGGGTTACCAGAATTTGGAACGCAGTATATGTTTTTCCTGCAATAAAACCGTTCTATCTGGGCTTTAATATGAGGCGCAACTGTTAGAACACGATCTGCTCTGCAAATAGCATTTTTTATAAGGAAAGGTGGGACAAAACGATGGAACAAATTTTCCGGATACTGAAACTGTATAAGATCATGAATAACTACAGCAGTTTTGATGCTTATAAAAAAAGGCAAAGTGTAATGAGGAGAAATAAACCACTCATGTTTATTTATCAATGTTCGATATCTAAGAGGAAGAAACAACATTTCACGGATACTGTACTTTGGAGTTTGGTCTCTATAAACAGAAACCCCTAGATTCTTCCATTTATCAATTATTTTCATGTTACGCTGAAAATAAACCGGAGAAGCTAAAACAGTAATACCTGCGATTTCCTTATTTACCAACAAACCCTCCACAAGAGTTTCAATAAAGGTACCAATACCTCCTTCTCCAAGTTTTCTCCCATCGATAAACAGTTTTCCCGTAATTTGTGACATTCTTTATCTGAGACCACAGGAAATTAAGAAACAATCCATACATAAAAAACTGGAACAAGTTACATTAAATAACTTGATATCAGGAACTGATTACACGAACTCCAGCACGATCATCATTTACACCGGTGCTATTAGATCTGCGATATACATTTCTAACGGTATAGATTTTTTTTCCTTGCGACTCATGGTAGGTTCTGACCAGCACTTCCGCCAATAATCCTGAACAGATAAACTGTAGACCGATCAGAACGAGCATAACACCAACCAGTAAAATTGGCCTGTTTGAAAGGGGCACTCCCAATACCAATCGCTCAAATGAAAGAACTGCTAAAAGTAAGGTTCCTAACGCACCGGTACCAAGACCCAGCATTCCAAAAAGATGAAGTGGTCGTGTTGCAAAACCCAAAAAGAATTGAACTGTAAGTAGATCAAGGATCACCCTGAGAGTTCTTGAGATACCGTATTTGGAAACACCAAATTGCCGAGCCCGATGATTAACCGGAATCTCGCAAATTTTAACTCCCATTTGTGCCGCTACCGCTGGTATAAAACGATGCATCTCTCCATAAAGCTTGATATTTTTCACAACTTCGGCCCGAAATACCTTAAGACTACACCCATAATCATGAAGAGTGACTTTGGTAGTTTTTGAAATAATTCTATTAGCAATCATCGAGGGAATAATTCTACTTAATACTTTATCCTGACGATTTTTTCTCCATCCGGCTACAATATCATAGCCTTCTTCAAGCTTCTGAATCATTCGCGGAACTTCATGGGGATCATTTTGAAGGTCTCCATCAAGCGTAACTACAATTTCTCCGTCACAATAATCAAAACCAGCAGCCATTGCCGCGGTCTGCCCAAAATTTCGCCTTAATTCAATTACCTTTACCCTTTCATCACTATCAGCAACCTCCCTAAGGCGAACAGGGGTTTCATCACGAGAGCCATCATCAATAAAAATGAATTCAGCCCTGATACCTCCATCTCTGGCGACATCAGAAAGCTCCTGATACAAAAGCCGTACATTCTCTTCCTCATTATAAATAGGAACAACAAAAGAAACCAAAGTACTCATAAAATTTTAAATATTAATGTCAACATGTTAGAGATGTTGGCGCAGAATAAAAAATTCGCCAGTTTATCAAATCGAATGATTTAAGCAGAGAAATAATACTTTGTCCATAAGAAGGGATTCTACTTGCCTCGAGACGGGTTCTCGACCTCCAAAACCTGAGCACTAGAGCCATTATCTACAAGACCAAGGAAAGACTTCATCTGACCAAGTAATGTCTCGTAGTCTGAACTATCAGCAAGATTTAAACGATACTCATTAATGACCTTAATCATCATATCCTCAGACCATAACCGCCATGCGCGCTCGGAAACTTCATTTTTTATTCTCTCACCTAGCTCTCCAGGAAATGGCACAGATTCAAGCGCGGGTAATTCTTCCTTAAATTTGGAACAGAAAATCTTCATTGCAATAAGCACTCCACTTTAATTTTCAAAGCCAAATCAGTTACAAATAAAAAATATCTAAAACAATAAACCAGAAATACAAGAATAGCCAGACAAACCGCCTGATATCAAGTCTTATCCTGAGGCAAAATACGAATAGAAAGACTAGGCTCCTCACCACCCTTACCCTCTTCGGTATAATAACCTAACTCACCACGCGCAACAATTTCACCACCAATAAGAAGCAAAATCATGTTACTGGTTCTTGTTTCACTTAGAAAATATAAAGGACTTGCCAAAAGGGACTTAACTGAAACCATTTCATCCACAATTGCCAGAGTAATTTGAGTACTTCCTGAATATTTTTGCAAAGAAACTTCAGGTACTTTGGAAGGAGTAAAGCGAATTAAAAAAAGATTATCAAGCCTACAAATATCCGCCCTGGCTTCCTCCTTAAGATTTAAAAAAATTAAAGCCTTATCACTTCTTACATCAGAACCCAAAAAAATAACAGTTCCTGGACGAAGTATATCTACTAATCTACTTGGATCAATTTCAACCCTACCGATAGCTGCTGTAAGTCTAATCTCATCTTCATTCTTTATATTTTCAGAATTCCAATTATAATAAGGAAGAGAGCTTACAGCCGAAGCAGAAAATGCAGATAATACACTTTTAGGAGGAATTACAATAAAATCAGCCCGGTTTGAATCAAAATTAATCATTAAATGTAAAACCTCGCCAGAATATCCGGTAATACTGTCAACAACCAACTTTCCCTTAAAAACATACTCCAATGAGTTACTGCCTTTCCATGACTTTGCAAGCGACCAAAGCATACGATGAATCAAATATTCCGCAATAATATGCATTGAAGTGGTTGAGGTCTTAAAAAAGTCGTCCGAATTAACAAAAACAGAAGAATCAGGGGCAAGTTTCTCAACAAAAGCACCAGCAAGACAGATAATATCTTCATTTCGAAGCACAATAAAACCATCACTCTCATCAATGCTAAATCCATAGACATGAGATATTTTATCATATCTGGAGATATTATAATCATGTGGATCCTTTTCATCGCAACTTGTAAAAGTCCCCTCAGTAGGTACAAATTCCAGATGAGAAGATAAACCGGCTTTTTTGGAACGTCTTTTTTGAAAAGCGCCAATATGACAAGTAGTTTTTAAAGAAGGCAGTGATCTTCCCAAAAATGAACAAAATTGATTCCAAAAGTTATCAACGCCACTAAAAAGCATTTCAGGCTTGGCAGCAAGAAAAGCATTTGACTTTTGCACTTCTCCAGGTCGTATATCAATCCAACTATCTGGAACAATACCCCCAAACAAGTTCAAATCTGCGCCAGGAATTATTTTCACCTTGCAAAAGCCCTCATTGATAATACTTTAAGATCAAAATGAATCTTTCTTCAACTTCCGTCTATATACCCTATCATTTCCGGCGCGATGGTTATCTTCTATACGACCTTCTTCTTCCTGGTCAATTAAGACAATAGATGCAATTCTTCTTCGGTCACTTAATTGCTCAGCAGTTTTACGTGATGTATGCAACTGGTGCAACTCCTGTTTTGCAAGAGAAAGGTATCTCTCCGCCCTGTCTATACCCTCCTTAAGCTCACTACGCTTATATTCTAATGATTTCATTTTCCTTTTTTTAATCGCTCTCCTGCGTTCCAAATCAGAAATCCCCACTCCCTGCCCGTCTATAAAATGAGCGACAGACAATTCATCTTCAAGGAGTTTCAACTGCCTTAATTCCTCTTCTATGGTTTTTTCTATAAACAAAAATTCATTCAGACGTTCCTGAAGTATATTTTCTGCTCGCCGACAAACAACTATCTGTTGACGCTCTTCGGCCCTGCCCTTTCTTATCAACCTGTCTAATTTATACTGATCTTCGCGTGAAGCCACAAATGCAACCTTACTATCTTTAGTTATCAGTATTTTCAGTTAGCGCATTTACTCTGGACATAGCGTGCAATGACTCTTTGAATAATGTCAGACAAAATGGTATCCGAACATCAGAAGAAAGTGATAACAAACGATTAATAAGGGGCAAAATTTCATGTCTGATACGACCATCAGATGCCATAATCTCACTAGCAAATTCAGAATCAACAAGAATACTTAAAAGCATAAACGCCCTTTGCTCATCTGACAACTTGACTAAAGAATCTGATATGCTTTCTTTCATTTTTAACCCCAGATATTAATTTTACTCTTGGATAATGAGTGCGCATCGATTTAGCAAGTTTCAATTTACCTCTTACCCCACCAAAAACCAAGGGCAAATCCTGATATTAAAAATAGCGACAACATTATAAGGAACTGAAAACTGGCAATACTTTTTTCTCTGTCCAAAACCCTGAACGAAAATGGTTCAAAAACTATTAACTTGACAGAAGAATCAGATAATTGTTTTACTCTGGCAGACTTCCATGGAATCTCACGAAACACAAACTGACCAGGAGACTTTATCTCAAAAATGTTATTCATATTGTTTATTGTATCCTGAATCTCTTCAAGAGGCACCCATGAATTCAGATACCAGACTGTAAACTTCACATTTTCCTCCCCAGAAGTTGACTCCAGTCCTAAACAGGAGACCGAAATTATTCCGGGTACTTTTTTCAAAACATCAATATATGAATCTGCCAAAGCATTATCCTTAAATTTAATGCCAGCTCCCAGATTTGGCAAAAAGTAGTCCCTTACTCCTTTATCTGCCTGACAACCCATAGAAAGAATCAGATCAAGCTGTGCTAGGGCAGAAGAAACTTCTTCATAATAGGAAGATGAAACAAATAGAGAAAACCGTCCACCTGACTCAATTCTTGATTCTGCAGAGACACCAGAAATATCCAAAAGAATCTGAATTTTTTTAGTATCATCTTCCGAACCTTCATAGACTTTCTTTCTTGAGCCGGAACAACCCAATATAAATATAATTAAGAGTGTTATGAAAATGGGACGAATTGCAAAATTACACGGATTAAGCACAGCGAGCTTAATGTACAGTGGTCTATTAACCACCTTGGAGATATTCAGCATTTGGAGCATATCTGTCCCACCCTCGCATAAATTATCGAGGTATCAGACATACCACTAACTCATATGAGCCCAGTCTGATTCTGTCGCCGTGCTGCAAGGCTATACTTGCCTCTATCTGTCGATACTCGGAATCAGCCCCTTTCTTTACAAAAGTACCCTGTTCGCTCATAAGATCCTGAAGCAAGACAGACTCAGAGTTATCAGCCTGAAGCAAACAATGAGGGGTGGAAACAGCCGAATCAGATATTACCAAATCATCTGAGCGAAGAGCCTGACGCCCAATAAACTGCTTACCCTGACGTATTTCAAAAGAAGTACCTTTAGGATTAGTACTATAATTTACAAACCAGCCTATTAAAGAAGATGAATTAACACTTTGATCCATTTTTCTATCTCCAAGTGGTACATTTCTGGATGAAACATTTGCAACTTTAGCCTGAGAAATATCATGAGACACAACTGAACTTTGTATCGGCACTTCGCTAGGCCCACGCTCTTCAGAGGATACCTGACGAACATGAGATAAATCTCTTGTCGATCGGTGAGTAGCATTTTCACCTAAAGGAACATCAATATCGATATTTGCAACCCCAGACTCAGATGACTTTTGACCGCTCTCGAACTTTAGATCTGAACGTGAGGAAACAGAATCGCGACTAATAGATTCAAAATCTCTGGACAAATTTGAGGTCTCAGTTTTTGACTTGGCCATGTCAAAAGAAGCGGAAGAGCTTAGTGGATCATGGATTGAGACAGAATCAGATTCAGCAACTACTCTCTTCTTTTTCTTTCTTTTGCGCTTTCTTTTCTTAGGGAAATGTTGGTCATCAGATTCATCTTCCCTGATCCTTGATCCCTCTTGCTTGTAAATTTCATTACTTGAATCATCTTCTTCGTCAATAAACGAATCATCATCTTCTGGTTCATAATCAGGATCGCTTTCGACTTTGTTTTCGACCTCATCTGGAACTCTAAATCGTAGACCAGAAATTCGGCTAACTGGCTTACCATCAATAATTTTTATCTTTCCTGGTGATACATACGACTCTGAAGTTTCCAAAGATTTCTTATCAGAGACATCTGTCTTTTCAGAGCCTCTAACCGGACTCTCCTTCAGCGTATCTTCTGAGGACTGATGTTGCTCACCAGAAATCAGATCTCCGGCAAATGAGGTTGTCCTTTGCCTTAGACGCCCTTTTCGAACACTTTCTGAAGAAGGTTCTTCTTCCACAACCTTAAGCTCAAATCCACACATGCCGCATTTAACTGCAGTTGAAGGCATCAAGCTCTTGCATGAAGGGCATTTGATAAACTTAAGAACAATCTCCTGAGTCGACATATAAATTCCCGCCGTAAACTTACACAATACAAAAGAACCGACCAGCACACTGCTGCGAAAAAGTACTTTTAAAGTAATGCAAACATAATTCACTAAAACTGCTAAGGCTTGGTGTTGAACTAACTACCCCCACCTCATAAGGAATAAGATGCCTTATTTTCAAAAACTATTCCTTCGTATGACTTAAAGTAATGAAAAAGGAGATAATACAGTTTTCTAGTAAATTATGTGTCGAGCGAGAATTATAAATATAGCAACTAAAACAAGAATAATCACACATAAAAACACTGGCAAAATTCGCTGTATACCTGAAAAGTTTGTTGAATCGTAGGAGTACTGCTCCATTGCCTGGGTTAGTGAGGGATCCAGTTGTAGATTTGTTTCAACATCATTTAACTGGAGCATGGTTTTAAACTGGTACTCCTGAAGAGAACTTATTTTATTATCACTTCCAGGCTTGATTTGATCACTTAACTCATCATCATTAAAAGAGCCTTCAGCAGACAAGCTCACAGCAACATTAACATTTGTATCAGATAAAAACTCGTCTCTTTCGACCTTGATATAATCATGAGTTCCCCCGATATGATCAAAAGCGGTCGAAGGATATTCTTTTTTATCACTTGTACTACTTGTCGCGACTAACCTTTTTGGTCCAAGACTACTTTCTTTCTTGTCCTTGCTAGAATGATAATCTTGAGAAGATATATTTAACTCAACACCAGAACCAAGAGCAAAATCAAGATTCCCATGAGCAAAAAAAACTGGTTTTTCTGTCGTAATCAAAACTCCGTTAATTCTAGTGCCGTTAGTACTATAGTCTGTAATTTCATAACCATTAGATTTGACTTCGATCTTCATATGAAGACGTGAGATATGTGGCGCATCAATCCACATGGAATGAGAAGGATCTCTTCCAACCGTAATAGACTGTCCAACTCTAAGAGGAATTGCATTGGGACTACTTTTTGGACCAGATACTTTTCTCAGCATCATAAGTGGCTTCTGATAATCTGGCGCAAGAAAAGAATCCCCCATTTCTTCTGCCAGATTCTCCATATCATTCTGATTTTCCAAAAACACCATAACAGTGCTGGAACCAATAGCTATTCGATCTCCACCAGAAATAGCACGTCCTTCGACAAGATTTCTGCCATTAACTGACGAACTGGCATTTCTGGCCTGAGGTTCAAGAACAAAACCAGATATTGTCCTTTTAATTAATAGGTGCTCAGGTCTCACTTCACGATCGTCAAGTCTGAAAAGACATTTTCTTGAACGACCAATGTATGTGTTACTCAATCTACCCAGACTCAAACCGATCTGAGGCCTCGTAGTCGCCTGAATTGCCGGGAACAAACCATCACTGTCAGATTCACTGATAATTGCCTGACTAATACCCTCTCCAATACAATCTTCACCAACTGCCAGAAATAATGCTCCAACAGCAGGATCAACAGAAGTAACAAACACCTCAGTCTCCCCTAGTACAATCCTTGCATATCCATCATACTCTCCCGGCCAGGTCAAATCAGCAGAAGTGACCTCAATACGGCCACCATGGGGCATACAGCGAAATCGTCTTCCAATTCCACGAACTAACTCAATTTCACAAGGCATATCCTTGACTCCATCAAGAATCAAGTGAGATGTCTCATGCACTCCGATACGAGCATAACTTCTTTGAAGTAGCACACACTCAAGTTCAGTATCACCACCTCCAAATCTGACCTCTACAACAAACATAATTACTAATTACCCAATGTGCTGGATCTAATAGATTCGGGCAACTCCTGAGGTAAAGTAACCCAGTGTATTTCATTATATAATTTTCTGACACTTTGATCTTTTTCATTGCGATATGCTCGAGCAATTCTGCGAAGAGTTTCTATATCATTTCTGCCAGTTAGTGCTTTAATACTGGCTATTCGTACCTCCCTCATCTCATGAGACAAAAGAGGAAATACTTCCGCAGATGGCACAATTGGCCCAATCCTAAGTACTGCCTCATTAACAAAATAAGGATCCCCTGTACTAACAAGAGCAGTAAACAAACCATGCTGAGAGACAGGCATTACAAGATCAAAAGCTTTCTGTATATCTTCTTCTGAAAATTTGTCTCTAAGCACAAATACTCCATAAGTAAATGCATACTTGGCGCGCTTTTGCCAAAGGTTGCCCTTTAACCAGTCCAAAATTGCTGATGCAGTTCGGCTTGACACACCTCGACGACTTAGTATCTCCATCGCATAACTAAGAACAGCTTCATTCTTTGAGGTAATACAAATCACTGTCAAAACATCTTCCCAGCGACTGTCATTCCATTCAAGCAAAACTCTCAGGTCATTATCTGTAGCTGTCTCCAAAGCAAGCCGATACAAAGTTTTCTTTAATATAGGATCCCTGATAACTTCATCGCGTGCAATATCAAGAAAATAACGACTAAAATTACCCTTAGGAACCCTGAGCAGATACTCTGAAAGGATTAATTCAAAAACCAGGTCAATTTCAGAATTTTTACTTGCAAGCATGCTATCTGCTACGATGCGTAATTCTTCTGTCTCCATAATTTTTACTGTTTTCTCTATCCCCCCCTCTAAAAATGGTCGAAGTGGTGGAGCCAATAGAAACAAAACTGCACCGGATAAACTTCGAGGTAAGGAATCATAATACCTTGTTGCAATAAACTCTCTAAGCAAAGAAGAAAACAACCCTGGGTCCGACTCAATTGAAAAAAGACCAGCAAGCTTTACAGCCTGCTCAGGATCAGCTCGATATAAATTTCGAAGCACACCACTCCTTATTGATGGATCAGATAAAGGATCGAGAATAGAGAGATAATCTGCAAGTCTTAAAAAATAAGCATCAAGCCCTGAAACGGATTCATATAACCTTAGCGAATTCGACATTTCACTTGTAACCTTGTCATATCCAAGCTTACTTCCATGATACTCTGGAAGATCAGATACATATTCTTTTGCCTTTATACCAAAAGGTCTTTTAACAAGATGGCGAACAATTCTAATATCCCATTGAATCTTTTTCTTCACCACTCGCCGTAAAGCCAAAATCCGGTTTTCAACGGGCTCTCTATCATCTTCGACTATTACAAGATCTTTCAAAACTCGATCATCATCAGAATCTTCATAAACCCAGCGAAGCTCATCACTTAACTGCTCACCAGAAATTCCCAATATTTTAAGCGTAAGAAGAACATATATTGCTATACAAAACCCGATAAGACTTGTCACGCCCCATATTATTGCGACAATATGCTTGCTGACAGATGTCTTGCTCTTACGTTTTTGTTTTGCATTTTCTTTATTTTGAGAAGTTTTAGGACCTGGAATTACTTCTTTAGTTACATTTTCGTCAGGGGGTTTTTCCATTTTTTTATTTACCTTAACAAGAGCATTGGTTTGCCAAGCGACATGGGGCAAATCTACATGCCCGCTTCCGGATCCCTGCTTAATCAAATCTAAAAGCTGAGATAACGACTTAATACGCTTTTTCGGATCAATTACAAGACAATTAGCAAGCAATGTATCAAACCATTGTGGCACATTTGAATAACGGTTAGAAGGAGCTATGCTTGACAACAATACTGGCACTTCGATTGGATTATTGGAAGTGGGCGCTTTGTTAACGGCGTACTCACCAGTCAATAGATGATATCCAAAAACCCCAAGAGAATATAAATCTGACTGGAATGAAGATTGTGAGGTGATTTTTTGCTCCGGTGAAATATAAGGCAAATATACTCCCGACATACTCTTACTATCCAAAAGATCACCAAGAACCGATACAATTCTGTAATCATTAATGCCCGTTACTCTAAACGAAGCTGGACAGATATCTCCAAAAGCAATATTACGGTCATGGAACGTAGATACTATCTCTATACAGCGAGTAAAAATTGATAACACTTTTTCAAATTCACCAGGATGCGCAGTCAGGGAATTTGAATCAAACCATGGAACGATCCAAAATCCAATCCCGGATCTATCTATTCCACAATAAATTTCTTGTGAACCGCTGGAATGGTAAATATCTAAAAGTATATCCAGGTGGCCTATTAAAGACCTCTCCTCAGAGCTGCCATTAGATACAGAACCTCGAGTAGTATTAACTAATATGTGCTCACCGGCTTCTGTTCGTGACTCAAAGACAACACCTTCTCTTGTCTCACTTAACAGAGATATCCTAGGAAACAATTTGTTCAGGTTAATTTCTCTTATAGAAGGCATTAAATAAAACCTGGTACTTTTATTTTCATCTAAAACACTAATTATTTTCTAAACAAAGGTAGAAAATTCCTATCCTCAGGCATAACCGACTGTGGAACAAAAATGCACGAGGGAAATTGTCTGCCAAGCTTTTTTGAAACCAATTCAAAGCCAGCCTTATCAGCACCCGGAACAGCCACAATCACAGGACCCACTCCTCTATCAGAACATATCCGATTTGTTTTTGCCAAAAAAACTTTCAATTCATTAACAACATCACCTCCCTCAAGACCCAATCGACCATCATCATCCAGGTACTCTTCAATTAGCGCAGTACAGGTTTTATCACTTAATAAAACAAGTCGAATCAAACCATCACGCCCAGTATATTCATCCATATTATTAACAATATCAGATCTCAAATATTCACTGATAATCAGATCATCGTCATCACCTGCCAAAAAGCAGGAGTCTATCAATCTGTTAATATTTACCCGACGATGATTATTAATCATAATTGATCTTGAGACAGCCAGAATTCTAGAAGGACCAAGTTCAATAACAAGCTTCTCAGTTGAGATACCCGAGCTCGATCCCAAAGATAACTCATGACTCTCTTCAATCAGTTCGGATAGAGTAACCTCTTTTAATATATTTGTAGCAAAATCTCGCTTTAATATATCAAGACAAAGTTGGGATAAAGTACAACGAGGCCAATTCTCAAATGGGAATCCCTTAGCTGAATATTCATCATACTCTTCATGCATTATCCATGAGTGCTGGGGGAAAAATTTCTCACAAGCCGTATTTACATTACTGAATATACTCTTGGCACAATATATGTGCATATCAAGTGGGGTTCTGTCACAAGGAATTAATACCTGGGTTTTATTGCTATCTGGATACAGAAATTCGACGGTCGACTCACGATCAGCCAATACACCTAATTTAATAACTACCGGGCCAAGATAATTTTGCAACTGATTTGATAATTCACGTAAATCCTCAAGCATGGGATAAACTGACAAAAGGCCATAATACTTAATTAACAGATCACCTGAGACAGATATGGATATCACCTTGGGATTGATTCTGGAATATTCTCCTTTAAATGATTGGTTATTTAATATTCTACCACTATAAGTATCAATAACCAAATATCCCGAATTAGAAACTGATTTTGAGGAATCACTTGCCGATCTCTCCCGAAAATATCTATAAGCAAAAAATGAAGCAAGAATAAGTAATGCCTCATAGGGAAGCTGAACAACTTGAAACAAGGAGAACAAACCGAGCAGAAGTAAAACACTTCCCACAACTATATTTTGAGATAGCATCCCCCTTGGATCTGATGAATAATCTGAAGTAGTTGTTCTGGACATAATCAAAGTATATGGTGCAAAAAAAAGTATGGCATCAAGAACCAGCCAGAAACCAAGACTTCCCATTTCTCCTATTCGTATCACAGTAGAAATTTCTCCCTCAGACCAGGAAAAATAAAGCCTTGCCACCCCAAACAGAACAACTCCTGCAACAATTATAACAACATTTCCAATAGAAAGACGGAGAACAGCGTCAAGTGTCCCAAGCTGCAAAGAGTGTCTAAGCAAATCTTCCCTTTCAGAATTTGCAGCTCGAGCACTCAACAACCCATCTCTCCGTCTTGATTCTATACCCATTTGCTGACCAGGAAGAGCATCAAGAAAGAAACGCGCAATAATTTCCCCATATCGCGCAAGCCCTTTGGAAACAACCTGCCAATAAAGGAGCAGAAGAAATACAAATATAACGGAAACTGTGATCTCAGAACGGAAAATTACTTTTACAGCCGAGATACTTTTTGGAATAGCAGAATCGGGACCTGAAATACTCCATAAAAGGAGCATCAGAAGAGCCGAACGAGAAGCAAAATATCTGGCAAGATTAGAACTTGGATCGTTTTCTGATGAACGATCACCAGAACTTAAAGATAGCAATGACAATATTGAACTTGAAATAAAGTAGAGGCAGAAAATATCAAAAACCAAAGACGGGTAGTATACAATCGCCAGAGCACCAATGAGATATTGTATCATCAACAAGAAGTAGGATGTACGTTTTTGATTTAAATACGCTACCATTTGAATTCTTCATAATTACATTCACGATACTGCCATGTTCTAATAATCAAGCAAGTCTATTAAGAGGACGTAAAACTACTTATATTAAAATGATCAAATGCATTCTAAGACATTCCCTCTGCAAGACGTACCACCACACCTGACAAGATCATTCCAAAAAAGCCCATAAACACCATTGCCAAAGCTCCAGTTGCCTTGGTTGGCAATGCAGTGATTTTTGCCTCAATCATTAGCTGCCTTGCCAAACTAACTGAATCAGAAAGCTCCTGTAGTTGTTTGGAAACCTCACCTCCATGCTTTGAACACTGAGAAAGAAACATAAAAGCATTCTTGACTTCATTTAGACCCACCACTTCACCAACATCTGACAATGCCTCATCAAGACCCATTCCAGCTCTCATTAACTTTAAAACCTGAACCAAAAGCTCGGTCACTGCATTATGAGAAGATCTCTGATCTGCCATTTCCACAACATAAGCAACACAAGGACCTATATCAAGAGCACTACTTACACCTATAGAAATTTGCTCAATAACGAGTGGCAGATAGTACATATATTCTTCTTCGCGCAAACGAGCCCTCTTATCAAGCTTTGCGCGAGGATAAAGAAATCCAACCATTAATCCAAGTATCACTCCAAGAAAACCAAGTACAAAACCTCCCAAATGATTGAGAACAATAAAAAAAAGAGTTGCCGCGGTAGGTGCTACAATCAGATAAAACAGTTTTCTGGTCCTTACAAACTTCTCTTTTTCCTCTTTGCTGAATATTCCTGCCCTAAACAGCATTATATCGGGGGAATCTTTCGCTCTTTTTTCTCCTTGATTTTCTGCAAGTTTACGCTGCACCTCTTCTATACTCACCTGCCTGCCACTAATACTTCCAGTTTTTCCACTGTCCGTAGATGACCGACCAGAAGAACTCAGGGTACTCAATTGACTATCCGGCTCTGTTCTCAAAAACCAGAATAACAAAGCTCCCATGGCAACAAGACAAAGAGCCAAAATTGAGATTAGTATTATGGTCGTTGAGGTCATATATACCAAATAATCCGTTTAAATCTTTATTTTAGTTATCAAATTAGAAACATAAAATCCAAAAATACTTAATGTAGCACCACCCTGAAATATTAATTGACCGATGTCATTCTCAAGGGCGCCTTTAAATAGATCAGGAGCAGTGACTCCAATTGCTCCCAAAGTAAAAAGCATAACAAGTGCGATCATAATTCCCGAACTTCGTTCAAGCGCTACAGCTCCAACAGCTTTTTTCCTGAACTCCTGACGCTTTCTCACTTGCTTTGCAAGTCTCTCTATTGTGCTTGATAAATTTCCACCTAAACGCCTGCTCAAAATCAGGCCTTGAACAAATAGTTCTATTTCGGGGTGAGGAATAGTTTCTCCAAAAGCGCCTATTGCCTGATCTTCGGGTATTCCCAATCGGATACGTTCCAGCATTAATTCAACTTCAGCCCTTAAAATTGACTCCGGAGCAAAACCACTGGCCGCAGCCTGAAGACCGGTTAGAGAGTTCATCCCCGATTTTATTCGACTTACAAATGCCATAAGAAAATCAGGATAATCTCGATCAAAATTATCGAAACGCTTTCTAATCTTACGGTCAAGAACTGAATCAACAAAAATTGGCGTAAGAACAAAAGCTGCAAATATCAGCGGAGCACGAACAAACGGTGATACTCCACCGACAACAATACCGGTCACAGCAAGCTGAATAATCCTGAACTGAAGTGGTGTGATGACCCACCGCGCATAGAACAACCGCCTTGCAAGTCCTGGAGAATTTACATCTGCTACCTTTTTAGATGTCTCACCCTGAGATGCAGCAAGTAGGGCTGCTTGCCCGACTGATTTTGCTTTTCTGTCGGAGGTAAAGTTTTCAGCTCCGCGCTTTTGAGATTGAATAAGATTACGAAGTGACTGATCTGCTTCAGAAGTACTGCTTGAGGAAAAGAAAAAATATACAATAAGCATTGTCAGCAAAAGAGCAAAGCCTGCAACCGCAATGTAAAGCAACAAATTTGACATCACTAATTATACCATATTGCTAACGTCGAATTACATCGCTCGATCTGCTATTTTCATTCTGATTAAAACCAATATATTTGGGAGCATCTCCCAGATATATACCGCTACGCTCAAGGACATCTTCAAAAAAACTTGAATATGATAAAACTTCCCACACTGGACTCTCACCTTGCTGAACCAATTTAAACATTGGGCGAATCTGTATATTTCCCTCTACAAAGTTACCAACTTCGATTACCTCTCCCATTCTTACTCGACCGCTGGCCTTTTCTCGCAGCTGCCAGATAACAACGTCTACTGCAAGTGCAATCTGCTGCCTTATTATATCAGTACTAACTCCTCGCTGTGCTCTACCAAGAAGAGATTCCAGACGAGTTAATGTTTCCCTGGCATTTCTGGCATGCACAGTTGACATTCCACAATGACCAGTTTGAGCAGCTTCAAGAAAAGATTCTGCAGCCTCTGGTGTTCTCATTTCCCCAAGTATTACTCTAGTGGGACACATTCTTAACGTAGTACGTATATGCTCCTGAAGCGTAACTTCTCCCACTCCCTCAGTGTTCGCTGTTCTTGACACAAGACTTCTGAAATATGGGTGTTGAAAATTTAATTCTGGAGTATCTTCAATAGCGATTATGCTTTCCTCAGGACGAAACTGGGTTCCTAAAGAGCGCATCAATGTCGTCTTACCGGTTCCAGTTTCTCCAGACACCATAAAAGTGTGCTCAACAGATCGAGTAAGCGCAGCCAGATAGTTAACTATCAAAGGTGGGGCTACCTGGTATGAGACCAGACTCTCAAGACTTGCTTCCTGAACTCGGGGTACTCGAATTGTAACCAAAGGTCCCTTTGAGCCACAAACACTTTTGTGAACAGCGCATATTCTTTTTCCATCTGGAAACGATGCATCAATTGTATGTTGCTGCGTGGAAAGACTCTTACCTAGGCGATAAAGTATTCTATCTATAAAAGTAGCATACGCCTCATGGCTGGGCCAGCGAAGTGCGGTAATTTCGCTCATTTTTCCACGCTGAAGAACAACTGTTTTAAAATCGTAACAATGAATATCTGTGACTTCAGGGTTATCTATTAGAGGTTGTAAAACTCCCCAACCAAACAAATCCTGCTTAAGTGCAACTATTACTTCAGCACGCGTAACATCATCAAGTACAAATCCTCTCGATGCACAAACCCTGTCAACAGCAGCGGCGATACCCTCTTCAGTGATGTCTTCAGCTGCAGTTTGATCTCCTCGGGAACCAAGCTCTCTTCTTGCTTCTCGGAGAACGGCGTTACCAACAGGAGAAAACCCATCTTGAGACTTTCTTGCAGTGGGTTCATCAGATCCTGGTCCTATCAGCTTCTTTTCAAGACCCAGAGAGACGGTAGAGCGAGGCGAAGAGTCTTTAACTCGCGTAGAAAACAACTCGAGCAAATTTTCACGTTCCTTATCCATCGAAAACCTTCTCCCTTTTAAGAACCGAACCTAAATACCAGATTTGTCAAAAACACCTTGTACTTCTCTAGAACAAACAACGCTCAAAAAAACTCAGAAGCTAAAATATCTTAATCCAAGTATAAAACTACCCCAAATAACTACTCAACAAATAACTACTCAGTGTAATTCTTGTCTAAAGTCCAGCGACCATTCTTCAACACATACTTTTTCTGCTTTCGCGTAACAGGATCCTCGACATACAATACCCCGTCAGGAACTTCTTCTACTTCTTCCTTTTCCTGTTTGTCGCCTAGTATCTTTTTTATATCAACAATATCTGGACGCTCACCAATCGTACCGGGCATTTCCTGACCACCAACAAGAACAAGACTCAATTCTCCAGTTGCCCTGGCAAGCTCAATGTATTTAGCCTGCTCTTCTGACACAAGCAGAGAAACGGTTACCGGCCCGGCTGGTTGAACTGGTGCTGCCTGTTGTGGATCATTCTGAGCGATACCGGCAACAGATATCACTTTTACAAATCTTGCGATTGTAGCCACTTTTCTGTTACCATCTTGAAGAAATGTCCAAAGAACATCAACCCTTGTACTGGGCTTTGCCCAACCTTCCACTCCGGTCCTTGCATCGACAATAATTGTAATAAGTCTAAAACCAGCCGGAATATCTATGTGAGTTAGTGGCTGAACATCAGATATATCGTCATTGAGCAATATAACATTTGGATTAAGAATTCGCCTGGCGAACTTCCCTGTCAATGTTTTCTGTCTATCCGCTGTAACTGCATTGGGAGGAAGCTCCGTGCGGTTAATGTAATCAACGGTAAACATCTGCTCGCTTAATCCAGACCCTTCCTCAATTCTAAAGCTTGCAACCAGAACACCGACTGTTCCAGCATTTGGATCCTCTTGATTATCGGTTTGAACAGGGCCCGCCGAAGTAAGACCATCAGCTTGCTGTTGATTCTGTATTACGTAAGTGAGAATTGCGAGAAAAAGGAGTAGAAGCAAAAAGATACATGCTATCAGAATTTTTAATCTTGCGTTCTTCGAACGTGATGCACTAGTTGCACCGAATCTTGAAGCCATACGCTCTCCCTATCCCCTAAATCCTTGAAAATCAAACAACTAATATGAGTAAGATGCTCGTTCTAGTATTATTGGTTTACTTAAAGGGTCTTATCGACTCCAATTCTGTTTATATTTAATTATTTATAACATTCCGAAATAGCATTTAACCCGAAGCCCAAGGGCCACAAATTAAGATAAGAATACTGTCAAAAACTTCTCTGGGCTATCTAGGGTTAAAGTATACGCATTGGCGACCATATATCAGTGACAAATACTTGGACTAACCACCCAAACCAAAGCAACCCAATGCGATGCTTTTTTAATTAAACGTCGAATAGATCAGTTCACATTCAAAAGAAGAAAGATAACCATTCAAATGAATTCAAACCAAAAACAATCAACTATACCGACAAGGAGATGGCAGATGACTGAAATCACAAATAAAGTTTCAGGTCTGATCAAAAAACCTCCTAATCAAAAAACAAACTCTTCCCCCAAACAATGTCAGGAAGAAGAGCAGTCTATTTGAAAAAAGTCTTCTTTATAAGGCACTAAGCATTAAGACCCGAGGCTACCTGAGAAAACTTTTGTGAAACCCCGCCTCGCATTACGATAACCACTGCAATTAGTGCAATAGCAATCAAAGCAACAAGAAGTGCATACTCAACCATTGTTGCTCCAGCTTCTTTGGTTTCTTTCTTCTCTACTATTTCCAAATTATCAATGTTTCTGTCCATTTTTCTCCTTACTTTCACTTTTAAGATAAAACAATCGCATAAACATCATGCCAATGAATCAGCATAATCGCTTAAAAAAACAATCGCACCAAAATCTAACACCCTGGACACCCTGATTCATTTTAAACTAAACAAGCAATTGGTACGATAGGAAAAATTCACAGCAAAGAATTAATCCCTAAACTACACACACAATTACATCAAAAAACTACCGTATACCAAAAATCTACTTCCCCGATGATCAGTTAGTCGGTATTTACTTTAATCAGCTTAATAGTATTCAAAATAAAATAACAAAACAAACATACCACCCGGCTAAACTGATACCCAAAAACAAACAACTCGACAAGTATAAAAAACGACTAATACTATCTATAACTACCAAAACAAATTACTTTAGACATGTTTCGTACCAAAAACATATTAATTACCCTCCCATGGCATCACTCCTCTATATACCCACCGGGAGCGGACTGAATATTATTCTGTGAACTCTCATCCTTAGAGCTTCCCTTGGGCAATAGTCTCTCCCACCAGTTGGTCTCTTCAGTCTCATCAATCCCAGAAGACCTGTCAATGATATTAAGGCCCTCAGCAATTGCCTCAAGCTGAGCCCTTGTGGACTTACTTCCCTTACTGTAAAAGGTCCCTCCACTGCCAGGCCATTGTGACCCCTTTTCGTCTGTGGACAATGGTGGCAAACGCCATGGCCTTGACCCAAGCTGATGTCCTTCCAGTGTGGATTCAATTTCCGGAAGAACTAATAACTGACCGCTGTAGCCATTAACAAGGAAACTTATTTTATCAGGACTTGTTACCAGCGCCTTCACATAAGTTAGATATAAATCAAGAGCAGTTAACCCCAAAAGAGTATCGTCAATAACAATCAAAACCTCGTCGGCTGCCCTCATCAAAGCCCCACATGCGGGGCCGATTCGACCTGCAGTATCAATGATAACTATGTCATTCATTACTCTCGCAAGCTCAACAACACGATGACATATGTTCATTCCATCAGTATGGCAAACCATATCCATTGCCTCTGCCATACTATCCGGAGGCATTAACACAGATACATAATCACTTACAGGAGTCAGTGCCTCGTTCACTGTATCACGGGTTATATCGATGGACTCATTTACCCACCCAGTCACGACCTGAGCGGCGGAGCCCCCGACAGCAAGAGACCTACTCAAGTCACGTGTTTCAACGTCGAGATCCCACAAAAAGGCCTGTTTTCGATATACATCACATACCTGACCAAGAGCTGCCGTAATAGTAGTAGCCCCTGTACCACCCTTTGCATGAGCTACAACTATAACTTTGGCCTCTTTAACTTTACCTTGCTTTCGAAACTCAGAATGAATACTTACCAGCTCCTGCAACAAATCCAATGGAGAACTGTCATCAGTAAGAACCTTTCTAACACCCGCAGAATGAGCTATTCTGAACGCTCCCCCTGAATAAGCCTGATCAGTGACATACATAACGATATGCAACCATGGGTAACTTGCAATTGCAGTACGGGCAATTTGTGGGCCGACTTCTCCCAGACCAGATCCAAGAATAATAATTTCAGCATCCTGAAGATGTGAAAGCACTTCCTTTTCTGATACAAGTTTAATGCGGAGATCAAGCATTTCAACATCGCTTTGACTGAAAGCCTGGATGCGACGGGCACAACGCGCCTGTCCTTCTGCCGAGTTTTCAACGATCAATGCTTTCATACAAGAATTTATTAAACCACGGGCATAACGAGAAACACTTTAATTTATTGACGCTTATCTATTTCTATAATTTCACAGATCAAGACAATATCAATCTACTATGGTTACCGTGGTAAGATGCGACAATCTGTAGGAAAGATTTAAAAACATGGGAATAGATGATATCAAGATCAAAAACCACTGAATTTAAGGATAACATCCTCAGCACTTGAGTACATCTCGGGAAACAGAAATCTGACTAAAAAGATGCCCAATAAAAGACCGCTCAATACAGTAAAAATCCCGACAGAAATTCTAAAAATTGCCCACCCGAGTGCCTCAAAAGAGATTTCATCAGAATCACGCTTTTTAAGGCCCTTCTCAAGTTGCTTAATTTTATCGACCGATAAACTTCCTCGACTTACTGGAACTATGTATGCCGAACTATCTGATGCAATCGGAGAATAAAGATCATCTCGACGTTTGAAGGTAGAAGAATAGAGAGGCCCTTCAGATTGATTACCTTGCTCATTAAACCTGACCCCACTCTTGATCGCTGCCCGATCCTCCAGGGAATCTTTTAGATCCTGCAACATATACTCGAGATCACTCTCAAGTACTTTTGGCTTCATCTCGGGCATCCTTGACTCTTCAACGAAATCTTTCCTTAATTGACTGAAAGTATCAGATTCTCCAATCTGTACAGCAGAAAGAGCATCGTAGAACTCTTTAGCACTGGAAAAACGTGTTCCTGGATCCCGTGAAAGTGCTTTTTTAATAGCTTTACTCAAAGCTACAGGACAGTCTTTCCTTAATTCTACTGGAGGCCTTGGATCTGTTGTCAATCTAAGATGCATTTCTTCTATGACATTATTTGATACATATGGAGCTTCCCCAGTAACCATTTCATATGCAAGCACACCAAGGGAGTATATGTCACTCCTTGCGTCCACTTTACCATGCTCCAGATACTCAGGTGACACATATGCAAAAGTTCCTACTATACCACCGTGATCAGTCAAACGTGGCCCTTTCAGATTTCTGGCAATACCAAAATCAGTAATTTTAACATCACCTTGATCTGTAAGAAGAATATTTTCCGGTTTTAAATCCCTGTGTATGATTCCAGCATCATGTATTGCCTGCACGCCACTTGCCATTTGCTTAAGCATCAATAAAATCTGATCAATTGGCAATAATTCATCTTCTCCAAGGCGATCAGCCAGATCACCACCAGAGACAAACTCCATTGTATAACCAACCATGTCTCCTTCGCGAAAATAATCGTAAGCCCGAACAACATGAGGATGATTAACTTCATAAGATGCAACAATTTCATTCTTGAATCTTGCCGCCTGAACTTCATCCTTAGCCACATCAGAGAACAAAACCTTAAGCGCAAGTATCCTACCCTGAAGATCCAGGTGCTTAACAGCATAAACCATACCCATACTACCAGCACCAAGACAGCGAACAATCTCGTACTTTCCCTGAAGTACCATTCCGGCTTTGAGATTGAGTGGTTGATCAACGGCCATAGTCATAACTAATATGTAGCTCTTCCTCTGTTACTCGGTAATGTAAATTTTCGGGACTCCACAATAAACAAAATAACGACGCCCAAGGCGAACCATATCACCATGATCAAGCGAAACCATTCCGGAAGAGGCATCCTGCTCATATTCGGATTCCTGTTTAATTACACCAGTTCCAAATTCAGACAATTGATCCAGAATCATGACAGAGCCATCATTTCCCACCTTAAGTACAGCATGAGAAGGTGAAATTGACTCATCTTGAATTACTAAATCAGAATCAGACCCGATTTCCCTTGAGGTGACAATCCATCTTCCCACTCTTAGCTCAGTTATCTCACCATCATCCTCATTGTCGAAACTGATTAAAAAACCCACGATTCTCCCACCTGCAACTCGTCTGGAAACAACAGGAACACTTTTTGATGCGGATTCGGAAACAACAGAAAATCTATCCGAATCAGACTTGGTTGAAGGTATTTTTTGATTATCAAACAGGAGATTTTCTCTTGCCGCAAAAACTGTTTTTGATAGCTCCGTTGTGGCTAATCTGTCATTTGTCAAAGTTGGGTTACTGTAATCTTTATCCTCGCCTGATATTTTGCCTAAAGAACTACCAACAGAATCAAGGGAAAGGCCAAAATTTGGTAATGGGTCAAGGGAACCTCTCCGTATGTCCTTTCGCTTATGTACCATTGTAGAATTTGATGTCTCTGCTTTTTGCCAAGCACCTGCAGCTTCGCTGGTTGATTGGGGCTGAGAAAGATTATTTGAAGAGCTAAAATCTGGAACAACAAAACCATTATCTTTGGGCTTTTCTTCAACATTGCCACCATCGTCCAGTGGAGGAGTTTGAAGAAGAGCACGCACCTGACCCGTCATTTCAGGCGAAAGCATAACAGTCCGGTTTCGAGCTCGAGAGGACTGCATAGATTCCCCCTGCGAAAAACCAGAGGACGCTGGCTTTTTATCATTCTGGCTCATATCACTGATTATCCTTATTATTAATCAAAACCATCACTGCCTAAAATAATGCAAAAAACAAAATCAGGGTAATTGTTACCGAAAACACAGCTAGCATAATAACAAGAACTGCAACCTGAGCCCGGCTCAAAGGTTTTCTTTTCTGAACCTTTGAACTTCTTGAGTTTGTGGCACTAGAAATAGCCGGTTTGCGCCCCAAAACACCACCTTTTGCCGGAATAACTGGATCACCGTGCATCACACCAGCTAAAGGAATAACAGCGACAGTTATATTATCAAAACCGCCCCTGCTTCTTGCAAGCTCTACCATGGCAGAACAGGCAGACTGCGGATTCATACTCGAAATCATTTCATATATTTCATGATCAGCAACCAGACTGTATAGCCCATCAGAACAAAGAACGAGAGTTTCAGATTCCCCATCCTGAGAGCTATTTAAGCCATATACATTTTTATCTGCTCTTACCCTGGGCTCTCCCCCAAGACACCGGGTAAGAACATGAGACTGAGGATGATTCATTGCATCCTCTTCAGTAATCATTCCCTTATCCACTAATTCCTGAACATATGTATGGTCAGTCGTTAACTGTTCTATCCGTCTTCCGGATACAACATAAGCCCTTGAATCCCCAGCGTGTGCAATATAAACTCCGTAATCTGTTACCAGGGCAGCAACAATTGTGGTACCCATTCCAGAAAAAAGGGGGTTCTGCCTTCTTAAAACTATTACCCTGTTTGCTTCCTGAATAGCTTCGACAAGATGCTCAATTCCAAGATCTCCAACGCAACCTTCAAGGGCTCTTTTTATAGTGTCAAGTGCAAGCTGTGCAGCGAGTTCTCCGCCAACTGCTCCACCCATTCCATCACAAACTATCCAGACATATCCTCCATCAACCTTGAACCCCGCGTAACGATCTTCATTAATTTCCCTTTCACATCCAATATCGCTAACAGCAGCTGGAAGATTCTCCTGAGAACTGGATAGTGCTCGTTCCATATCTAGCTGATCTTGTTCCATGTCAATTTCCAAGCTGAAAAATAAGACATAATTGAAGCCTGTCTAGTCTCAATAACAATGCCATAATTTACGTAAGTACTCCCACAATATCTAATCGGGAACTGCTCCTGGCCTTAATTCGCTTAGTACTGTATCGTTCACTTTCCCATTTTCCTTGTGCACATAATTTAACCTTGAAAAGAACATATAAAATCCAGCAATATCAACACATTAAGTCAATAAGGTAAATGTTGGCCGTCTTCACACTTCATTCTTCTCTCCGGTCTCTTGGTCAGTCAAGAGATATATTTCTATTTGAAGATGATATTGCCGGTTTACTATGCTTGGTTGATACAAAAAAACAACATTTTACAAATGATTTAATCCCGCTTGCACAGAATATATGGCTTAACCCTGTCCTAAGAGACTTCAAATCAATTAGTGAAGCCAGGGAAATCCTTCTTGGAACCCAGAGAAACTGGTCAATGTTTCCCGGAAGAGAATATGGTCGATCAAAGCTGATCCAAAAACAACTACCATTTGTCAGCAACAAACCAATTTCATTTCCTGAAAAACCAAAAAATTCACCACTTGGAAGCTGGACCTTGCTTGACAAAAATAAAATACTCTTTTCCTCCGCCTGTTCAAGTAGGGTTTCTCACGGAATATATAATTTTATTGAGGACAAAAATGGCCCTCCAAGCAGGGCTTATCTAAAACTTTGGGAGTTTTTTACCAAAGAGGGAGTTATCCCAAAGTCTGATTCTTCCTGCATTGACCTTGGCGCATCTCCAGGTGGATGGAGCTGGGTTTTATCTGGTCTTTCCAAAAGAGTTCACGCTGTCGACAAGAGTCCCATTGAAAAATCACTTGGCCTGAACAGAAAAATAAGATTCCACCAGGCCGATGTTCTAAAAATTAAAAGACTTGATGATATTGACAGATCTATTAACTGGCTTTTCTGAGATGCGGCAATACATCCTGAGAAGCTCATTCCGCATTTACAAAAGCTAGTAATAAATCATCCACAACTAAGCTTTGTGTGCACAATAAAATTTGCAGGTTTGAATAGATATCACTGGCTTAAAACAGCACTTAATACCCCTTACTCCTCCATCTGCCACCTTTCTCATAACAAACATGAATGCACCTGGTACAGAATAATGCCAAATTCATTCACACGGATCTAAGCCGAAATTATTTACCAACAGCTAATGTATCAGTTACAAGAGAAGGAATTCCAACTACACAGATTTTTCTTCTATCAGCTTCCTTAAGAAACTTCTCTTTATCCATGAGTATACTTCTACCAGCTTCAATTGCGAGAACACTTCCACCAGCATTTGAAATAGTTTCAAGGGTCTTAATACCTGCGGTTGGTACATCAAACCTCATATCCTGTGTTATCTTCGCGCATTTTACAATAACAGTCCCCTGACCACCTAGTGAGCCACCCCGCAATATAGCGGCGTCGCTTCCTTCAACAGCTTCTACTGAAACAATAACTCCATCCCTCACAACGACCAATTGACCTATATCCTCAGAACTCATGGCCTTTAGAGCAGAAACCCCTATTGAGATATCATTACTTTGTTCAACAGTGGGTTTTAACCTGGTAAGAACCCCCTCAGGGGTTATCCATGAAGAAAGAAAATGAGTACAGGGAAATACCTCAATTCCTTCTGATAAAAGCTCATCTGCAATCCCTCTCATAATCACATCATCTTTGGCAGAACGAAGCCTCAACAAAAGCGCACTTCCCCTTAAATCAAGCTTTACATCTCTAAAACTTCTTACGCGGGAAATCCCTCCCGCCATTGCAACAAAACTTACTCCTTGCTCCTTAAATATATTTATAGTTCGTCCCAGCTCCCCAACCTTAACCCAGGAAGCAAAATCAACCAGCTCAATAATTTCATCTGAGGTTTCACCCTGGTGACAGACAGCTACCACCTTATGTCCAAGAGCTCTAGCTTCTTTGGCACAAGCCAAAGGGAAATACCCATTTCCAGCAATAAGACCTATTGGAGCATATGAAGGAATATCATACTTAAGAAAATTATAACTTGATGTAGAAGCAGGAACAGAAGTTCGTACTGAAGAGAAAAGCCGAAAAAATCTAAAAAAATTCATACCCATAAAAATCTAAACCAAAAAAAGGTCTAGGAGTTTTCCAGAGAAACCTCACCCGGGACGGCAGTCTTAGAAGAAGGCTCAAAAGATTCAACTATAGACATGTCATTAGAAGAACGCAAAGGTTCAGTAATTCCTCTTGATGATCCATTAATGAAATCTAACAGAGCTTTAACCCTTTCATTCTCAATCAGATCATTAGGTATTGTCTCCAGCTTCTTTCGGAAGTGGCCAACTGCAAAAAAAAGATGACGATAAACTCTTTTGAGACAGGAAATATCCTCAGGAGAAAATCCCGCTCGCTGCAAACCTATTAAATTAAGACCTCGTAGGGAGGCCCTGTCACCCTGAACAAGACAGAATGGAGGAACATCCAGATTAACCATTGCCCCCCCTGCCACCAATGATAAAGAGCCAATGCGACAAAACTGGTGGACCGCAGAAAGACCTCCAAAAATAATATTATTCTCAACTCTTACATGACCAGCTATCGCAACACTATTTGCAAAGACATTTGAACTACCAACGGAACTGTCGTGCCCAATATGACAATTTGCCATAAATAGGTTAGATGAACCAACCACGGTCTTCATTCCTCCATGTTCAGTTCCAGGCTGAATAGTGACATACTCCCGAATCTTGTTCCTGTCACCAATAGTTAGGGTTGATGGTTCGCCCTTAAACTTAAGATCCTGAGGCACAGTACCGATAGAGGCAAAAGGGAAAAGTTCGTTGTACTCACCGAGAGAGGTGTAACCATCAATTATAACATGGCTATGGAGCTTTGTACCCTTACCAATTTTTACATTTTGACCCACCACACAGTATGGACCAATAAAAACATCCTGACCTATGTCAGCCCCTTCCGCGACAATCGCTGTACCGTGGACAGTAAAACTCATTAGAATTACCCTTACTACTTAATCCTGCGAACTCGAAGACTCAAAAAGCGCGGCAGTAAGAACACCTTCTGCCGCCATCTCCCCTTCCACAGAAGCCTTACCCTCCATCTTCCATATTCGTTTCTTTCTGGTTAAAAGCTTCATTTCTAACTGAAGGACATCACCCGGCACAACAGGCCTTCTAAAACGAACAGAATCTGCGCCCGCAAAAACATAAAGACCTTGGCGATCAACTGCTTCCTCACAAATTTTTGCGTAGATAACACCAAGCTGAGCAAGAGCTTCAAGTATAAGAACTCCAGGCATAATTGGATTAGCCGGGAAATGGCCTTCAAAAAACGCCTCATTAGCACTAACATTCTTAATCCCAATGATAGTATCATCTCCACTAAGGCCAAACACCCTGTCCACAAGCAACATCGGATAACGATGCGGCAAAAGCTCTAAAATATCCTTGTTTTTCAGCGGGAACTTTATTTCATCGACTACTTTCATCCCTTCTCCCCACTATTTAGAATAACTTTCATCAAATTTTTTTGCGATCCGATCAGTTATATCGTAAGACTCATCGGCAAAAATAAGTCCTTGTGAGTTCTTTTCGAGGATCATGGCATAGCCTTCTTTTTTGCCTAATTCTTCAACCAGCTTGCGCATTTTCTGAACAAGCTCTCCTACCAGGCTTGCATTTTTTCTCCCAAGCTTTTCCTTGGAATCCTGAAAACTACGTTCAAGCTCTCTGGTAGAAACTCGAAGTTCCTCCTCCTTGTCTCTTAATGCTTTTTCATTCAGGGTTGACCTTTGCTTATCAAGAGACTCTTTCAGACGTTCAACCTCTACTTTTTTCTTGTCTATCGATCTTTGCTCATTATCAATTTCGTCCTTAAATTGCTTCTGCACTCTTTGCCCCTCTTTTGTCATCTCCAGTGCTTTCTGAAGATCAATGTAGGCAATTTTTTGTGATGGCTCAGCCAAGGCGCGTCCCCCACAAAGAAAAAATACAGATAATATCAGCAAATTATATATGGGAAATGTTTTCGTAATCATGAATCCTGAATTTATATTAATACTCGTTAAAGATTTTCTTACCAAAGACCACACCGACAAAGAACAAAACCAAGCCAATTTGACTTTCTCACAGCCAAAAACGTTTAAATAGAACATGCTTACTTGGAAAACAAGTCGCCCGAATAACCAACTATAATGGTGCGCCAAATGAGAAGTTTGTAACCATTCTTTTCTCACCATCCTCACGGTCAAGCGGATGACCAAACTCAAGACGAATTGGAGCTATAGGAGACCTCCATCGAAGACCCCATCCCACAGCCTTTCTCATATTAGAAAAACCGATAGTTTCATCATCATCGTAAGCATTACCCATATCGTAGAAGGCAACCCCATTTAACCCAACACTTGGTATCAATGGGAAAATCATTTCAAAATTCATAATTAACTGCTTACTACCCCCGTAATATGTACCTTCTTCATCACGGGGACCAACGCGTCTTGCATCAAAACCTCGAAGAGAGTTTATTCCACCAGGAAAAAATCTCTGAAATAAAGGAAAACGTTCTCCACTTATCGGCTCTCCCCAACCCAATCTTGTACGCTGTGAAAATACAAATGAACCGTATGATGTTTCATAGACCGGATAATACCAGGAATTATTCACCTGAGTTAACCAGTACTTGAGATCACCCCCTAGAGCTGCGTAATCAAGCCTAAGTACCTGACGAGAGCCCCTTGTCGGGTCAAGGGGATTATCTATTGTTGAACGAGTAATACCTGGAATGATAGCTGACGAAACAGATCGACCTTCCTCATCACGTATAAACTGACCCGATCCCTCCCTGACATTACTAATCTCATTCTGCATTAGTTCATAACCAAGAGAGAGCCGGACATCATCCATAAGCTCCTCACCCAGAAACCACAAAGGATACCCAACACTAAGAGAACCACCATTCTGCTTTCTTAAAAAATCTTCAAAATCACGCTGAGTAATTGCAGCATCTGCTCCAAAAGAAAAAAGAGAATCATTCACCTGAGGATTAAAAAAAGACAAAATATAATTCTGTCGCAAGCGTCCAGAGTTTATATCAAGCGCTAAAGTGTTTCCGGTACCCATCAGATTATTCTCACTGATGCGTGAGGTCACGATAAAACCATCTCCTGAACTGACCCCTGCACCCGCCGAAAACTGCCCAGTCATTGCTTCTTTTACTGCAACGGATAAATCGACCTCACCATCTCTATCAGTTCGCTCAGGGGAGATACTTACCTCATCAAAAAAACCAAGTCGCTGCAAAAGCTCCTGACTGCGATTAACCTTTGAGCTCGAGTACCACTCCTGTTCTCTGACACGCAACGATCGACGAATAACCGAATCCCTGGTCTTATCATTTCCAATAATATTAATTCGTCCTACCTTGATCTTCTCTCCCTTATCAACTGAAAAGGAAATGTCTACGGTTTTTGTATCACGATTAATGCTGGTAATCGGATCAACGTTAGTAAAAGCAAAACCAATATCTGTGAACTTGTCCGTAATAGCAAAAACATCTTTTCTGACAACATCTACGTTAAAAACCTCACCAGTTCGCACCTCAACACCCTCAAGGGTTTTTTGCATACTTCCATCAAGTAAGGTTCCAAGTGCCGAAATATTACCAAATATATATTTATCTCCCTCATCAATCTTGAAAATCACCTCAAGGCCATCCTTGTAATCCTTTACCTCGGGCTGAGAGACCCGAACATCGGCAAATCCCTTGGTAAGATAAAGATGCTGGAGAATTCTTGCATCATTATCCAGAGCATCCTTTTTAACTATTCCCGATCCAGTTGCCCAGGATATCCACCATGAATAACTAGATACACTTACAGCAGAAGAAAGTTCACTTTCAGCGATACCTTCATTACCAATAAATCGAATTTTTCTGATAACTTTTTCAATGCCCTCATCAATCTTGAAAGTCAGAACAACCTCTCCAGGACGTTCTTCTACAACACTATATTCGATTTCAGTTCCATAATAACCCTGCTCCTGATAGTACCCGAGCAAATCTCTGATACCAGCCTGAATTTTTCTTCGATCAAGAAACTTTCTTGCCTGCAAATTAAGTTTATCCTTCAGAGTTGAAGTTCCAACCTTGTCATTTCCCTCAAACTGCACCCTCTTTATGGCCGGACGCTCTTTAACCCTGAAAACAACCTGAATCTGACCTGCGTCACTTCTCTTGTCAGCTTCAACAATCTCAAAAAAACCTAGACGATATATCGACTTAATATCCTCTTGTATCTTTACCTTCTCCAAAGAATCACCAGACCTGCTACTAACAGCTGAAAGTATGCTGGCAGAATCAATTCGATAATTACCCTCAACAAGAATTTGAGAAATTATTTCAGGACGCGTTAAGGACTCAGCTACTGCAGATATTGAAAAGAAAGAAGGGGAAATTACCACCGAACAAAAAAACAATAAACCAATCAAATTCAGGTCAAGACCTGGAATAACATGATAAAAAAAACGATCCTCTTTAAAATGACGCATGAAGGACAAAAATCCGGAGTATTGGAAATTTTTCTGAAAACTCTTTGCTGTAACCACTTTTGTAATTATTATCTCCAAGGGAAAATTTAATTTACCTGTCTACTATTTTTTAACTATAACAGCATAGCCCTTTTATATGAGAGGGTTTGCTTTTCTGTCTAATTTCTATAAACAACCAAAGCACCTGAAACACCGGATTTCATCTCAAATATCCTGTCAAGGCGACTAGCCAGATCCAGTGAATGAGTTACTATCACAAGCGTAGTGCCTTCGCTCTCCCTTAAAGACATAAGCGAGTTAATAGTCTCATTTGCAGTGTTTAAGTCAAGGTTCCCTGTAGGCTCATCTGCCAGAATAATTCTTGGAGACATGGCAAATGCCCGGGCTATAGCCACCCGCTGTTGCTCTCCACCCGAAAGCATCCCAGGTCGATGGTTTAATCTTGCCCCTAAACCCATCTTGTCCAGAAGGAACCTGGCCCGATCAAAGGCCCGTGATTTTGCCTCTCCCTGTACCAGCAGAGGCATGGCAACATTCTCAAGTGCGTCAAATTCAGGTAAAAGATGATGAAACTGAAAGACAAAACCAATATTCCGCCCTCTCCACTCAGAAATATCTCCTCCCTTTGACCTTATGGAGCCGTAAGTTACTCCACATATTTCAACTTCTCCTGAACTGGGCTGCTCCAATCCCCCAAGAACATACAGCAATGTGGTCTTTCCAATACCGGATGCACCAACAATGGCTACGGACTCACCCTGTGCGACTTTAAAGCTTAAATCAGAAAATATAACTAAATCCTTACCAGCATCGCGGTAACACATCGATAAGGAATCCACCCTGATTACTGTCGTCACTCTGATCCCCTTATGGCCAAATTAGATAAAACCACTAATAATAAAATCACTCAAATCGAAGAGCCTCAGCTGGAGAAAGCTTTGAAGCTCGAAATGCCGGATAAAGTCCAGCAAGGGAAGTGATTACAACTCCAGCACCAGCTACAAGCATAAAATTTGAAATACGCATATACACTGGAACAGTATCAATTGAAAAAACCCTTGCATCTATAGGAAAACCATATTGCTTGAGCAGCAAACACCCCAAATAACCTAACAAAGTGCCCATAATCACACCACCCACTCCAATTACCGAACCCTGAATAAGAAATATTTTCAGTATCTGTCGATCCCGGGCCCCCATGGTTTTCAGTATTGCAATATCCCGGCCCTTCTCCATTACCACCATAACCAAAGTCGCAACTATTGAAAAACTGGCGATAAGGATAAGTAGTAAAAGAACTATAAAATAAACTCTTTTCTCTAACTGGATAGCTTCCCAAAGTGGCCTGTTCTGGTCAGTCCAGTCAGAAAGATAAAATCCATCATGGCTGTCCTGAAGCAGTGTTGTTATAGAACTCATAACAGGCTGGGTAGAGTTACGATCCCTTACCATAATTTCTATACCAGTAACTGTATCATTCAAACCAAAAAACTCCTGAGCTTCCTTTATTGAAATATAGGCAAGCCCTGATTCGTATTCTATCAAACCCGAAGAATATATATCCGCAACCAGGAACCTCCTGTGCCTCGGCATAAGTCCCAGGGGAGAGGAAGAAAGTTCGGGCGCAAGTAGTGTTATAACACTCCCGGGGAATAATCCCATTCGACGTTGAAGTTCTTCTCCGATAATAAGAGTTGGTAAAAATGCAGAATCACGACTTCCATCAGGACGATCAACCTCCACCTCTCCCCGCTCAAATAGTCGCCTGATATTTTCAGGGTTTTTCATTATTTTTTTTAACTTGGTTACAGGCTCATCACTTTCATCAATACCCCTAATAAGTATTCCCCTAGCACCCTGCTCGTTTCTGATCATGGCTTGTGAGTATGTATAGGGAAAAACACTTTCCACAGAAGGAAGCTCGGCAATTCTTTTACCTATTCCCTGATAATCAGAAAGTCCGCCCTGATAATGTCTCAGAGTAATATGCGCATTTGCATCAATAAGTTTGGATTGCAGCTCTTCTTCAAAGCCGGTCATTACAGCAAGTACAACATTGAGAACCATTACGCTTACCGCAACACCAAGAAGTGAGATAACTGTGATAATGGAAATAAATACTTCTTTTCGTTTTGAACGGAGATACCTTAGAGCCATGAAGGACTCAAATGGAAATGCTTTTACCATATCTATTTATTGATTCACCAATGAAATATCTAACATAACCCATTTAATATCATTCTGATAAATATAAATACTTATATTTATTTTTGATTATTTACCACCTAGATTATTTGCCATCTATAGGGCGCATGGTAGGAAAAAGAATAACATCACGTATACTCTTTGCCCCAGTTAGAAACATTACCAACCTGTCAATTCCGATTCCTTCACCGGCAGTGGGAGGTAGTCCATATTCAAGGGCAGTAACAAAGTCATCATCCTTATCCATAGCCTCGTCGTCTCCATCGGCACGATCTCTGAGCTGCATATCAAATCTCTCGGCCTGATCAATTGGATCATTTAATTCACTAAAAGCATTACCCAGCTCCACTCCTCCAACCATCAACTCAAACCTGTCCGTAAAACGGGGATCATCAAGATTGGGTCGGGAAAGCGGAGATATTGAAAGCGGATGCTGGGTTATAAAAACAGGATCAACTATCAACTTTTCAATGTGACGATCAAATACTTCATAAAGCAGTTTACCATAATCATCAATCTCCTGAAGATCATTTGAACCAAGCAGCTCACCAGCTTTTCTCACTCCATCAATTGAATCAAGATCGATATCACTGGGGATGTTTCCCAACTCCCTTATCGCATCTTTCATAGTAAGCCTCTTCCAGGGGGGATCGACAGATACTTCGTGACCGTTAAATATTACCGTTCTGCTTCCTCTTATCAAATCAAATAGCTGAACGATTAAATCTTCGGTGAGATCCATAAGATCTTCATAAGTTGCATACGCCTGATAGAACTCTATCATTGTAAATTCAGGATTATGTTCTGTTGAAATCCCCTCATTTCGGAAAACCTTTGAAATTTCATAAACTCTTTCAAATCCACCTACAACAAGTTTCTTTAGAGGCAACTCAAGAGCAATTCTTAAATAAAGATCAAGATTTAATGCGTTATGATGAGTACCAAATGGCCTTGCAGTAGCTCCACTGGCAAGAGAAGTAAGAACAGGAGTTTCAACTTCAATATAGCCACGCGCATCAAAGAAATTTCTTATTTCACGAATCACCTTTGCCCTTGTCCTGAAAACTTCTGCCGACTCAGGATTAACCATCAAATCAAGATAACGCTGCCTGTACCTTACTTCCACATCAGTCAAACCGTGATACTTTTCGGGTAGGGGATGAAGACATTTCACTAGAAGCCTGATCTTCTCTACGTGAAGACTGGGCTCACCTGTTTTGGTAATAAAGGCATATCCTGAAGTTTCTACAATATCTCCAAGATCAAAGGTCTTGAAGCTCTGAAAAACCTCTTCTCCAACTTCATCACGTTTGACATAGAGCTGTACCTTTCCTGAGCTGTCCTGGAGATGACAAAATGCTGCTTTTCCCATCAAACGAAAAGAAAGCAATCTGCCTGCGATTGTAAAACGTCGACGATTTGAAACATCAAGAGCATTTTCACTTTCTGCCAATTTACATACCACACTTGAAGATCCATCAAGTTTGACATCATTCGGATACGGATATCCATTTTGGGAAATTGCTTTTAACTTGGAAAGTCTGACAAGATGCTGCTCGCTATGACTTGCGGTATCATTCTTTTCCGCACTTTCCACAACATTTTCCTGACTCATGCTGACCTAAACTCCAAAATAAAGTAAATGAAAAACATTATAGCTCCGTTAATTAGAGCAGTAGATAATAAATACAAAGAAAACGAAGGAATAACAACAGTTGTTATAGAATAAAATAATTATTGTCGATCTGAACTTACAACTCTTAACTCAGGATCTGCAAAACCAAGCCTGGACAGAAATTCATGAATACGCTCACCCGTACCAGGAGTTAGCAGTTGTTCAATATGGCCATCGTCTACCCAGTGAATATCAGGCCTTCCCCAATGCTCCCAAAGCATTGTCGCGTGAGCAGCAGGAACAATCACGTCATTTTTGGCTGCGACGATCATGGTTGCTGACTTTATTCCTGAAAAAGGATACGCCAAGGGACTTGAGACGGAAAAACCATTCTCCAGAACCTCTTTCGAAATTCCAACCTCCTGAAGGCGTTTTTCCATAGGTCCCCCTTCGACCTGAGACCATATAATATCTGGTAAAGAGACGAGCGGGGCCACACAAATAGCCGCATCTAGAAAATCAAGTGTATGCCACAAGGCAACAGTATGCCCGCCCAGACTTAGCCCCATGCCAATTACAGGCTTGTCGTCTTCTCGACGAAGCCACTCCCTGATCGATCTCAGTTCAAATATCGCCTGAGCAAAACCTTCGTTTGTACAGGCAGGATCAATACCTGGAAACATAAGAGTTGGAAGTAACTGCTCCGGATTCCTTAGGCCATGAAATGGGAGTTCAAAAATTATTACATCCAGCCCCATACGGTAAAAATAACCAGGAACCAGAGTGAGAGCGCTTGCCTTTTCGCTTCCCATCATCCATCCATGGACAGCAATAATAGTCCCCCTACTTTGCCCTTTTGCATGACGCCAGTATTTTGCCCGAACGGATCTCCATCTGGGTTCATTTTTTAACCTGGCCTCATACTCAGGATAGACTGGACTGAATTCGCTCCTGAAGGATAAATCACAAACCTCTCCACTACTTAAATGCACAGGAGAAGAAACACAAAAAAGTGGTAACGACTCTGGCCTCTTAAAATAAAGTTCTGGTACCTTCTCCCAGGAGGTTTCATAATAATACTTAAGCGACTCAAGCAGTACAGGGATCGCACGCTCTAGCTCATCATCACTAAAAGTTGGCAGACTAAAACTTCTGCCCATACGCTTTAAAAATTTAATCAGTGTTTTTTCCTGAGACAGGGTTAGCTCTTCAAGAGGACTGAATTTGGTTTCTACCTGAAGAAATTCAAGTTTTTCATTATCTACATGTTTTGATTTTTGATCATCATCCATAATTTATAAATTGCCATATATTAATCCGGAAATATAGCAAGAGACTAGAGACAAATTATTCCAAAAATCATAGCATAACTAAGCTATCTCTGGAAGATTTGAGACATCAACAACCATAGTCCCTCTCCGGACCTGATAAAGAGAATTGCTGTTAATATCAAAACAGCTAAGCTTATTTCCGAATACGACTCCGGTATCTATACCAAGCTTAAAAGGCCTGTGATCGAATACCTCACGATGAGGAGTATGTCCAAAAACAACAGTTTTTCCAAACTCAAACTCACTATCAAGAAATGCCTCCCTGATCCAGTATACATCTTCAGCCTTCTGGCTAAAAAGATCATTGGAAGGATTAAGGCCAGCATGCACAAGCAAGTGCGATTTCAGGGAGACAATACTATCCAGTGAACTAAAAAATTTGAAATGAGATTCAGGCATAAGTCTCATCATCTCCCCAGGAGGAGAAAATACGGAAATACCATAGCTTTGAATGGTTTCGAGTCCTCCATTATAAAGAAAGGCATGACCAAGACTACCTCCAAATCCAAGGAAATCCATCAGCATATCTTCATGATTCCCTCGAAGAAATCTTGTAACTGGAAAATCATGTTTAAACTGTACAAGCAAATCAACTACTCTCCGGGAATCAGGTCCACGATCTATGTAATCTCCGAGGAAAACCACTAAATCATTTTGAGTAATTTTGATTTTTTCCCGAAGGAAAGTCAGTAAAACAGAGAGCTCTTCCGCACAACCATGGATATCACCGATAACCAGTTCCCTTTCTCCCGAAGTTTCAATAATTTCGAGCATATTTATTTCTGCTTGGTAAGTAAGACCGGATCAATAATTAAATCTGACAAATAACCACACATTTATTCTGATTCATTATTGTCGGACAAAACAACAAGCTACCACAGGATAAAATTTGGAAAATCTGGCAAAAAGGGGCTGGGGGCAGAAAATATTCTAAATTTATTAAACTTAACAGGCATTCATAAAAGTTATAACTAATCAGAAAAACGATCGGGAAAAGCCGAAAGAGCTATCATAAAATAAGATAACCCTATGTAATCTAAGGTAGTTTATGAATGCTAGTCGGGAAAAAGCTAATATTAAACTAGATGGAAACGGCTTTTTCGATTGACCGTAGTTGCTCTGCTCTCTTTGCAACTACTTTCTTAACCCGTCTTGCCCGTCTGACTATCTTTTTTTCTTTTTTTCTCAGGCGAATTGCTTTTGTAACCTTGGCTGTCGATGCCATAAAATTGTCTCTCCAAAATTAAAATTTTGCCCCAAAAATTAATATTTATGGCTTTTTTGAGCTTAAAAGCCATAACCCATCATTCACTCAACTAATCAAGCAAGCTGGGTATAAGTAGCTGAAATAGTTAAAATCTTTCTTAGATCTTACCTTAAGTGTTGTGCAATCAAAAAGCAGTTTTTGAAAGAACCAACTACAAGATACGGGCTAACTACACCTAATCAAATCAAAAATCAATCTCACAACTATTAACTTGTAAGAAGAAGAAAAGATACTAAATTAGCATATGTTTATGTGGTTATTATCTATAAAATCAGACTACTCTAAGCCCTTCCATATTCTTCCGACACCTCATCAATAAATCGAGCAGTATTTACAACTCTGGGAGAGGGCATTGATGTCACTAGGGCCAGATCTTTTGTCATTACGCCTTTTTCAACAGTCCTTACAACTGAGCGCTCAATAGCATCGGCAAAATTAATAACATCTGGGGTTTGATCAAGTTCACCCCGCTTTTTTAGCGCTCCAGTCCATGCATATATCGAAGCAATGGAGTTAGTAGAGGTTTCCTCTCCAGCCAGATGCCGGTAGTAATGACGCTTAACCGTTCCATGAGCGGCCTCGAACTCAAACTTACCATCTGGAGATACCAGAACTGAAGTCATTAGCCCAAGAGAACCAAACCCGGCAGCAACCAGATCACTGAGAACATCCCCATCATAATTCATTAAAGACAGAAGCATCCCCCCTTCAGATTTCATAAGTTGAGCTACCGCATCATCAATCAACATATAACGAAAACTGATACCTACCTGATCAAACTCATTGGCACGTTTTGCCACCAACTTCTCAAATGTGTCCCTGAAACGGGCATGATATTTTTTTGAAATCGTATCTTTGGCACAAAACCAAAGATCAATTTTCTCAGATAGTGCATATGCAATTGATGCCTTTGCAAAAGACTCAATTGAGCTATCAAGATTGTGCATACCCATAACAACACCAGACCCCTCAAAATTATGAAGGGGTAATCGAACAACCTGTTCTGACTCTGAAGTAAATACGAGCTCTACAGTACCCGGTCCATCAATCTTCATCTCCACAGCTTTGTAAATATCTCCATAAGCATGACGAGCAATGGTAATGGGCTTTTCCCAAGACTTGACTGCTGGTGGAATATTAGAAATCAGAATCGGTTTTCTTATTACAGTGCCATCAAGAATACTTCTGATAGTTGCATTTGGACTGGGCCAGGCACGCGTCAAAGAATATTCATTAATACGATCAGCATCCGGGGTGATAGTGGCACACTTTACGCCAACTCCGTACTCCTTTATTGCAAGCGCTGCGTCAATCGTAATGGAATCATTGGTTTTATCGCGGCTCTGCACATGAAGGTCATAATACTTTAAATCAACATCAAGAAAGGGAAGAATGAGCTTGTTTTTTATCATTTCCCACATTACTCTTGTCATCTCATCGCCATCAAGCTCAACTATTGGAGAAAGTACTTTAATTTTGCTCATGCTAATTACCTGATATATGCTAATAAATTTGGATAGAATAAACTACAATTTAATACCTGGGACAAAAAGTGCCTTACGAGTATACCCTAAACTCAAACTATAATGACAGAACAAACTGTGAATGATCATTCTAATAACTTCATTTAAAATTATTAACACAATATGAATAGCGTCCTCATCAATGTCCTTGTAAGCGTCCCTCCTCTGCTGGTTGCCATCGTACTTCATGAGGTAGCTCACGGGTACTCTGCATGGAAACTGGGAGATCCAACTGCAAAAGTACTGGGTCGAATTACTCTTAACCCGATTAAACATATTGATCCCGTGCTAAGCATACTTCTACCTGGAATTCTTATATTATCAGGATCTCCAATTATATTTGGTGGGGCAAAACCTGTACCGGTTAATCCCACTTATTTCAAAAACCCGAGACAGGGCATGGCAATTGTGGCATTAGCTGGGCCTGTAACAAATTTCATACTCTGTGGAATTTGTTATTTTTCCTTTCTGGCAATAATCAATCAAAATATCGAAGATTCACCTATGCTTGCACTTTTAACCATATGGCTACTTGGAGGAATAATAATCAATCTTGCATTAGGGCTTTTCAATCTGATACCCCTTCCTCCTCTTGATGGTGGAAGAATAGCAGTAGGTTTTCTTCCCCTGGCTATTGCAAGAGTCTGGGCAAGACTCGAACCATATGGACTAATTCTGATTTTTGGACTTCTTTACCTTGGCTTGCCACAACAAATTCTTGAACCAGCAATTGAATTCGTCACAACCCAACTTGAAAAGAACATAGGGCCTTTGATTCCATAAACCAGAAGATTACCGACAACCAAACCATGGAATATTAATTTAGCCTATAAAAAAGTAACCGATTTTTCCCATATCCATTCACACTCTCCCTGACCGGAATAACGAATGTGCCATAAACCTTTGGTAAACTTACCAGAAACGGCATCTACAGAAATTCTGAACTCACGCTCTCTGTTCATATCAGCACTAAAACTGAAATTTTCACCATTTGCATTCCATGCCTCGACCAAAACGGGCCCACTTAATTTGTTTTGGGTAAACAAAACAAGTTCACTAATTAATGTTAATGGAGATTCTTCCAGACGAATTAAAAATGAGACTCCGGTATTTTTACCACAAAAGTACTTTTGCTTCACTTCATCTATCTTTACAGAATCATTATAAGGACTCTGCGTAAGAGGGGGAGCGTTTACCATCTCAGATGTCTTATACAGTATGATATTTAAAACGCCCGTAAGAGCAAGCATACCTAAAACCACATATGGCCAGGGATTAAATTTATCGGACTTGTCATTTTTATTAATCATAATTTATTTATTTAACGCTTTCACATAAACCAGCTATCTCGAAGGGCCAATAAGCGTACTTTCCTTTATTAGCTGAACACCCCTACTTGAACGGATATAAAATCTGATTTTCCTTTTCCCATCAATTAACTTCTCAGGAAAAATACTTACAAAAACAGGAATATGCTCCGTAAATCTGTCCTGATTTTACAAAATGCTGATTACAGAACAAATACGACCCTAGAAACTACAGCTAAAGGAACATCTAACATCATGATTTTTATAACATAATTCTATAAAAGAGCTAAAAATTCCGCATTTAAAAAAAAGATACCTTTTTGATATAAAATTGTGATATATTTATGATGTTGGGGTATTTATTTAGCACATAAATAGTATTAAGTTAAGAATGTTCCAAAAAAGGTAGCTCCTGTTTTAAGGATTCAATCCTTGGTTAATCAGGAACCCTTAAGGCAGATTTATTAATCATAATACATTTTAATGCTATTTAATTTGTCCGGGTTTTTCTATAGATTCATAAAGGCATATATCTATGTTTCTTTTAATGCTTCCTGCGCTACTACTTGCTATTATCCTTATACCATTTTCTTGCAGCAATCCCATATTCCTTGACGCCGAAGCTGAAAGCCCACCTAGGACTCATACTCCAGAAAACTACAACTTCCCACCACCAACATGCGTAGCTCCTTGTGGATGCGATGAAAATGGCAATCCCAAACCAAGCCTGCCTGGAGGACTATGTCCAGATACTAATAGATGCCCATTAGTAAACTGCTCAGGGGACGTTGTTCCTGAACAATATAGATCATACGACACTACAAAAAACTGCAAAATAGATCAGGATGACGCACAATTAGTAATTAATTACCTAAATACACCCGGATCAGAGCGAAATGTTGCTGCCGGCGCACCTGCAGACCTGGATGTAAATGGCGATGGAAGAGTAAACTCATTAGATGCACTACTTATCATAAACCTTTTAAACTCTTCTCCTCAATACTCATGCGCTACTCCTAGTCCAAGTCCAAGCTTAAGTCCTAGTCCAAGTCCAAGCTTAAGTCCTAGTCCAAGTCCAAGTCCAAGCTTAAGTCCTAGTCCAAGCATACAACCAAGTAGAACTCCAAGCCCAAGCCCTAGCCCAAGCATCACACCAAGTTCAAGTCCAAGCCCATCGGGAGAATGTCTCTACTATTCACTTAAAACTGGCCTGAACACTTCCAGCTCACTGATGGAGGATCTTAACCGACACTGGGACATGAACCGAAATGAAACATTTGATCTTTTTAGTGGAGCTGGTGCGGGCCTTGCTTGTCTCGACAGAATTGTAGAAGAGGCAATTGCAAGATGCGTTGCAAATTCAACTCAACATGCTATTAGTCAAGGAAACTGCACCATGACTAAAAACTCTCAGGGAATCTGGCAAAACAAAAAAGGTAACTTTGTTGACGATCCAATTGGTGGAAACCTCCTTAATGTCTTCTTTAACGACTTCCTCGCTCCTATATGGAGTCAACTAATATCACTTGAAACCCAATGTGCGCGCTTTACTATGTTTGCAAGCGGACACACGATTATGCCCTCAGGCTTGCCACGCTGGAGAGAACAATGCACAGAAATTTACATGAACTCCGGACTAGCCAATACTCCAGCCTATCAACTAAAGGGCCGGGTAATTGATAAAAACTGTAATGTTCTAGATATCGATGTTGACCCCAGTCAAATATGCGGAGACCTTGTAGTTGACATGATGGTAAGCCCAATATCACTTGAATGGGATGTGAGGGGTTTGGATTCTGACAAATCCGCAACCATTGTGAACTCTTTTGGTATAAACCCAAACAATCCTAATCATTATTATGTATGGAGAGCTTCTGGTTCATTCCCACTACTTGGAATTGACTTAAATAATGATGGGAAAATAAATGATGGTTCGGAACTTTTTGGCGAATGGACCTTTGGAGGAAAAAATCATTCCAGTCTTTCCACTCTATCTTCAATAACTCCCGCACCATGGAGAGATGGATTTGAGGCACTATCCAGTCTTGACACCAACAGCGATGGATGGCTAACCGGCGAAGAGCTTTCTGATATCATGCTTTTCTTTGATTACAACCAAAACGGGATCTGCGATGATGGAGAAATGCACTCAGCAAGAAGTATGGGCATAACCAAACTATCCACAAAATTCGATAGGAAAGACCCCCTAAATAACGATCTTATTTCCGAATATGGTTACGAAAGACAAAATCACGGGACGATTATTACTGGCAGATCAATAGACTGGTACGCAAAAGCCTATGAATCCAGATACTCCGCACTGCAAAGAATGGCCATCGACTTTTCTTTATCGAGTGCTAAAACTACCAACTTTGACTCTAAAAACACAAAAGACACTGACAAAATTGAAACCGAAAGTATACTTGAACAAATTCTTGAGTCAGCAAACTCTGGGTTTACCAAGGTTCTAACGAACGATCGTGATCCAAGTGGAATCTGGAAATGGGAAGCTGATGGAGATAGTAAGGCAGGTGGTCTCATGATTTTTGCTTCCACTAACGGTTTCTCATCTATAAATAAGAGTTCCACCGCCGATGGTGCAATAATTGCCGGAGCTACAGTAATTGAAGCTCCACTTGTAAGCACAAAAATGGAACTAAAAGACATAAGAAGTTCTCTTCTTATGAACCCATTTGTTGGCTTAGTTGATTACAAAAATAACACCGCAGAAATACAGTTTGAAATATCAAATAAAACCCACAATTCTGTTAGCAGAGCCAGACTTGAGAAAGACGGCACTCTTTCAGGACAAAGCGAGCAGCAACTAAAAAGCGGGGAAATCATAAAATACACATGGAAAGCGAAAAGGATTCTTTAGTCTACTTCTCTCTTACTTGCAAAAACTGGCACATAGAATGAAATAAGCGCCACAGCAGTTCTAACCCGGATTATTGGCAGCCTTCACTGAATTGGCATGTATAGCACATATAATAATATTCCTGCTTGGAATATATTCAATACATGCCCACTTTTATAACGCATCTGTGATGGACAACATAAAGATACCTCGACAAACAAATGTCATTAACGATTTTCAAAGCGATTATAATCAAAAAGACCCGATTCAACCGGTTCTATCTTTTTATAGTAACCATGAAGCCAATCACTGAAATTCCAGAAATCAGCACTGGTACGTCTTACACCAAAACGGGCCTGAAGGGCTTTGTAATCTTCCTCTGAGGACATACCTTTAAGCATCTCAGAGAACTCCCCGAACTCTTCGAGTTTTAAATCAAAAAATGCATTTGGATATGCGCCAATAAAGCCCCTAGCAAGTGTCAATGTATCTTCATCGGGAAGTCTCCTGAAATCCTCAAAAAAGGGAGAAAACACATTACTAAGACCACTATTATGAGCCAGACTCAATACTTCTTTTTCTCCCTTTGAAGTACTTATTCTCATAAAACTAAGCTGAGGTAAAAACTGGAGACGACTTCCCGTTTGACTGCTGAGCGAAGTAACACTTTCTCTTATCTCTCGATTTGGAATGGAAGATAGTTCATACTTTTTATTTAGTGCACTTCCAAGCCTTTTACTTATATTCTCAAAAAATTCCCGCTTGGGATCATCGCCATAGAAATTCAAAGCGCCTAATTTCTCTTCTTCCTTCTCTGTCCAGTCAATATACTCTTTCACAAGAAAGGTTGCTCCACGATACCATCTGTCTCGTTCTTTTTTTCTTACTTCAGGTGGCAGGTAAGACAGAAAATTGTACTCTCCTTCCATCCGAAGAAAGTCCATATATAATCGGGTAGAAGCCTGGTGACCAACATTACCATAAACATCAAAGCCCGCGACAAGAAGATAGTATATTCTTTCAAAAAGAGGATAATCAAGAATCCAGGCAGTTTTGGGAATATCACCGACAAGGCCCTGAACCACAGAAGCTGCGTCAAAATGTCTAAATATTGTGAGTGCTGCATTAGTATTTTTTTTGTCTCCGTTCCATATTTCAGAATAAGAAGGACGAATACCGTTTTCACGAAGTGACTGATTAAACTTTCTTTTATTAGTTAAATATTTACGATGAAGAGATGAATACTTGAACCAGTTATATAAAATCACTGTGTTACTTTCTTCTCCTGCAGGAAGACGCAAGTATTCTTCCTGATTCGCCACAAATTCTTCTTCTTGCTCCATAAAAGGACTATCAGGGCTAGAAAACAAAACCCAAAACTGATCTTCGATTACGTTAATTGCAGTTTGTCCATTACAAACAGGACCCTTGATAAATGTCATGATAAAGAACTGAGCATCATCAAGAAGAAAACGGTAACGTGACCTGGCCGGAATATCAGAAAAGGTCACAAAAGGATTGGAGGCCGATTTAGGTTTGTATGATGGAAGTTTTACAACTTTATAATCAGGCTTTAAAAAAAGTTCCTTAAATCGGTTCATCCTTTTCTTCCCAATCCCATAAGGTAAATGCTGCTTAACACTTATTGTCGATTCTTCTCGTATTAATCGATAGTAAACTTTTTTTACACGGGGGCTATCAAATGGTCTCCTGGTAGGGATGATTTTTATGGGCTCATCTGGAGGAGTCGAAGATCGCACTATTCGGAAAAACTCACCGACAGGCATATCGTCAAAATACAGGTGCGCAAGAAAAAGATGCTCATATAAATACCTGCTCATGAGCTTTTCCTTAAGGGAATTTCCATTCAGGAAATTTTCCCATAAATCAATTCGCTTTTTATATGAGACATTGAGCTCAGGCCGGGCCGAGACATATGAACCTGACTTAATCCATTCATATAGAGTCGATTTTTCAGCTTCACTTAAAGAAGGCATCGCATATGGCATACTCCACAATGGGTATTTCTTTTCAAAAGAACCAAATTCTTCAATAGTTGGGCACTGGTGAACCCTTTCAGGACGAAAATCAAATGAGTTTTCCGGCAGTACAGGCTCGTCTGGAAGAGGATATTTTTCACGTAGACTTAACATTCGGTAAAGCACGCTAGCTTCCTTGTTTGCAAGCATGCTTTGCTTTCTTTCGTTTAAAACAGGATGAAATCTGTGCATTCGCCAACTAGCAGTATCTCCATGATCAATATATAAACGACTTGGATTTATTGCAAAAAGACGAGCACCATCATACACCTGCTCTTTAGTTGCCCCCCTATCCAGTCCTTCAAATGAACCGAGCTTTAACTGACATGGCGCATCATAACACGCATGACAAACCACACACCTGGAATCGAGGATTGGTTTTACATCCCGATAGAATTGAACTCCAAATGAAGCGGGATTATCCAGATATCTGTCTCTAACCTCCGAAGCACCGTATTTTCCATCGAGTTTTGAATTAACATCTTGATATGCGCAGGATGTTACAACTAGTGCAAGAATACAGAAGTAAAGCGGTATATGAAAAACGGTCTGTTTAAAAATATGCTTCACACAATCACAACTTATTAGAATAATTCTTTAGCAAATCAATTTACAAAGATTAATACCACTACATGATAAAGATTAAATTTTTCTTTGGCTAATACCTGAATGATAAAAATTTATGCTTTGGGTTTTGCTCGGCGGCATAAAGCTTCTCGCGTTCAGTCTGAAATAAAGCAACCAACTGACCATCCTTATCCCTGGCAAGAAGTGCACGCGAGGGCTTGGTAAATGTTTTTGGATCTCCTTCTATCCACGCGCCATGCTCATAAGATAATGGCTCAAGAATTGTTTCGACATTATAATCTCGCTGAAGACGATCCTGAAGAACTTCAAACTGAAGCTTGCCAACTGCGGCGACAAGAGTTTCTTCCGTACCTCCGTGAGTAGTGTATAAAACCTGTATAGCACCTTCATTTCCAAGCTGAACAAGGCCCTTATCAAAAGATTTTCTTTTAGTAACCTGCCTTGGACGAATTCTTGCTACTACTTCAGGAGAAAATTGAGGTAGTGGCTTGAATGTAAAACCACCTTTTTCGGACAAGGTATCACCAATAGCATAAACTCCAGGGTTTATTACTCCAACTATATCTCCTGGATAGGCAAGTTCAGCAATGTCACGTTCTCCAGCCATCATCGTATGAGACCGGGAAAGCCTGATCTTTGCTCCTGTTCGCTCCAAAACGACTACAATATCCCTTTCAAACCGCCCAGAGCAAACCCGAATAAAGGCCATACTATCTCGATGACGTTTATCCATATTAGCCTGTATCTTGAAAACAAAACCACTAAATGGTTCCCTTGCAGGATCAAGAAATGATTGCTTTCCATCAACTGAGAATACAACACGTGGACGAGGGGAAGGTGCAATTTCTGTAAATGCATCAAAAAATGGCTCGAGACCAAAATTGGTAAGTGCCGATCCAAAAAATACCTGTGTTATCTTTCCATTCAAAAATCTCTCTTCAGTAAACTCATTACCAGCAGAGTCTATTAGCTCAAGTTCATACTCAAGCTGGGAACGTGCTTCAGTGGAAATAAAACCTTCTCGATAGGCATCCTCTATGTTCATTCTCCTAATCTTTGCCTGCTTTGCTCCTCCAAGCTCTGAGCGCTCAAATAATGTCACATTCCTGGTTTCAAGGTCGGCTGTTCCAGCAAACTGCCGCCCGGAACCAATTGGCCAATTCCTTGGAGATGCCTCAATACCGAGTACATCTTCCAATTCTGAAATCAGCTCAAATGGATCCCTTGCTGGCAAATCCATTTTGTTTATAAATGTTAAAACCGGAATCCCGTGCATGGCACAAACTTCAAAAAGTTTTCTTGTCTGTGCTTCAACTCCCTTTGCTGCGTCAATCACCATAATTGCACTATCAGCAGCAGTAAGAGTTCGATAAGTATCTTCGGAAAAATCCTGGTGTCCGGGTGTATCAAGAACGTTAATTACATAGCCCTTGTACTCAAACTGCATTGCAGATGCAGTAATAGATATTCCACGCTCTTGTTCCATGGCCATCCAGTCGGAACTTGCTTTTTTTCCTGTCTTTCTTCCACGAACCATGCCTGCAGTTCGAATCATACCCGAGTACAACAGAAGTTTCTCTGTTAAGGTAGTTTTCCCAGCATCAGGGTGACTAATTATGGCAAAAGTTCGGCGACGTTTCGTTTCCGAAGAAATTAAGCTGAAATCGCTAGTCTGATCCATTAAAAACACACTAATAATAGGCAAAATAGTTCTGAGGACGGGAACTTACGCATGTTTAGGTTAAAAATAAAGGGGTAAATCAAATTAAATTGCATAAGTTAAGAGGTTTAAGTTTGCAAGCCCTTTAGGAATTAAGTCTTTTGTGTCGATAGACTAAAGACAGGAACGATTTACTTGAAATCAGGAATCAAGGATGAGAATAAGTCAACTAACAAATTATAATCTCAGGGCTTCATCCCAAAAAATATCAGGGCAACCCGTACCCATTTCAGTAAAAGCTCCCATATCAAAGGAAGAAGCCACTTTAAGCATTAGTAATATAAGCACACGCCAGCGACTTGAAAAACACCTAAATGACCATAAATCGGGCCAAGGACACCTGTCCCGGGAAATGTACGGTCAGGTTGCAAGAATGAGAAAAGACAACTTTGACACTCTTGCCGGAATGAATCCTGATGCAGCAGCAATGAATTCAGCTTATCAAACTCTGCATGATACCTATGATAAAAAAGCTAGAAATGCTGCCTACATGAAGACAGCACTTGGTCAGATAAAAAACCTACTAAGTGCCTACAGCGACTCAGAAGAAGAGTAGAAAACCAACTAATGTTCAATTCTAGACATTAGTGCCCCAAAAAAGACTCACCGCAAACCAAACGGAAATACCGTATATTCCCATGCCATTACCTGCATGCTACACCTTCCGCCAATGTTTTAAAGGTTTTTTCTATCCTAGAGAGGAGGTTATGAAATGCTTCAGCGTCCGAAAGAGCAAGTTATGCTTGCTGCCCTGTCCGGAAAAAGGCTTCCAGCAGACTGCGGGACCACACCCGTAACAGAGACAAGGTACGGAGAGGAAGGAGCATTATTTTTCGTTCCAGATTCCATGATCTGGTCAAAAATTTGCTCTACCAGGCTGGGTTTTGTGTTTTTTGGAAAAAGGCGACTACGTGGTCTACTAGATGCTATTTGCGTATCTACTGCGGGAAAAAAGGTTGTCCTGTTTGTGCATAAGCCACATGTATTTATTTCTATGTGTGCCGTAGCAAGGACAATTGTAGACGAAAGAGTTTGCGAGTGGACCGAACTAAGGATTATGATCCTTAATTGCAGGATCGATATTCGAACGATCAACAGGGGCTGCAACATCCACCGGGTTCCACTTGGAATAATAGCGGACAGTCGGTTTGATCCAAAAACCGATCCAGACAGAGAAGTAAGAAGGTTATTTCTGTCATGACCGAGGCGTCTTGTTGCATAATGCATAAGCGCCTCTTTCTTTTTATTTCTACGAAATTATAATAAACTGGAAAATTACCAATTTCCAACCCTGCACTTGCAAGCATTTAATGACATCTGCAATACTAGCTGCCCTTTTAAGTACTATCTTTGCTTCAGGAAAAGACCTGATCAGCAAAAATCTTTCCACTCTTGTACACGGCAATATTTCAGCCTTTGCTTCCTTTCTTTATGCTATTCCCTGGTATTTCCTTTTTTTAGGAACCTGTTTCGCTGCAGGATTACCGATATTTGATTATGCTCCAGGATTTTTGTTTTTTGTAACTCTAAGAGCAATGACAGATACGTGCGCCGAATTCTTCAAAATGCATGCAATTTCCCAGGGAGATATTTCTTTTATTGCGAACTTTCTGTCACTTGCTCCGTTATTTCTCTTGTTTACAGCACCTCTTATAACCGGAGAATACATATCTGGAATCGGATTTTTTGGAGTTATACTTATTTCTACTGGAACTATACTTTTTGTATACCATCCCCTTGAAAGAGCTAAAGGAATTCCCTGGAAAGGTATTATACTTGGCACATTGTCTTCTTTCTTTTTCAGCCTGAACTCCTGTTTTGACCGATTATCAGTTCAGCAAGCAAACCCCATTCTATCAGGATTTGCCATGACTTTTCTTTCAATGATTTTTCTTTTGCCAAGCCTTTACTTTGTAAAAAATCCTCTCGGCCATTTTAAATCAGGCAACAAGCAATTTCATCTCCGGGGCCTTCTGGAAGCACTTTTCATGTGCACCAAGCTTTACGCAATGCAATTTATGGAACCACAATACGTAGTTGGAATAGGTAAGATTGGTCTTGTATTATCAATTATTGGCGGTTCAGTATTCTACAAGGAAACAGGAACAGGAAGACGACTGATAATATCAACTCTCATAGTAGCTGGCTCGGCAATGATAGTTATGTCCAAAGTCTGACATAATTACAGCTAATTAATCTTGATACCATGTTCAGTGCACCAGAAAGTAAAAGACAGAATCGAAAAGAGCTTTTCATCATGATTTCTTTTTTCTTCAATATGCTCTTTTAAAATAAGATCAATGTAGTCGGGATCAAAAACTCCAATTGATTTGATCCTTTCCCTTGAAAGATTATCAAAAAGAAAGGGCTTCAGGCTTCCTCTAAACCAGATATTAAGAGGAGTGGAGAATCCCTGTTTTCTTCTGTAGATAACTTCTTTAGGTAAAAATTCTGCCGCAATACTTTTTAGTAAAACTTTAGTATCAAAAATAGAAATCTTTTCCTTATCAGGAATATGAAGAAAATTATCGGCCAAAATATGGTCAATAAATGGAACCCGGAGCTCCAAAGAATGTGCCATACTTGTTCTATCACTTAGAGAAAGTAAATCCTCCACAATGTAAGTATGAAGATCAACATAAGCGCACGGGTAAAGTAAAGAATGAGACTGAGGCTCTTTATACAAAGAAATTATCCAGTTATTCATTTTCTTAAGTGAATCATCGCCGGAACTGTTCCTCGAATGTAAAATTTCAAGAAGTTCTCTTGAAAACATTCTGGAACAATCACTGCTTGAAAATTTTCGTAAAAACCCTGCATAGCGCTCCGGAGCTGGAAGAGATGAATATTCCACAAAGCGCTTTATACGCTCCTGAAGTGGAAATCCAGCGGAAGAATCAGGCATCATGCTCAATATTTTCCTAACAAACCTGTTGGAACAGAGCGAGCCCAAAAGAGGAAATTTTTCAGATAACAACATACCCCTGTAACGTTCATAACCACCAGCAATTTCATCTCCACCAAGACCTGACAAAGCAACAGCAACATGCTCTCTTGCAAGCCTGGAGAGAAAATAATTCGGTATCACAGATCCGTTAGCAAAAGGCTCATCAAGAGCTCTTAGCACTTCTTCAATTGAGCCAGAAACCATTTCAGGGGTTATTACAATCTCTCTATGATCAGTATTCAAGTGTCTTGAAACAATATCTGCAAATCGGCGCTCATCAAATGCCTCTCCGCCGATATCATACCCAACTGAGAATGTTTTAATACCGGAGCCAACTTCCTCTTTCATAAGAGCGACAAGCAAGCTTGAATCAACTCCTCCGCTTAAATATGCACCGAGTGGAACATCACTTATTAAATGAGCTCTGACAGTTTCCCTGAGCGCATCTCTTAAGTTATTTCTACGCTCATTTGAACTCTGTTTTGAAATACCATTATCCTTTGACAGAAAATAATACTTCTTAATTTCAATCTTCTGTCCATTATGAATAAGAAAATGTCCTGGGGCAAGCTTCCTGACACCATCAAAAAGAGTGCTTGTATTATCAGTATAAAGAAATGTAAAATGATCTGGAACGGCTTCGTAATCAAGCTTTCTTTGAAATTCCGGAATAGTAAAAAAACTTTTAATTTCCGAACTAAAATAAAAACCCTGATTATTTTCATAATAGAACAAGGGTTTTATACCAAAGCGATCACGCGCAATAAAAAGCTCTGCACTGATCTTGTTCCAGATAGCAAAGCAGAACATTCCCCGAAGATAATTTGGAGCATCACTTCCATGCTCTTCATAAAGGTGAATTACTACCTCAGTATCAGACTGAGTTACAAAATTATGCCCCTTTGCTTCGAGTGCCCTTCTAAGTTCACGGTAATTATAAATTTCACCATTAAAAACAATAGCAAGGCTTTTATCCTCATTAAAAATTGGTTGATGTCCCGAATCAACATCAATAATACTAAGTCGACGCATTCCAAAACCACATAACCCATCATAAAAAAAACCTGCACTATCTGGCCCGCGATGCCTGAGAGCGGAAACGAGAGAAGCAAGTTCTGCTTCTGAGGGATTTTTTTCCTTCTTGAAAACTCCGGCTATTCCACACATTAAATTGACCTTTGAAAAATAACTTCTATTTATAAATTTATCCGATAAAGAAAATACCCCTCCCCTTTCTGCTCTAGTTCCAGCAAACCAGGATATGTATCATTAATCGCAACTATTCGAACTATTTCCGTGGGCTCAAAATAAGGATACTCAATATCATCAAATGCAACCAGATATGAGGGGCGATATTCCCTTAATAATTGACGAAAAATTGCAGAATCTGTTGTAATTGGAAATGGCAGAATCCGGTGGCCAGTTAATTGATGCAATAATGCCTCTTCAGTTGAAACTATAATTTTTTCAGGAGGGACATTATTGGAAATATAATCAGCAACCTTGTAAACTTCCGCTTTTCGAGATGTAAACTTATTACTCGATCTATTCTCTGCGACGATATCTTGCACCTTAAACAAAGAAAGCATCAAAATAATCGACAAGGTTGATTTTATGATCAAATCTGACCTTATCCTAACAAAGCTCAAAATCTTAAATATAAACAAGCTAGAACGATTAAAACCGAATAAGACCACAGCACCCAACCAGAAAAAAGCAGAAATCATGCTTTGACGAGAGGATGGTGCACTTGACACTTCAAGACTTAACAAATCAAAATTAAAAAACTTTCTGAAAAAGAATAACACGAGAAAAGATCCAGCGAGAGTCAAAACAGCATATCTTATATGAGATGGATTGCACCTGGAAATAAAACCGGCCCCAGATATTAAAAACAAAAGAAGAAAAGGAAACACTGGAAGAATGAATCTTAGATTTTCATCCCAGGGCCAAAGAGAAAATATACCAAGATAGAACAGTACAAGAACCGCCTCCATACTCTTACTTTCAAAAAACATTCTGCATATCCCAATACCAAGCAAAATCAGAGGAAGGATTACCATAGGTGAGTAAATTTCAGGATTAATCCAAAATAATTGAGCAGATATAAATTCAGAAATATGCGCAGCCTGCACTACGATAAAATTCCTAACTCTTGAGATTAATCCCCAAAAATTAACGTTACCAAGCATGGGACGATGAGGGTCAATTAAAGCAAACTGGAGGGAGTACTCGTGCATATACTCTCCTGCCCAAAGCTGCTCGGATCTTTGACTTGTCCATCTCTTCCATAGAATATTAAACAAAAGACCCGGAACAATAACAAGCAGCATCTTTACAATAGAAACAAACTTCTCTTGAACCCTACCTGAATGAAAAATTTCGAAAAACAAGCGAAGCATAATAGCAAATATCAACGCAATGCCAATTGTTCTAATCATTAGCACTGAAGCAACTGCAAGAGAAGCAGAAATTAAATATATCGAAGAAGAAAGAACACTTTTCGATTTTTCAAGATAATGTAAAAGATTCAAACTTAAAAACAAAAAAAACACAAAACTGAACTCGGAGTAAATTCTGCTAGTTGCTAACTGAATAACATAAGGGCTGGCAATAAAGACGGCGATTATTCCCATAGAAATTACTGGAGAAACATATCTTCTTAGAATAAAAAAGAGAAATAACAGAGAGAGAAATAACAATGATATATTTAAATAGACTAAATGGTACATGTTAAAATCCCCTTTTGAGAAATACATAAATCCAGCAATTATTAATGGATAACCCGGGGGAAAACGAGTATGATATCGATGATTGAACTGGTATGAATTATCAAAGTAAATTGACTTCGCCAGTCCAATAAAGTGACTTGAATCACCATCCAAAATAATATCTTCTGGCAAATTAAATATTAAGTTAATTATTGAGATAAAAATAGTAAAAGCAAAAAAAACCACAAAAATTGACTTGAAACGACATTGACCTGACATAAGATTTTTAAGAAGATTAATAACAGACACATTACCTAACTTACCAAAGTATCTGTTTTTTACAAATTATAATAAGTAATACACTACTTAAACAAGACTTTGATATAAAAGGCGAAACTTGATAAAAATCAAGCTTCGCCGTGTAACTTGACAAACCTTCAAAAAACTACCGCTCAACTATCGAAAGCAAAACAAGTTTGCCTTTATCGTTAAACGCCTTCAGAAGAAGGTTCCCAAGTGAAAGTGAAGCGATTTTCCTAGACCACACGCCAGACGTAGCTTGACGGCTCGTAATTGAAAGAATTGCCCCTGCATCAGATGAAAGGAGAACTCCGCCTGTAAAGAGATCCTCATTAAAAGACTCTGAACAAAGCCTTTCATCTAGAGAAATCCTTTCAGCGATTCCCAAAGGCCATTGGTATTTTCGAATCAACTCTCTTGCCTTCTCAATATCTTCTCCGGTCTTTTCATTCATATTCTTGTTTAGACCAAAGAAATTAGGAGAAAGCTTTTCATCTGCTTCAATTCGGTTTACCACTGCAAGCTGAGCTTCGGAAATTTTCTCTGGAGCAAATACTACAATTCCCTTGTCGATATCAATCAAAAGATCGCCGGGAAAAGTTTGCCGAATTAGATACCTTCCATCTCCCCAGTAGCCTGGTTTTTGAACATTGCCACATGGGCTGATAAGAACAGAGAGCCTGGATGTCAGCACCCTCTGACGTTCCGGAAAAGAATTCACATAACGTGACATTTCACTAAAGAACGAACGTAACTCTTCCCCGTTAAAAAGAACTGACTCCGAGAACTCTTCCTCTGAGGGCTCCGTTCCTTTGTCAATATGAGCCAGTGCAATCTCACGAGGATCAAGCGTCTCAGGCATTAACCTCGCAAAATCCTCGTTTCGAAAGTTAACAGCCCCACTCAAACGCCTGGAGAAAATTTCCTGCAACGTTTGCATTAATTCGTTTGTGCGACGAAATCTGTGGCCCGTTTTCTCAAAACGAAGCTTCCAGCATCTTCCGAGCTCCTGAAGGAGGTTATTTCGGGTTTGATCCTCAAGGGTTTTACCCGATTGAACTGCAAGGGCAATTACCCTTGAAATCTCTTCGGTTGTTGAGTCAGATGGTTCAGGGGTTTTTTGAATAACTTTGTGTTCAACTACTCGATCATTCAGCAAAGCTTCTTCCCTGACAATGAATTCATCAGATTCAAGGTCATACCTCAGATGCCTCTCTTGCAACTGAGCGAATCCGTAGTCAATCAGCTCGCGGATCGATAATTCCACAGCGAGATTGATTCTGAATTTCCGATCATCTCGTCTTCGTCTTTGGTCGTAATCCATATAGAATAGAGAATCCATCTCATCTCTTTGAGATGGCTTTCGTTTTTCCTCAATTTTTATCGAAAGACCAGCGACAATCTTTGCCTTTCGATTACAAGAACTGGCAGGACTCAAAAGATGCCAGGGCTCATTTAGAAACGAGACAAACACACCACTTGGATCACCGTTTCGTGCTGAGCTTTCATTTAACAGAGTGTAGACTGCATTTCTACTCAGGAACTCTTTTATAAGCTCCGATCGAAGTTCTTCAACATTTAATGAAGCATCGAACTCGGACATCTCGTTAATATCCAGACCCCAGGCGATTTCTGAAAATCTCCTGTAAGCTTGAGGATCAACTCCCTGCATCCTAAGAGCAGACTCTTGATCCCTACTGAATTTGCACATAGAGTCAGTTGCCTCTATCAAGCTTGCAACAACTTCCAGCCGTCGCACTAGCGAAACAAGTTTGCTGAAATCTCCGAATTGAAATTTCTCGCCTGAATCATCAATGCCAGACAAACTAAAATCGCCTCGAAGCAATCTCCCACAGCTAATAAAAGCAATTGACAGATTTAGAATAAATCTTGCATGAAAGGAAAGTCCATCGAGACATGAAAAGTCACCCTTGGGTGACACTTGGTAACTCTTCTTCCCCTCGCCCATAGCAAATACTCCTTTGCAAGAACCGAAGTTGAAAAAAAACAGATGCTTCTCTTTTTAAGAGAAACCGACTAAGCGTTATGATCATGAACGAGCGATAGTTGCCAAATAAGCAAGATCTTATTAACTAGCAGAAATTATTATTAAAAATAGTTCTTAGTGCTTTCCAGACTAGCCAAAAGGAAGTACCTCATTACCAATTTTCGATCACATCAAGATAGGCCTTTTTTGTAATATCCCAATTATATCGCGCCTCAACAAGAGCACGTCCTGCTTCCCCCCTTTTTCGCCCCTCTAAGGGATTTTTAACAGCCATTAGAATTTGATCAAGAACAGAAGATGGATCACCAGAATTAAAAACGTATCCGCATCTTCCCTCTTCAACTATTCGCCTAAGTGGTTCTGCATTTGAGACAAGAATTGGCTTACTCATAGCCATATATTGAAAAATCTTGTTAGGAATAGTGGTATTGATAAATTCATTATTAACATGAGGCACAAGACACAAAAATGATTTCCTGATCTGAGCACTAATTTCACTAAAAGGAACCCAACCAGGAAATCTAACAGCATCACTTAGCCCAAGTTCATTAACCAGTTTCAGCAAATGGTTTTTATAGTTACCACCCCCTGCAATAACCAATCTGACACGCTTAAAGTACTCAGGATACAGGTCACGCATAAGAAAAAGTGCACGAATAACATCCTCAAGCCCCCTCTCAATCGTAATTACACCAACATATAAAAGATTAATCTTTCCATCATCAGAATTAACAACATCAAATCTGTTACCAATCAAAAATTCATTAACAAGACCAACTAGCACCAATAAAACAGGCAGAACAACTAATGGAGAGTAGAGTTCGGGGCTGATCCAAACCCATTGAGCTGTTAAAAACTCCGAAAAATGAGCAGCTTGAACTCCAAGAAAACGCACAGCTCGATAAATCAGGCCCCATAAATCTACGTACCCAAGCATTGGATTATGGGGATCCATTAAAATAAACTGAAGAGAATAATCATGCATATACTCCCCTTCCCATAACGGTTGAGACTTCAATTTCACCCATCGCCCCCACAGGTAGTAGAAAAGTAGTCCTGGTACGATGACAACCAAATTAGTCAATGGTCGCCTTAAATTGGCTTTCGAGCGATAAGTACTAATTAAAGTAGCCATTGAATACACCAACAAAGCTAACACCAGAACGATGCCAATCGATCTGATCATTATAGCCATGACAATTGCAATAGAGGCTAATATTGCATGAAAACAATTAGAAAGTGGAGTTTTATAATTCTCAGTACGTCCCAAGAGATAGATGGACAAAAAGAAAAAAAACATAAAGCTAAATTCAGAACAAATCCTTCGTGTTACAAGCTGAAAGACATAAGGGCTAGAAACAAAAATAGATACTATGCTCAGTGCAAGAATCCAGGACATATATCGCCGCAAAATGAGAAACAATAAAAAACTCCCACAAATAAAAAAAAGATGTTTAAGTAAATCACAAGGTGTAAATTGAAATAAGATTCAGCAAAATAGTTAAGGACAGCTATCAATAAAGGATAGCCTGGTGGAAAGCGTGTGTGATATCTGAAATTGTACTGATATGAAAAATCTTTATAAAGCTACTCGGCAAGGCCAAGGAAGTAGCTCGCATCACCATCCAGTACAATATCCGGTGGTACGCTTAGGATAATGCCATAGATTGATATGCAGATAGCGGTTAAAACAAAACTAAAAAAGAATGTATTTGGACGGCACTCATTCAGCATATTATTTAAAAGAAAGAAACACCAGCGGATCTCACCAACTACAACGTATTTGAACAAATGCAGCATTCTTACAATCGGCAAAATTGCTGTAGCGAAATTCGAAAGCCGCCAGATTTAGTGAATTTGAACTAGATGACCACAAATAGAACCTCTAAAAATAATCAATCTGCTGTAATTGTCAAATACTCTTTTGGCTACATCCCCCAGGGCCGAAAATGATCAATTTCCCATACATAATAACGCCAACTTACCTCGCAGAATCGCCTTGTAACACTTTACAGGCGCCCGCAGACAATACTTATCAAAGCAATATTTATAGTTAGAGCAACAGGAATATCAGTCTTTAGTATATCTATGAGCAGGATGAGCGCAGGATGAGTCATTGCGCTCCCTATAATTGATTGAGGATATCTTTACGGGTAGAATAAAATATAGAAACTTTCTTAATCTATACTAAAATATTGACGGCTAATTACCACCTAATAAAATATAATGATATTTGTAAATACGATCACCAAGAGAACTTTTAAAAGGAATGCAGTAACATTAATGCTTCCTATTCTATTGGCAGCATGCTCATCAAGTAGCTCTGATTCAGGCATCAGGGACGCATCTCAATCTAGAGGAGATGTGGTATTATATCTGTCAGAAGACTTCGAGAATAAAAGCTTTTCTACATTACTGAATAATTCCGTAATAAATCTTGATCACTATCCAGATCCCATTCAGCCTTTTGTTGATTTCCCGGGGAAAGGAATAGTACTTCACTATCATTTTCCCGTTGGAAGAAATGACACTACCCCAGCACAAATAGGCGTAAGTGGCGACGAAGCCTTTTTAACACTTACAGGAAGTAGAGCATTGCAAGAGATGTACCTTGAATGGGATGAATACTTTCCCGACTCTCACGATTTTGCTAATGGCAGCCAGAAAATATTTAGAGCTGGATTTTGGGGAAAACCAAACCCACATGAGCTCTCAGAACAAGAAGGACGCATACAGATTGGTCTTGAGCTCATGTGGGAGAACAGTTATTTTGATCTTACCAGTTACTACCCAGCCACTAATAATAGTCGCGAGCGAAGCAGATCCAATCATCAAGGATTTAACGCTCCCAGGAACCAGTGGTTTACCCTGGCTGTATGGATCCAACTAAACACCCCCGGTAAAAGTGATGGGCGCATAACTGTATATCGTGACGATAAAATAATTGCAGAAATCCATGATGCGGATCTGCGAGGAGATAACACGGAAGGGGTAAATTATTTCTGGATCGGCGGTAACTATTCTAATCTAGGCCAAGTTACAAGACAATCATCTAGCCGCTACATTGATAATATCAGATGGTACTCTTCAAAACCTTAAACAACACGCAGCCTATACCTCTAGTGATCTTTCTTTTTTTATATCATGATAAAAATTCTTATCGACCAAAAAATATAAAAAAGAAATAGATCGCCCCAGGTAATATAAATAATAGAGGAAGAACAACGCCGCCATCTGCCGAAAGCCTCTAATATATCGTCGTCTGTAAAGCAACGTGCTAAACAAAAGTAAAATTAACATTAGCGATGAAAGACAAAAAACAAACTGCACAGGTAAAGAAAATAACAGCCCGATTAACGATAAAATCTGAATAACGGTTAATGACAAAAATATTAGAGTTCCAATAAGCGGCTTGTCAAACCGCTTCAATTTGAAAGAACCCAAAGCTCCCATACCATACCAGATCTCTCTCTTAATGAATTGAATGATATTTTTCGGGTTACCAAGGTGAATCACCTTTATTCTATCGTCCGATATGATTTTTGCGATCTGTGAAACCCTCAGGCAAAACTCATAATCTTCGCCAGTAATAAGCTTCTCATCAAAACCACTAGCCTGCTGGAAAAGAGAATGAGAAATAAACATATTACCTCCCCCGACATGGGTGGTTTCAGTTACCCCGTTATCACGCTGCCCAAACCAGTCTCGCTCCATCCAATTCGCATCCTCCGGTACGTCATAAAGAAAACCAGCCAAGCACTCTCTCTCTGATACCGCCCTAACACCCTCAGTTAACCAGTTATCCGAAGCTACGCAATCCGCATCCAAAAAAGCGAGAACCTCACCTGTCGCCTCCAATGCGCCCCTATTTCTCAAAGCGGCAATGGTAACATCAGGGACTCTAAGCACCTTGTCCGCCATTTGCATTGCAATTTCCAGGGAGGAGTCTGTCGATCCATTATCAACTACAATTATCTCGACTCTATCTTGAGGATAGGCACACGTTCTAACTGCTCGTATACAACCAGGCAAAAACCCTTCCACATTCTTTGCAGGTATAATTACAGAAACCATAGTATGATTAGAATCACTATGGGTAATTTGATTTTTTACCATCAAGTAGCCTATCGAAGCCCAAAGCAGGACAAAACAGAATAATTTACATAAAGCGGCAATACAAAAATGCCCGCTCTTATCTAATCTTATTCCATATTTTTATCTACCCTATTTTCAAGATAACAAATGATTCAATTTTATCACTCTCTGCTTGAATAGTATGTATGAATAGTATATATTTGGCAGCACTCAATTAATTATAGTCTAATTTAAGCACATACCCATAATACTCTTTTTCCTAGCATAGATATATCATGAAAGTTGTCGCTTTAGAATTTTTAGTTTGTCCCCTCACAAAGCAAAGCCTGAAAATGAAAGTCTTTCAGGGATACCCTAACGAAGAACCTTTTCAAGAAGTAATAGATGGCGTACTAATTTCAGAGAATCGGGAATTTACTTATCCCATAATCAATGGGGTTCCCAGGATGCTACCACCGCACCTTATCAAACATCTTGTCAATGATTATCCAGAATTCTTTGATAAATATAGTGCTCAGCTAAATGAGCTACAAGTAAATAGTAGCAGCCAAGACGACCAAACCCAGAGACATACACAGGAAGCTTTTGGCTACGAATGGACTTGGGCGGCAGATTACGATGCTAATAATTTTTCAGACTGGCTACCCACCGGATTCACGCAAAGCGATTTGTTTAAAGACAAGCTAGGTCTTGAGGTGGGATGTGGTGCGGGGAGACATGCTGAGAACACTTCGACTCTTGCTCGCACTCATTTTGCAGTTGATTTATCTCGCGCAGTTGATTCGGCTTTTGAGCGAAATAGATTCAGCCTGAATTGCCATGTTATACAAGCAGATGCTTTTTACTTGCCATTTAGGGAGGAAACTTTCGAATACGTATACTGCCTTGGAGTTCTTCAACATATGCACGATCCACCTAATGGATTTAAGATGCTATCGAAATTTCCCAAGAAATCTGGAATATTGCTGGTAAATGTTTATCAAGCAGGCAGACCTTTTACTGTGGGGACCTTGTCGCTAATCAGAAAAATTACAACCAGGTTACCCAACGAAACTCTAAGATTATTAAGCGTTATTGCAGGCTATATCGAGTACTATGTTTTCATATTACCCTGGAAGCTGTTAAAGAGAACCTTTTTGTCGAAAGTTCTCAGACCGATAGTTCCAAATAGAGTTGATGAATATTCCAGGCACTCGCTTAAGACAATCATTGTAGATTGGTTTGACAGACTTTCTTGTCCGGTCAAGATTCACTATTCGAAAGAGAATCTCGAGGGCTGGTATAAAATGCATGGCTACGAAAGCATAAAGGTTACTCCGTACTGGAAGGCATTTTGGAATGGCTATGGAGTAAGAAAGTAATGCCTGCATGCGTGGGCTTAGCCTATCAGAAGTTTAAATTCTAAGGTTGATGACTGATGCTTGCATTCAAGCATCAAAACCTTAATTTGCGAACTGCCCCTTATCAACACACAGCGCATCAGTTGGCTGAAAAAATGAATTCAGTTTGGGATCTGTCTGTCTGGAATTAGCATCGAACCCCAAAGCCTTCCACTGAGAAAAGCTATATAATCCGCCCTTTGAATGCATTCCGGTATGGTTAGACGAGAAAAATCCATATGCCGGCGAGGTTTTAGTATTATGGTAACAATTATAGTCGGTGCTGAGTATACCGTCTGACACAACTCTATCATGGGCCTCATTTAAACCGTAAGGATCTATATTTAAAATCCCTCCGATATCGGAATTATAGGACGGCTTTGAGTCGATCACTATATTCCTTCTAAACGTCATTGCCCCCAAAGGAGCATTTACCTCCAGTGCCTCACCCGGAGAAAACTGCAATCCAATGCCGTTCACAATAGTATTGAACTCAGCAATATTGTCAGAAAGATTAACATGATCACCATGGTTTCTGACAGATATGGGATTGTCACTATCAATTATTAGATTATGATGAAATCTACCTCCATAAGTTACCGTACCTATCGCAGTGAAAAAGCAGTTTTTAAAATAATTATTGTGAACTTCAAAAACGCCGCCAGGTATTTTTTGGCCATGCTTGTAAACCACACATGCTCCCGTTTTTGGGGCTGTGATAGGTGGTGTTTGAAAAATGTTACTATAACTAACAGAAACATTACCACCACCAAAAAAAACCATATTTCTGCTATTCTCCGTCTTTTGCCCACCGGAATGGAGATTGGTCCTATCATAATTATCGTGAATCACCGAATGATGTATCTTTAAATTAGATACATTAGACATATACATCCCGGCAGTATTATGAATTCCCTCTCCATCATTATCACGGACGGTCATGTTCCTGAACTCTAGATTACTGGAATCAAATGCAGCAACTCCTGAACCATAAAACTTCTCGACTACGAGACCTTCAAACAACATCCAATCTGCATAATATAACTGAAAGCCTGCCGAACTAGACTTAGGTGAAAAAACTGGGTGCTCACCAGGGTAATTCCTGATTGTTATTGGATGCTCAGAAGTACCCTTTACATTAATAAGACCAAAGTGAACTGGCCTGCCATCCATTTGATAAACATCATCATATACAGCGCTAAAAAGATAAACGACATCACCAGGCGCTAAAGATATCTTGTTATGGGGTTGTGGTGTGCCATCCGAATAAGACGCCAGGCGCCGAAGTGACCTTAACCTCGAGTTAAATGTGCCATCGTTTGAATCGCTGCCATTTATCCCATCTACATAGTAGCACCGACCCGACCCTGATGCCTCGCAAAAAGTCAAACACGAGCAGGAACTATAGTTTCCACTGGCACCACAGACACGAACACCTTTTCCACAACTACCCTGACAAGACACTGCTATGCCCGGATAAACGAATTTATCGTTGTCATCACAATCTATATCGTCTGGATACCCATCCCGATCCTTATCACTTCCCGGACAAAGATCATCAGCCCCGTTACAATCTTCATCTCGACCGCTACCACACAATTCTTGGGCAGGCACGCATTCCTTGAATTGCAACTCAACAGGTCGAAGCCCAGAATTCTCTCCATGCACCGTCATCGGAACGAGAAAAAAGCCTGATAGCACTATAAAAATATATAGTCTTAAGAAAATAAAAGGTGGGCTGGCTTGAAAAAAACCACAATATAATGAGCGAGTGGCAGCATGAATCCCCATAGTAGCCATAATTTGAAAAACCAATCTATACGTTTTTAATACCAAACACCTAAATCCAAGCCCCAAATTAGCGAAGCCCCAAATTAGCGAAGCCCCAAATTAGCGAAGCCCCAAATTAGCGAAGCACTGCCTGGGTATCGTCGAATTTTCACCTTGGACTTATAATCTGGGCCAAGATTTTCACACTTGCAGTAAACCAATCCGGGTATAATAGTGAACCAATGAGGCCACCATATCCTTAGAAGCACGGAAAACATGCAGCGAAGTGAGTATATTACATTAACAGCCCGTTGTGAAGTTTTATTCTCTAGGTAATAATGAATAAAACTAATCTTGGTATTACATTGTAGAATGAAAAGCCTTCTATATATTGCTGCTGGGTCCATGCCGCCCCCAAAGGATCGAACCCTCGATAAATTTCTCGCTCTTTCAGATATCTGCAAAGGTGATGTGCTGCAGGCAACTTGGTGGAAGGACTATCATGAACTCGAAGAATACTATGAAGAAAAATGTCATCTTCAGCGTAAGGTCGGAAACTTTACTTATCACTTTTCACTTCTGAATAGGTATCCGGATAAACTTCGCCCATTTATAAAATTATTCTTCTATTTATGGTACGGCTACAAACTAAAAAGAACCAACAAACATTATGACTATATTGTTTGCTACGGAACAAATACCACGGGCCTGGCGGCCGTTGTATTGAAATTGATAACCAAAGCAGATTTAATCACAGAGATACCAGGAGTTCCTCGATCGGCAGCCCTGCATGACACGAACAAGGTTGGTCTAAAATCATACATATATAATAGGGCCAGCTCTTTCCTTCTTAGAATAGTGCTTCGCCATACCGACATTCTAAAACTCCTTTATACAGATCAGGTTGACCCCTCCTATATTTCACAGAAAACAAAAATCGCTGTCTTTCATGACTATGTACCAACTGAGAGAATTGTGAGGACATTTGAGCCGAGGGATGACAGATTTATACTTCTTCTGGGATCACCGTGGTATCTTAAAGGTGCGGATATCCTGATAAAGGCATTTCACAAGATAAAGCACTTAGTGCCAAACCATTCATTAAAAATAGTTGGCTGGTTTCCTGACAAGGAGCCCTTGGAATTATTGAGTAACTACGAGAATAGAATTGAAATATCTGGACCCGTACAAGCAATGCAGGCATATTCTTTAATAAGCCGCTGCAGCGTACTTGTGTTGCCATCACGCACAGAGGGCATGGGAAGAGTCCTGTTAGAGGCGATGGCACTTAGAAAGCCAACCATTGGATCTCGAGTCGATGGCATACCGGCATATATAAAACATGATTTCAATGGACTACTATTTGAATCAGGCGATCATGACCAACTAGCAGAATGCATATTGAAGGTCTTAGGTGATCCCATTCTTGCACAACGCATGGGAGATAATGGCTTTTTGATACTGAATGAGAGACTTAGCAATCAAATCTTTATTGAAAAATTCAAACTGATGATAGAAACTGGCACCTAGGAATCTACGTTTAGAAATGCCACTTATCAACCAAGCAATAGTCGGTGCTTCATGGCTCAGCTTATTTAAGCTCGTAAGTCAGGCCATATCCTGGACTGCAACTATACTGGTCGCTCGCCTCTTAAGCTCAGCCGACTATGGCCTAATGGAAATGGCAACTATCTTCACTGGCTACATTGGTTTCTTTGTTGAATTTGGAATTGGTACTGCATTAATCAATAAAGATTCAATCAACAAGCAGGAACTTTCTTCTGTCTTCTGGTTTCTCATTGCCTGGGGCCTAATTCTTGCAGCAGCTTGCTTAGGGTTAGCGCCAGTAACGGCTCAATTCTTTGCTGAGCCGCGTCTTTTACCACTTACGGCCGCCGTCGGAATTCTATTCATAATCTCGTCCGCAACTATTGTGCCGCGTAGCATTCTGCATCGAGAACTTCGCTTTAAGGAAGTCGGCATAATTGAGGTTATCAATATAATTATCGCAAGTGTCACCATGATAATATGTGCATATCTGGGTGCTGGGCCATGGACCTTACTTGCAGGCCACATAGCAAGAGAAGTGAGCAATCTAACTTTACTCACTATTCGCACCCGGTTCATTCCCTTGGTTCAATTCTCCCTCTCTCAAATCGCCTCCCTGCTCCACTTTGGCGCCCCAGTGGCTCTCTCAACATCGCTTTACTACATATACACAAAGTCAGATCGTTTTTTCGGAGGTCGCTCTTTTGGCGCGGAAGAACTTGGCTACTACGCCGTCGGACTCCAACTTGCCGCAATTCCAGTCGAGAAAATCGTCTCACTCTTACAAAGTGTTCTATACCCAACTTTATCAAAACTTAAGCATAAACCTGAATACTTCAACGAAGTATATCTTGGCTTTGTTTCAGCGCTCGCACTTATTACCTTTCCTCTCTTTATAGGTGGCGTTCAGGTAGCTCCTGAAGCCGTAATCGTCATATTGGGAGAAAAATGGCAGGCATCAATCCTTCCCCTTCAAATTCTTCTTATCTCACAACTGATAATGACTTTATCCGCTCCGAATGGTCTTATCCACGCAGCCCGTGGCAAACCAAAATGGAACCTAATCTTTAACCTGGCCCTCACTCCGACATTAGTAATTGCGTTCTATTTCAGCGCTAAACAACCATTAATTTACCAGTTAGCTATTCCCTGGATCACAGTCTATCCAGTATTTCAAATCGCCTATATCATTATAACGAATCGCGAACTGAAAATTACTGGTTTTGACTATCTTTCCAGAATTACTCACCCACTTATTGCCTGCTCCCTGATGAGCGTCAGCATATGGCTAGTTTCTTATCTGTTCTTCCAGAGTGATAATCGTGATAACTTGCTATATCTTGGAGTTACCATTATTACCGGCGCCCTTGTTTATGGTATTTATTTCTTAACCTTGGGCAGGGGTCTTGTTTCATCACTGAAAAAGCTAAAGGATATGGACCTATAGAACGTCTAAGGTAAGGATTGTCCAGATCATCCGTCCAACTTTGACCTGTAATTTAAAGATTAAGGACTAAAATGAGAAATATACTAATAACTTTCTTGTGCGGAATGATTCCCGGCGCGACAATGGCAAGCGCCAGCGAATCTCAGGCATCTGAAGATAGCAGTAAAACAGTCTACCAAGGTACGGCTCAATCACTGAGGGGCGAGGAGATTGCTCTTGAATCCTTCAAAGGCAAAGTATCGTTAATTGTTAATACTGCAAGCAAATGTGGCTTCACTGGACAATACGAAGCCCTGGAAAAACTCTATCAAACATATAAAGACCGGGGTTTTGTAGTCCTGGGATTCCCCAGTAATGATTTTGGCGGACAGGAGCCCGGTTCAAACGAAGAAATTGGTGAATTCTGCAAATTAAACTTCGGGGTAAGTTTTCCGATTTTTGAAAAAAATCCTGTAAAAGGCGAGAACAAACAGACGGTATTCAAGACCATGACCGAGCACAGCCACAAGGACTTTAATGGAGATCCGGGCTGGAACTTTGTAAAATTCGTTGTTGATAAAAATGGTTTTGTAAGAGGTCGGTTTAGTTCGATGACAAAACCAGATAACAAAAAGTTACAAGAACTTATTGAAAAACTGCTTATAGAATAGAGTCAAGGTATTGCAATATCTTACTCCATAATTAATATCACTTCTATGGCTTGGTCGTATACCAGGAAATATCATCGATAAAACGAGAGCCAGAGGAACTAAGGGGACCCTGGTTTGTGTAATTACCCCCGATCCACATCGTTTCAAAAGAGTCAGAGTTACTTCGAATTTCCTGATTCTCCAGGGACGCAATCAGGTTATTATCCAGATACAAACGAAGAAAACCATCAGACTTGCCGAGAGAATTAAGTTTTACCCAAAAACCTAACTTGTTCCAGCGCTCAAGTGGCAGACCACGCGCAGTGTTAACAAACCCCTCACGACCATCATAGTACCAGAAAAGCTGCAGGTTTCTATTGCGGTCTAAATTAATGACATCAACTTCAAGAAGATTTGGCCCGGTAAATCTGCACATTTTCTGACCAACGGGTCTTGGATAGTCATTGGCAAGAAATTCATGCCATTCTATGTAGAATTCTTCAGCGCTAAAATCAGTATGAGCAACTTGAAACGGAGTTCTTTCATCAGTGCCCGCAAGAAGATAATAATGAGCAGCAAATTTGCCACTTCGAACAGGGGCTGTTACAAAAGGAACTGCCCTTGAATGAGGATGATAGCTAGATTGATTAATAGAAGGGTAACTCCAAAACTCGCTAAACGATTCATTCTCAAAACCTTCACTTGCAATTAATACGGCTGGGCGAGATTCTGATAGAGCGCTCGAATCCTTACTTCCACTCCCGCTTACACAAGAAGACATAAGCAAAATAAAAAAAACAAAAAGCAAAGCATTAAATGAAATACTATGAAACTTGTAATGTCGCTTCATCAGCCTCCACGATAAATTATAATCAGAATGCCTTTATTATGGGGAAAGACCCTTACAAAACCCGAACATCATTCTCTTAAACAGAGCATCTTCCTGAAGTTGCCAAGTATCACTCTTGATAGGTAATCATGTTACAAAAAGATTTGCAAACCCGACATGCATTAAACTAAAGAAAATCAAGTATCTATCTTATTAATTTGCTATCAAAATCAGTGCTATAAAGACTATACCTACGGGTTAACCGGGAGTGCCAGGGAATTTTTAATACTTCTTGCCTTTTCTTTGATAAATTTTCAAAATCAATATAACTGACCAACCAATCCCTCCAGTTGTTTTTTACAAACTGATAGAGCTTCATATCAAAACTGTGAAATTGCTCAAGCTCTCCTCTTGTTACATCGGAAATGCTCTGTATTAATTTCAACTCTGTAACACGCCTCTCTGTATACTCAACTGCTGGCCACTTGAGCAGCGCAAGCAACGCAGCAAGAAATTCGTTAAATTCTTCCGTAACACCAACTATCAGGAATCTTGATCTAAGATTTTCTTTTGCCTTCAAAAAAGTCCTCTCAGAACATCGCACTTCTTTACAAAACTTTTCTCCGGCAATCATCCTGGTCTGGGGATTATCCATTATCTGATTATTACTTAAAAGCATGTCAATTGAATCACTGCTCTTAAAATAACCAAGCTGAAAATGATGATTAAAACTCGAAATTTCACGATCCACAGGATCTCTTAACAGGGTTACATAGGATGAGGACTGAGTGAGTTTTTCATCAATTCCAAATGGAAAATGTCCGCTGATAATACTTTGCCTGCTTAATTCCTGAACGCTATAATTATTCACATCACCCCAAGCCCCATTCCATCCGGGCACAGTGAGAACTGGAGGTACATTTGATTTTACGGCAACTCTAAGATTCAACTTGCCATTTGCCCGGCAAATTACTTTTATAAGCTCAAATAGTGTCGTGCCAGCCGTTTTGGGGATATGAAGAAAAATAAGGGTCTCGCATGGAGGGGGACTGGATAATAAGGCGTAAGGTACGACAACATGACTTTCAGCATTCCAATCCCTTCTCAACTCTAAGAATAGAGAATGAAATACTTCAAGCCGCTTTTTATATTTGGATATCATTTCATTGCACTCCCCTACCAACATCGGCTTAACATTAAAATGAGCACAACACCTAACAAATTATATCATGGAATCCCAGCCCGTTTTCTTAGGCACCACTTTTGGCTTCATTTACTGCAAAAAATAGTGTCGCCTAATGCAAAGATTAGATAAAAACTCGCCATGTGAAACAATTCATTAAATTGATATTTTAAGCCTAATGCATAAATTAGCCAAATTACACACTAAGTCCAGTTTAAAAATCTTTATCGGATTTATATTTGCAGGCGTATTCATATTCCTTGCGATAAGAGAAATGCTGATCAAAGAAATTTTTGCTCCTTATGTTTTTGAGGAATGGCTTATTAATTACACTCAAGGATTCATTCGAAGAGGTCTTCCGGGAACCGCTCTTTTATATTTAAAAAATCATCTCTATCTCGATATTTACATCGCTCTGAAATTTTTCAGCTATCTGACATTCCTCACATTTGCCCTGTTATATATTTTTAGAATAACAAGAATTTGGAATATAATTTCTGCACTTCCCTTAATTACTATATTATTTCTGCCATCACTCGTCATGTTTCCACTTTTCGAATCGGAAGTTTTAGGTAGAAAGGAAATACTATTTTTCTTTCTGCTATTTTTAAATCTATCATTTATAGATAGAGCAATTAAACAAAATACAGAATCAGACGAAACAGGAGACATAATAAAATTTTCAAGTGAAATAATCTCTGGGTACTCAAAAAATATTCTTATCTTTTTTAATATACTGGCCATACCAATATCACTTTGTCACGAAAGCTTTATTTTCCTCTCTCTTCCAGTTAATTTTGTAATTACCACTTCATTACTAATGCAAGAAAAGCCACCACTAATGGCCACATTGAATTCTCTTGCCTTATATCTTCCTACGATTACTTCTTGTTTTCTATGTCTCTTTATCTTTTTTGGAAACACAAAAACGGCAATTGGAATTTGCGAATCATGGAAAGAGATTAATTATCATACACTCGGAGCAAATCTCGATTGTCTTAACGAATTACCAAATGTACTTGGTTATCTTGGAAAATCTGCAGGTGATTTTGCCCGGGAAGTAATCAACTCCAACATAATATCAGAAAATGGTTATGGAATATTCTTATGGACTCTGATACTTGGATCAAATGCGATAACGCTAATTGCTGCTTCCAGAATTTCTATCTCTTCGCTATTAGAATCAGTAGAGACCAAAAACAGCCCAACAATTCTGGACAACCCGGGAAAAACTGCATTTTTTGTTCACTATGTCACTAAATACCTTTTATTTCCATTATTGATTTGTCTGCCTTTGTTCTTTTTCGCTATGGATTGGGGAAGATGGTTTTTTGTAATCTCTACAAACTATGTAATATGTTTTACAAATATAAACCTGATTCGCCTTGAACACAGAAATAATCATAAAAAATTACCTCTCGCTTCAAACGAGTATTTGATACGAATGTTCACCCTACCTGAAAGATCCAGGATAATTCAAATTTCACTTGCAGTTATCTCGATTTTTGCAATATTTATCTCACGGGTACCGTACTACAATATCCGCTTTGACTATCTTTATATTGGCTTGTTTAATAAGTTTCTGGGACTACTTGAAATGCTTTAAATTAACCTCTAGAAAAAATATTAAGCAAAAATACCAACTTTGTTTGTAGGCAATCACCCAACATGACTAAAGCCAAAGCCCTGCTAATTACCGACAGAATACCGATTGATTCATCAATGCATGGATCTCCCAGAACATTTGAGTTATGTAACGCATTAAGTGATGAATTTGAATTTGGACTTTTTTATATCTCAACTAACAACCTGCCCTTAACAGAATCATCAGAGAGCCTTTTTTCTCCAATCAGAATTCATCAATTTGACCCTGTCCTAAAAAATTCCTATCAAAGACTCTTTAGAAGATTTTCTCCTACAGCAAGCTTTGACTACAGAACAACCCACCACTCTGAAGTTAAATTTATTAAAAATAATATTAACAAGTTTTTTATTGAAAACAACTTTGGTTTAATTCTTGTCGACGGACTTTCATCCAGTCAATATGTTCCGGATAATCTACTGGACAAATCCGCTCTTGATTTATGCGATTGCCTCAGCAAACTACAACTAAGAGCTTTAAAACGAACCTCTACAATTCGTGAACTTGTTTCAAGCATAATGTCCCTGATTGGTATCTGGCACTGGGAAAGACGGACCCTGAAGCAATTCAGAAGAACTCTCATCATCTCGGAAGATGACACCTGGCCTCTAAAATTTTTAAACTTCAGATACAAGGCCCCTGCGCTTGTCCCACTTGGAGTTAATCTTGAATATTTCAAGAGCACTAAAGAATTGCCGATAAACAAAACAGTTTTATTTTTCGGTGCACTTTCCTATCAACCAAATCTGGATGCAAGTCTATGGATTCTTGAAGATATTTTTCCCTTACTGCTAAAAACAAACCCTGACTCAAAACTGGTTATTGCAGGTTCGCTCCCCCCAAAAGAAATTTCCGATCTAGCCAAACGAACTCCAAACGTGGAAATAATATCAAATCCGATAGATATTCGCCCCTATATAGATGATAGCTCCATAATTTTAACTCCAATGCGACTTGGTGCCGGAGTAAAAAATAAACTCCTTGTTGCTATAAGCATGAAACGTCCGGTTATCAGCACCCAGATTGGACTAGAAGGTGTCGTTAATAGTATTTCAAAGCAGATCTACACTGCAAACAACCCACGGGAATTTTGCGACAGAATTTCGAATATTTTTAGCTTGATTGAAAATCAGGATAAATGCAAAAAAATGGAAAATGATCTTTCTTCCCTGAGGGAAATACTTTCCGAATATTATTCATGGAAATCAGCCGCACTTCCTCTTAAAGAAGTTTTCAATGAAATAATAAAGCAATAATTTTTAAATATGAGTAAAACTTTAGCAGGTCAGATATTCATGTCCACCCCACAGAGGCGTTCACTTAGTGGGCTCCTTATTTCTTTTGCTCTAATTGCAATTTCATCATGGATTGCAGTCTACAATAACAACAAGATTAACTCAGAAGACTTGTTTTCCGTCTCTAAAATTCAAATTCCAGGTCAAATTAAACTTTCATCTATAAGTGACTTAATTTCAGAAAATCAGCCATTTTCTATCTATCTGGAAACCCAAATTGAGGGAAGTCATTTAAGAAAAAAACGAGGCCCTCTTCTTAATAAATCAAGAGTAGACTTTTTACTTGATATAGAATTTGAATATTCAGATTTCGGCGGCTCAAAAAGGAAAGAGTCCTCACAATTCTCATCCGGAAATATCCTTGATCTTTTCAGTATAGAAGATGTTAACCTTGGAGGAACAGATTATATTCGCTTTCCGATTATTAGCTTTAACAATATCGACTTAAACCAGCCGATAATAATTAACTTTAGAAATGAGAACTCAAATTCGCAATTTTACGACACAGAAATTTACATCAAAAAAACTTCATTAAACCATCCAGCCTACATATGGATTCCAATAACTTTATTTACTCTTGGAATTATGATCGCAAGCATGAGTTTTGTATATATTGTCTTGATATTTTATCGCCGTGATTTATGAGGCTTGATGCCCAAAAAAACCTGATATACTGGAAGCCGCTCTTTTCCAGCCATACTTCTCCCTGACAAGATCAAGTGCATTCAAAGTCATTTTGCGATATTCTTCTTCATGCTTAACTATGTTAACAACATTTTCAGCAAACTTAAGGGGTTCATCAGATAAAATAAAATGGGTTTCTTTTTCCGCTTCTACACCTGCAACCCCAAGAGATGTAGAAACAACAGGAACTCCCGTAGACATAGCTGCAAGAATCTTGTTCTTGATTCCTGCACCTGACAGCATTGGACAAACAAATACACTTGCATCCTCAAGATATGGCCTGACATCTGGAACAGTTCCTGTCACCTTAATGCCATCTCTTAATTCAAGCTCCAATACCTCTTGGGGTGGATTAGCTCCTACTACGGTAAACTCCAGATCAGGACACTGTTTTTTAATGGATGGAAATATCTGGTTTGCAAAATATATAGCGGCCTCCACATTCGGCTTATAGCTCATAACCCCAGTAAATACTGCCTTGGATGATTTCTTGGGTTTTAAACTTTTATCACTTGATTCAGAATGATGATAATACTCCTGATCAACACCATTTGGCACTAGATAAGTCTTTATATTCCATTTCTGCAAAAGATTATCCCTGTCATGAAAACCTACAACAATAATTTTATACCCCTTAGCACTTATATTTTTTAAATATTTACCTTGAGAATATGCCTCATTCATTAAGGACATTATTCGCCACCAACTCTTGGACAAGCGAGCTTCCCGCTCATAAAGCAATGTTGGATCATCTCTAACATCAATTGTAACTTTGAGCGGGTTTAATGAATCGGGAATATATTGAGAATTAGATACTTGGTTTACATGAAGATGAATCGCCGAATAAAACTTAATTACTTTCTCAACTTCACTCTGAATTGATTCGCAATATTTAGGACTTCTATATCTTTGAAGAAAAAAAGGAGCGTTATTAACACGGTGCCTTATCTTTCCAAGGAAGGATGTAACAGGTGGTTCTGGCAAAAATACAATATCCTTGAAGAGGGCACTAACTTCTTCATGCATGCGAGAATCGTCATCTCTCTTTCCCTTGCCTATGCAAACAAGTATCAAATCAAACTCACGAGCCCACTCACGAGCCAAAGCAAATAATCTAGGAGATCCAGGTTCAGATGTGTGCGATGGAAGGATGTCAGTCAGGATAACTAAGGAACTCATGTATATCTTTTCATACTGCAATTGCGAAAAATACTATGTTCACTCTAAACTAACAAAATTATAAACTCCACACTTCCTAATAAATTAAAATGAAAACGTAAGATCACTAAATAAGGGAACATTTGTGCAGCCTTTAAAACAAAAACTTGCCAAGACTCTATTAAATTTATGTTATTTTGGATAACTAGCCCTACATTACCACCTGAGAAGCGTAGCTCCCCATGTAACCCCACCACCAAAAGCTGAAAGAACAACCAAATCTCCAGGGGAAAGCATTCCGGACTCATCCATTTCCGCAAGAAGTATTGGCACGCTTGCAGCACTTGTATTTCCATACTTTGAAATGTTCATTGGAAATCTATCTTCACTAACACCAATATCTTTTGCAACTGACTGCAGTATTCTTTTATTAGCCTGATGTGATACAAACCATTTAATATCAGAAAGAGAATAACCAGATACAGAAACAACACTTCGATTTATTTCAGAAAGGCGTCTTACTGCTAGCTTGAAGACCTCCCGACCAGCCATCGTCAGATAATGCCTGCCCTCCCTTAAGGAATCGGGAGTTGGTTGATGTGCTGTTCCACTTGGCACACAAAGAATATCTTCATAGTTTCCGTCCGCACCAAGCGTATTTGTTATAATACCAGATACTACTTCTTCTCCTTTTGAACTTTCCTTGTCAAAAGATTCAAGTACAACGGCACCAGCACCGTCGCCAAAAAGTATCGCAGTAGTTCTATCATTCTTGTCGATTATGCGACTATAAAGCTCAGTTCCAACTACAAGAACTTTCCGACATTGCCCACTTGATATTAACCCATGAGAAACACCAAGCGCATATAAAAATCCGGAACAGACTGCATTAACATCAAATGCCAGACCCTCTGGACAGGCAAGTTTTCTTTGAATGGCGCAAGCAGTACTTGGAAAAATATTATCAGGAGTAACAGTAGCGCAGACAATTGCATCAATATCGATGGGTTTAAGTCCAGCACGAAAAATAGCCCTCTCACACGCAGGAACGGCAAGAGAACTTGCTGACAGAGTTTCATCTGCCCAGCGTCTTTCAATTATACCACTTCTTTCTTCAATCCAGCCCGATGTAGTATCCAGGTAGGTTTCAAAATAACGATTAGGTACGATATTTTCCGGAACATTCATTCCAGTACCTATAATTCGACTGCCTATATTCACAAAACTCCCGCGCTTAAGTACCATTTACAATGGACTATACAGTTTTAAAAATCACAGCCGCATTCGTACCCCCAAACCCGAAAGAATTTGACATGGCAGATCTTACAGCTTTTCTTCTTGCAGTATGGGGAACATAATCAAGATCACACCCTTCGTCAGGATTATCAAGGTTTATGGTAGGTGGCACACAGCCTTCCTCTATCGCCTTTGCAATGACAACGGCCTCAAGACCTCCTGCTGCACCAAGTAAATGACCTACCATTGACTTGGTTGAACTCACCATAAGTCCCTCCTTGGCCCAGGCACCAAAAGATTTCTTGATTGCCAGGGACTCGTTAGGATCGTTTAAAGGAGTAGATGTTCCATGAGCATTTATGTAGTCAATGTCTTCTGGATTCATTCGCGCAAAATTAAGTGCCATATTCATGCACTGAACAGCACCTTCACCGCCTTCAAGCTGACCCGTGATGTGGTAGGCATCACAGGAGAACCCGTAACCAGCAACTTCAGCGTAGATTTTAGCTCCCCGTTTTCTTGCAGATTCATACTCTTCAAGAACAAGAGAGCCACTTCCTTCTCCAATAACAAATCCATCCCGATCCCGATCAAATGGACGACTTGCTTTCGTTGGCTCATCGTTCCTTGTCGATAATGCCTTCATTTTACCAAAGCCCCCCAAACCAAGCTGGGTGATTGCTGCCTCTGCACCACCAGTCATTATTATATCCTGAAGCCCATCTTTAATCATACGGTAAGCTTCTCCAACAGCGTGCGTTCCGGAAGTACACGCGCTTGTGATGGTATAATTAATTCCCTTGAAACCAAGATCAATGGCAACATTGCCCGGAGCAAGATTTGATATCATGGCTGGTATAAGAAATGGCGAAAGTTTTCTTGGGCCACCTTCAAGAAGCGCTGCGTGATTATCTTCCAGATATTTTAGCCCACCAATACCTACACCCAAAATAGTTCCAATTCGCGTCGGATCTAAAGTCTCAACAGAAAGTCCGCTATCTGCCCAGGCCTCACGAGCTGTCGCAATAGCAAACAGAGAGAAGCGATCATATCGTTTTACAGCCTTTGGCTCTACATAATTTTCAGGATTAAAGCCCCTGACCTCGCCTGCAATTCGGCTTGGATATGCCGTGGCATCAAGCTGGGTTACAGGCCCAATTCCAGAGCGACCCTCACAAAGCCCTTCCCAACTCTCCCTAAGATTCAACCCCAACGGAGATACCATTCCAAGTCCGGTAATAACTACTCTTCGATCGGCCATACCATACTACCCTATTATTTTTTACATTATTCTAGAGTACGAATACCCAAATATTTAACAAGTTCAATTAAATTAAATTATCCAACCGGTGATGATAGCACTTTTTTTACCAAAGATGAATTAAACTTTTCACCTTGCTGTAACATCTCCTGCAGCCGAAAGGAAACCACTTCCAGACTTGCCGGCGTTCCAGGAGCATGCTCAATTATCTTTTTTAACCTGGAATCACTCAATCGTATATGGTGCCGCTCCAATAGTGAACGAAGCACCGGATAATGCTCTTCTTCTGAAGGAAATGAAAGCTGTAAATACAGACCAGAGCGAAGACGACTAAATATATGTGGGTTAGAAAGCAGCTTTTCATTAAGTGGAAAAACCGAGTGAACAAAAATAATGCCCCCACTAATCTTTAGCCTTTGGTACTCTGAAATAAAAGCTTCATCAGTAATCACACCAGAGGGTGTACCATCAGAATTTAAAGTTACGATCACCATTTCCTGCTCATATTCCTGCTCATAAAATTCCCCCACAAGAGAAGCAGAAACCGGCTTATCTAAATTAACTTGATCAGTCAGGTGCATATGAATGGACTCTACGCCAATTTCTCTAAACTTTTGGCCAAAACCCAAAGTCAAATGGGATTTTCCCACACCAGCAGGGCCACTAATATAAACAAGTATAAATTCACCTTCATTTTGTTTAAAATCTTCAAGAACTTTGGAAAGAAGACCGTAAGCCTCAGCCACTCCGGAATGGGGAACAAAGAATTCCAGATCATTAGTTCTAACGGGCGAAAATCTGAAAAAGCCTTGCTTTGTCATTAATCCTGCTCCACCTAACAACCAACTACCACTTCACGTGCATCTATAGCTGGAACCCTAACAATATCAGCACCCAGTGATTTTAATTTCTCGGCCATTCGCTCATAACCTCTGTCAAGATGATGCAGTTCTCTTATCTGAGTAGTACCTTCTGCCAAAAGACCCATTATTACCAAACCGGCCGCAGCTCTAATATCATGAGCTTCTACAGGAGCTCCACTTAAATTAGGAACACCAACAACTTCTGCTTGTCGGCCAGAAATTTGGATATCTGCTCCAAATCTCCGATACTCAGCAACATGACCAAAGCGACTCTCGAAAATATTTTCTTTGATTACACTAACACCTGCTGCTCTTGTAAGCGCTGCAAGAAAAATTGCCTGAACATCAGTAGCAACACCAGGATATGGAGCCGTTTCAAATGAAATGGATTTCAACTCCATTGGAGCCTTAAGGTTAATAACATCGCCAGATTCTGATATTATTATTTCACATCCCATTTGCCTTAATAATAAAAGAGTGGAATCCAAAATACTTGCCGAAATTCCTTCAAGCTGAATTTCACCAGCGGTTACAGCCGCGGCAAGGAGCATGGTTGCAGCTTCGATTCTGTCACCTACAACACGATGATACCCAGAACCGGGCCTGTCCGTTCCAACAATAGAAATTTCATCAGTTCCAGCACCTGAAATTTCAGCCCCAAGCGATTCAAGAAAAGCGCAAACATCAACTATTTCTGGCTCACGTGCAGCTCCTCTTAAAACCGACCTGCCAGGAATAAGGGAAGCAGCCATAAGGATATTGTGAGTAGCTCCTACTGACGGGAAATCAAGATTAATTTCTGCTGGACGCAAACCCCCGGGCGCCTCAGCATGCACCACCCCATGATCCATTCGAAACTCTGCACCAAAAGCAGACAACCCTTTTAGATGCAAATCAACTGGACGCGTACCGATAGCATCCCCGCCGGGAAGTGACACTGAAGCGCGACCTGCTCTAGCAAGTAGTGGCCCCATCAGCCAGAACGATGCTCGCATGGCCTTAACCAAACCATACGGAGCAGTTGTAGAAACCAGCTTTTCAGTATGTATTTTTACCTGATTATCTCTATACTCGTAACGAGCACCAAAAGATCTAAGAATACGAAGCGTTGCATTGGTATCCTCAAGATCAGGAACATTATCAAATACGCAAGGCTCTCCTGTGAGCAAACTGGCAAATAAAAGTGGCAAACTCGCGTTCTTTGCACCAGAAACAACAACCCGACCAGACAAGGGTTTTGAGGGACCACTTATGCAAAGAACATCAATCACGAATTATCCTTTTGGGGAAAATTAAAACAATTTATAAATTATCAAGCTGGTGCAATTTCTTTGCACTTCGAGAAAAAATCATTACTCGATCAATACCAGAGATGTCAGCCCTGAGATCAATTGCCGAAATTCGAGAACCAGCCACTGAAGCCCCATTACCTCCAGAAACTGCCCCCAGAGATTCGGCGAAGCATTTTAACTTATTACCCTGTCCCTGGCCAATCTCAAGGAGTAAAAACACATCACCACCCCAATAATTACAAATACTTACAAAGGATTCTATAAGCATCTGGTGGTGCCAAAAGCCCGAATCAGAGCTGAAAAGTGCAGTCATTGGCTCATATTTTCGGACATATTCAGAAGTAGCAGGATCTTCTTCATCTATGTAAGGGGGATTAGATAGAAGGAATAATGGGCGACTGCTCATTGAGCTTAACTCGATAGCAGAAATAAAAGAACAGAGAAAAAATGAAACTTGAGACTCAACTTCATGCAATCTGGCATTTTCTCTTGCTATCTTAATGGCCTCAAAAGAAATATCGGTTCCATAAGCACTAAAATTTTTTATATTCCTCTTTCTTAACTCCAGCACTGCCGATACAATTATAGCTCCAGATCCTGTTCCAATATCCCAAATTACTGGATTAATGGAATTACCTGATAGTTCGAGAAAAACATCAACCAAAAGTTCTGTTTCCGACCTTGGAATCAGCGTTCCCTCACTAACTTTAAAGTTACGGCCATAAAACTCTTTTCGACCAGTGATATAAGCCATTGGGTAACCAGAAAATCGTCTGGATAAAAATTCATTATAAAGCAAAAGACACTCAGAACTTAAATAGCTGTCAATACGAGAGTAAATAAATGATCTGTCAACTTCCCTGCTTTCAATTATCCTAAAAACTTCACATAAAAGCATATCAGCTTCAAGTAATGACACATCATGCGATATACAAAGTCGAGATTTCAGGTCATTTGCTGCACCAGCCCTTGCATCACGAATCTTCATAATCTACAAACCCTAGCAGTTTCTTCCGTGAAGAGATAGAGTGGATTACCACACATCATCACCTTGGCCCTTTAAGGCCTCTGCTCTGAAGTGCGCTATTAAAGGCTCAAGAACAAGCTGTAATTCGCCACCTAAAATTGAATCAAGTTGATAAATTGTAAGACCAATCCTGTGGTCTGTTACTCTACTTTGGGCATAATTATATGTTCTGATTTTTTCAGAGCGTTCACCCGTTCCAATCTGTGATTTTCTATCCTGTGATCTTTCAGAGTCAAGCTTGGCTTGCTCCATATCAAATAATCGAGCCCTTAGTACAGTAAGGGCCTTTGCCTTGTTTTTGTGCTGGGACTTTTCATCCTGACATGTCACGACCATACCGGTAGGAATGTGAGTTACTCTCACTGCTGAATCTGTAGTATTCACGCTTTGCCCTCCAGGGCCAGATGAGCGATAAACATCTATCCTTAAATCCTTGTCATTTATTGCAATATCAACCTCTTCAGCCTCCGGAAGAACGGCGACTGTAACAGTGGATGTATGAATACGACCCTGGGTTTCAGTTTGAGGAACACGCTGCACGCGATGTACTCCGCTTTCATACTTAAACAAACTATATGCACCCAAGCCGACAATTGATGCAATGACCTCCTTGAATCCACCGACTGTTCCGCTTGATGCGCTAAGTATTTCAATTCTCCAACCCTTCTTTTCGGCAAAACGCACATACATGGAAAAAAGATTCTCTGCAAAAAGCGACGCCTCATCACCACCAGTCCCCGCGCGAATTTCAAGAATAATGTTTTTTTCATCATTAGGATCTTTAGGCAAAAGTAGTATAAGCAATTCCTGCCTTAGACTTTCAATTTGACCTTCCAGCTCATTAATTTCAATACTAGCCAGCTCCCGCAACTCACTATCGCTACTCTCTTCCAGTATCTCTTTGCTCTGATTAAGATTTGAAGTCAGGCGCTCCCACTGCTTATAAACTGTAACTATCGGTTCCAGATCAGAGTGTTCCTTGGAAAGCTGCCGGAACATGTCCCTATCACCCGAAAGGGCAGGATCTGATAATTTTGAAGTCAACTCCTCAAAACGACTTACAACTGACTGAAGCTTTTGTAACATGATTTCCTGAACTATTTTTCAATACTTGCGTTCAGTCTTTTTATAAAATAGTAAGTAAATTGCAAGTGCATATATCTTTTAATTCCAGTAATAGACATGAATTTTAGGGAATCGTGCTAAAGAAATCTCCCAATTTGACTCTTATTACCCAAACCAGGGCATTAAAATCCAGATGCAAGCCCTTGGCTTATAATCTAAAAATAGTTCTAAATTCAGATCTTCGCATTTTTAGCTCTTTTTCATGGAATCTCCTGTTCTCCTCCGTCCTGTTTATCAGTACCTTAACAGTTTCTGCTTGCGACTGGATCAATTCAAGATCAAATCCGGAAAATTCAAATCTTGGAAGAATAGAAAGTATCATTGATACTCAAACTAACCCTAACCTCAGAAAAAATGAAGAACTAATAAAAGAAGATTTATCTGACAAAGAAATCGAGAAGATACTTAATAACGCTAAAAAAAACCCTCACCTTAAACACTGGGCAGAACTCTTAAAAGGAAAAATTCTAATTAATCAAAACAAACTGGACGAATCTTTTCAGATTCTTGGCTCTATACCCGACAACACACCTGCCTTTCAGGATGCCTCACTCTTACTAATTCAAAACAAGCTTAATGGCAAAACTCCAGATCTTTCAAAATTGGATAGGGATTTAAATCTGCTTGAAGCCACCTTAGAACCAGTTGACAAATTAGTGCTCAATCCCGATATCAGGTTAACAAGAGGTTTAATTGCTGAAAAAAAAAGGGAATACCGTGATGCTCTTTCTATTTACTACAATATAAGAATCCAGAACCCAGACACAAATGCTGCGTGGATATCTCACCAACGAGTCAGAGAACTAACCAAAGAAGATGGGGCTTTGCCAAGTGGCATATCACTGGCCGAACAACTGGCTGAGGCTTCCATTCTTATTCGCGAAAATAAAATTACCGAATCCTACAACTTGCTACAAGATTCACTTAAGCTCGTACAAAGAGACACTCCTGCTTTTTATGAAATCAGGGAAACCGAGATAGCACTTCTTGAAAAATCAGGTCGTTTTGAATCTGCAAAACAACTGCTAGATGAAATAATTTCAAACGCACCGCCATTAATATCATCACGTGCATTGTTAAAAAAAATTAATGGCTCCATAAATTCGGAAGACAAAGATTCCAACAACGAAAAGCATATCTTGTCCCTGATTAAATATTTCAAGAACAGGTTTCACGAGAGCCCAATCTATCCAGAAATACTATTTATTGAGGCAGAAATTCTTTCCCGAAGGGGCCTTTTTCCTGACAGCAAAATTCTTCTTCAAGAAATAATAGCACGAGGAAGTCCTATTGAGCTTGTACTTAAAGCAGATAGGGCTTTAGCATGGAATCACCTTAGAACAGGAAACTATCAGGCGAGCGAAGATCAGTTCTCAAACCTATCGCAAAAAGCCTCCGACATTCTTCAACTTATTCAGTTTGACACAGATAATTATATGATTCTGGAATCCTATCTTAGCAGTTCAAAAAGACAAGCACCAAGAAGCAGGGCATCCATTAGCGAGGACAGCATAATAGAATCAATTATTAATGAGCTATTTGATTATCGCTCCCATGGCGACTTCTGGAAAGCCGCAACAAGAAAATTAAGAGGTAAATCAAAAAAATGGGATCATGAGATTTTGTCGAACATTACCGAAAGCAACCCACTTGGTTATTATACCGAAATGTCTCTTAACTATTTAAACTCTGATGATAATTTCAAAAAAACCTTTAGCAGTTCATGCAAAATCAAAGACGAAGAAGTTAAAACTCCCGATGACATAAATGAAAAACTTCGATCTCTCAAACAAGCGGGGCTTATTAATTCAATGACCAGAGAAGCATGGTGGAGTATTGGTCTTTCTGGCAGGAATTATTCGGAAATTACTCCGCTTTTAGCTGCAAACGTAATCTCTGAATCAGGCGAAACGAGAGAGGCGAGAAAAATTCTTCGTTTGTTTTTACCAGCGTGGAGATTTTCAAAAATTATAGATACCGACCAGAACCCCATGAATTGTAAATCATTATATATAAAAACGGCTTCGGCATTTATTGATGATAATCTTGGGGAAGAAGTGCGAACATTAATAAATAATATTAAAAATCCTGACGAGAGAAATATGCTATCAGCATTACTGATAAATCACATTGACAATTCTCCTGATTTAAATAAGGAAGAAAGCCTGAAAGCTCTGAAAAAAGCACAAACATTTTTTAGCAAATACAGTTCCCCGGAAGAGGTAATTCTAGCCTACCTGAAAAGCCCTGAATGGCTTGAGAGCGAACCCGCTTACCTAAGAAAGAACGAGCTTCCCAGTGATCTTCCATCTGGTACCTGGTTGGAGATGCTTTCTGACTCAGTGATCAGGGAGCAGGCAAAGGAAATTCTTTTAATAAAATTTTGGCTCGATGCAGGAGGCGTAAAACTTCTAAATTCAAGTCAAGTGATTTAAATTAGTTGAGCCTGTATGAATTTATAACGCCGGATTAAATAAACATAAAATTTGTAAACAAATATTTTGTTAAATGGATTTGCGACCATCCCGAAGGGCTCTGATGTGATTGAGCTGGCAAAAGTACATGTGCTAAAAGCCAGAAAAGGAGGAGTGAATTTTGGTTTAATTGATTACTTTATTGCACTTGAGGCGCTTAAGTTCAAGCTTAGTTTATTTTCCAGAGATAAGTTAATACTTGAGTTGGCAAGGAATTTGGGTGTGAGAAAGTTGGCCGATTGAATTAGAGCTCATTTGTAGTAAAACATAAGACCCCCTGCAATAATTCCTGATTCCCTCAAATTAGGATCATGAATAATCCAGGTTAAGCACTTATCCTAAACAATTTACGACGTTTTGATGTTAGCATAATCCATAAGCGAATAAGCATAGTCCTAAAATTAACCTTTGGAGCAGGTTCAGCTCTCATATCTTCCTGTCTATCAGAATTAATTGGGGTCAAATTAAGGATATCCAACGGACTTTTCGTCCCCGTTGCCCCGGTCTGGCTCACATGAGTGTAGATCATTGTGGTCTTTACATTTGTATGGCCAAGTAGTTCCTGAATTGTTCTAATATCATGGTTACTTTCTAATAAGTGGGTAGCGAAAGAATGGCGGAAGGTATGTGCAGTGATTTTTTTGTTAATACCAGAAATGTTCGCGGACTTCCTTATATGTTCTATTAATATGCCATCGCTTAAATGATGTCTTCTTTTAATATTTGATCTTGGATCTATAGATATTCTGTGAGCAGGGAATAAATACTGCCATTTTAGCTCTCTTGCAGCATTTGGATATTTTTTATCCAACGCATATGGCAAAAAAACAGATCCAAAACCATCTGTGAGATCTTGATTATGAATTTTTTGAACAAGAGTAATCTGCCCTTTTAATAACTCAATTAAAGATCTGGGCAGAGGAACTGATCTATCTTTTTTCCCCTTACCCTGACAAACCAATATTGATTTTCTCTCAAAATCAACGTCTTTAACTCTTAGCCTTAAGCATTCTTTTAACCTCAACCCCGTTCCATAAATAAGTGCGGTCATTAAATAATATGTACCGGACAAGCTCCCAAGTATTTTGTGAACTTCTTCCTTAGATAAAACTACTGGCAATAGTTGAGGTTTCTTTGCTCTATTAAAATGACTAAAGTCACCCAATTCTTTCTTTAATACATTTTTATATAAAAACACCAAGGAATTTAAGGCTTGA